>DATAQD010000267.1:0-8622 GCA_036264855.1 Jatrophihabitans sp. | reverse complement strand
CGGCAGATCACCAAAAGGGGGCCTGACCGGGAATGGTCTCGAGGTCGGCGATCAGCAGCGCCCGCTCCTCGTCCTCGGCGATCTCGACGGCGAGCGCCCGCTCGGTCTGCTCGCGCGCGGCCTCGCTGTCCCCGGCGATCGCGTACGCCCGGGCCAGGGCCTCGTAGCCGAACGCCAGGTCCCAGTCCACGATGCCGTTCTCGGCGCACAGGGCGAGAACGCGCTGCGCGTGGTGCCGGCACGGCTCGGGGCGGCGTAACACCGCGTACACCCGCGAGCACTGCCACTCGCCCCGAGCCAGGTTGGCCGTGGTGCCGACCTCGCCCCAGTGGAAGCGTGACGCGTGGGCCATGTGCAGCATCCGGTCGTCCTCGGCCGGCGTGCGATCCTCCTTCTCCATCAGGTCCCACGTGCTGTTGAACAGCGTGGTGCCCAGACGCCGGTGGTCCAGCGGTTCGGGTTCGTCGGTCACGGCGGTTTCTCCTTCGTCGGCGAGCAGATGGACGATCTCGTGCAGGTCTCGGCGCAGGCGGGTGAGTCGGGCTTCCAGGCGCCGCTCGTGCGCTTGCAGGACATCGCGCACGAGGTCGGGGTCGGACAGGCAGCGGCGGATGTCGTCCAGGGGGACGTCCACGGCGCGCAGCCGGGCAATGAGGCGAGCGGCGTCGAGTTGGGCCGGGGCGTACCAGCGGTAGCCGGCGGCGTCGACGAGAACCGGCACGAACAGCCCGACCCGGTCGTAGTGCCGCAACGCCTTCGGCGTCAGTCCGACGCGACGGGCCAGACGCCCCACGCTGATCAGCCCGTCGCCCACGGGCTGACCGTACGAGGTTGCCCCGGGGCAAGGGCAATACGCGACCCGTGATGTGGTGTGGTGAGGCCATGGATACCGTCAGGGAACTACGACTGGTCCTCACGGTCGACGACTACGACGCTGCGCTCGCCTTCTACCGCGACGCGCTCGGGCTGGCCGAGCGCGCCGCGTACACGGCCCCGAATGACGGGCGGGTGACGCTGCTCGACGCCGGCCGCGCCACCGTCGAGCTGGCCGACGCCCGGCAGGCGGAGTACATCGACGAGGTGGAGGTCGGCCGGCGGGTCGCCGGACCCGTCCGGATTGCCTTCGAGGTGACCGACGCCGACGGGATGACCCGCCGTCTCGCGGCGGCCGGCGCCGCGATCGTCGCCGAAGCGACCCGCACGCCGTGGGACTCGCTGAACGCCCGTCTGGCCGCGCCGGGCGGCCTGCAGCTCACCCTGTTCGAAGAACTGGGCGCCGCCGACTGAATTGTCGGTCGGCCGTGTTGAGATTGGCGGCATGACCGAACCGGCGTACCGCCTCGTGCGCGCCGCGCGTCCGCCGGCCGCCGCGCCGATGCTGGATGACGCGCAGCGGGCCGTGGTCGACCACGAGAGCGGGCCACTGCTCGTCCTCGCCGGGCCCGGTACCGGCAAGACCACGACGCTGGTGGAGTGCGTCGTCGCCCGGGTCGCGCGCGGCGTCCCGGTCGAGCACATCCTCATGGTCACGTTCAGCCGCCGAGCCGCAGGTGAGATGCGCGATCGCGTCACCGCGCGCCTCGGGCGGACGATGCGCGAGCCGATCGCCCGCACCCTGCATTCCTACGCCTTCGGCGTTCTCCGGATGGCCAACGTCGCCCGCGGTCTGCCCGCGCCGCGGCTGTTCGCCGGCCCGGAGCAGGACATCATCGTGCGCGAGTTGCTCGCCGGTACCGCGGCCCGATGGCCCGACGCGCTGCGTCCGGCGCTGGCCGCGGACGCCTTCGCCGGCGAGCTGCGCGACCTGCTGATGCGGGCGGTCGAGCGCGGCCTCGACGGCCGGGCGCTGTCCGAGTTGGGCAGGCGCCGCGGCCGCGCCGACTGGATCGCGGCCGGTGAGTTCCTGCAGGAGTATCACCACGTCACGGCCATGCAAGACCCGGGCGGTTACGACCCCGCCGAGCTGATCCGCGGTGCGCTGAGAGCGCTCGAGGACGATCCCCGGTTGCTCGCGGCCGAGCGCGGGCAGCGGCGCCGGATCTTCGTCGACGAGTACCAGGACACCGACCCGGCCCAGGCCGAACTGCTGGCGCTGCTGGCCGACGGCGCGGACGAAGTCGTCCTCGTCGGCGACCCCGACCAGTCCATCTACGCCTTCCGCGGCGCCGACGAGTCGGCTGTCCGCGATGCGGGCGTCCGGTTCGGCGTCGACGGGCTGCTGCCCACGGTGGCGCTCTCGACCAGCCGCCGGTCCGGCGCGGTCCTGCTGGCGGCGACCCGCCGGGTGGCCGAGCGGCTGCCGGGGCCGGCCGCGCAGCGGGCCCTCGTCCCTGCCGATGGCCTGCCGGCGGGCGCCGCCGAGGCCGTCGTCTTCCGATCGGCCAGCGAGGAGGCCGCCTATCTGGCCGGCACCCTGCGCCGTGCTCATCTTGACGGACTGCCGTGGTCGCGCATGGCGGTCCTGGTGCGCTCGACGACCACGGCGATGCCGACGATCAGGCGAGCGCTGATCACGGCCGGGGTGCCGGTGGCGGTGCGCGGCGATGACCTGCCGCTCGCCGACCAGCCGGCGGTCGCGGCGCTGCTCGACGCGATCGACTGCGTCTTGTCCGTCCAGCGCGCGGGTGACGAACCGGTCCCGCTGCCCGACGACGTGGCCGAGCGGCTGCTCCTGGGCCCGATCGGCGGTGCCGACGCGGTCTACCTGCGCCGCCTGCGCCGGGTCCTGCGTCAGCTCACCGAGCCGGCCGGGCTCAGTCCGTCGCTCGCCGCCGCCATCCTCGACGCCCCTGGTGCCGCGGTGCTGCCCGAGCATGTCCGGTGGCCGGTGCACCGAGTGGCATCGGTGATCGCGGCCGGCGTCGAGGCGACGCGATCGAGCGGCTCGCCCGAGGACGTCCTGTGGGCGGTGTGGCAGGCCAGCGGTCTCGCGCGCCGGTGGGAACACGCCAGCCGGACCGGGGGCACGGCCGGGGCCGCCGCCGACCGCGACCTCGACGCGATCGTCGAACTGTTCGACGCCGCCGCCCGCTACACCGACCGGCTGCCGCACGAGACCATCGCCGGGTTCGCGGCCCACATCGCCGCCCAGCAGATCCCCGGCGACCCGTTGAGCGTGGGCCGACCGTCCGCCGAGGCCGTCGCGGTCCTGACCGCGCACGCGAGCAAGGGGCTCGAGTGGGACCTCGTCTGCGTCGCCAACGTTCAGGAGGGCGTGTGGCCCGACCTTCGCCGCCGTGGCTCGCTGCTCGGCGCGGAAGCCCTGGTCGACGTGGTGGCCGGCCGGGCCGTCCCTGGGGTCTCCCTGGTCGCACCGCAGCTCGCCGAGGAGCGGCGGCTGTTCTACGTGGCCGTCACCCGGGCCCGGCAGCGCGTGGTCGTCTCCGCGGTGTCGGGCGATGAGGAGCAACCGTCGCGGTTCCTCGACGAGCTCGATCCGGTCGACGCCGAGCGGCCGATCGCGGTGCCCCCCCGCGGCGTGCACCTGACCGGCCTCGTCGCCGAACTGCGCTCGGTCGTGTGCGATCCCCGCTCGTCGCCAGCCGATCGCCGCGCGGCGGCCGAGTCGCTCGCCCGGCTGGCCGGGTCCGGCGTACCCGGAGCCGATCCGTCCGACTGGTGGGGGCTCGGCGGGCTCTCCGACGACCGCGGCGTGGCGGATCCCGGGCGGCCGGTGCCGGTCAGCCCGTCGACCATCGACGCGTTCCTGCGCTGCGAGCTGCGGGCGCTGCTGACCGGCCTCGGCGCCAAGGACGGCGACCAGATCTCGGCCTCACTCGGCACGCTGGTGCACGCCGTCGCCGCCGACGCGCCACCCGGGGCCGATCTCGACGAGTTCCAGCGGCTGCTCGACGCGCAGTGGCACACCCTCGATTTCGGCGCGCCGTGGTTCGCGGCGAACGAGCGCATCCGGGCCGGCGCGATCTTGGCCCGGCTCGTCGGTTGGCTGCGCGAGAGCCGCCGCGAGCTCAGCCTCGTCGCCGTCGAAGCGGACTTCACCGTCGACGTTGGCGACGCCCGGCTCCGCGGTCGGGTCGACCGCCTCGAACGTGACTCCGCCGGCCGGCTCGTCGTCGTCGACTACAAGACCGGTAAGAGCAAGCCCAAGCCGGCCGACCTGCCCAAGCACCCGCAGCTGGCTGCCTACCAACTCGCCGTCGACCGAGGTGGTTTCGACGAGGGGACATCGTCGGGCGGAGCGATGCTCGTCCAGCTCGCGACCGGCGCGAAGTACGTCGAGCAGCGCCAGGAACCCCTCGCCGACTCCGACGAGCCGGGCTGGATCGAGCAGGCCGTTACCGACGTCGCCGCGCGGCTGCGGGGTAGCGAGTTCTCCGCGCGGATCGGTCCCGACTGCCGCATGTGTGATCTCAAGAAGTGCTGCCCCTTGCAGCCCGATGGCCAGCAGGTGACGGCGTGATCGGCGCCGTCGAGCTGAGCCGGCTGCTCGAGCTGCCCACGCCGACCGAAGAGCAGGCGCTGGTGATCGAGGCCCCGCTCGAGCCGTCGGTCGTGATCGCCGGTGCCGGTTCCGGCAAGACCGAGACGATGGCAGCGCGCGTGGTTTGGCTGGTCGCGAACCGCCGGGTGTCGCCCGACTCCGTGCTGGGCCTCACGTTCACCCGCAAGGCCGCGGCCGAACTCGGCAAGCGCATCCGTCGCCGGCTGGCGCAGTGGCGTTCGGTGGTCGAGCGGGACGCCCCCGACGACCTCGACCACCTCACCCTGCTGCGGGCGGCCGAACCCACCGTCTCGACCTACGCCGCGTACGCCGGGCGGCTGGTCAGCGAGCAAGCGCTGCGCCTCGGCGCCGAGCCCGACGCACGGCTGATGTCGCAAGCCGTGTCGTGGCAGCTGGCCGATCGCGTCATGCGGCGGCATGCCGAAGCGCTGCCCGACGACATCGGCGCGCCGTCGTCGATCGTCAAATACGTCCTGCAGATGGCGAACCAGTTCGCCGACCATCTCGTGGACGTCGCCGACGTCGAGGGGTTCTGCGCCGACCTCGTCAAGTGGGCCGACGCGCTGCCGGGCAAGCGCACGAAGACGGGCCAGGTCGCCGACCTGATGAAGGCGCTGCGACACCGCCAGGCGCTGCTGCCCCTCGTCCGGGAGTTCGCCGAGGCCAAGGCGGCCATGTCGGCCGTCGATTTCGGCGACCAGATGCAGCTCGCCGCGCGTCTCGCGCCCCTAGACGACGTACGCGCGATCGAGCGAACCCGCTATCGCGCCGTGCTACTGGACGAGTACCAGGACACCGGTCACGCCCAGATCGCCATGCTGCACGCCCTGTTCGGCGGGGGGCATCCGGTCACCGCGGTGGGCGATCCGTTCCAGTCCATCTACGGCTGGCGCGGGGCGAGCAGCGGCAACATCGAGGCGTTCGCGACCACGTTCCGGCACGCCGACGGCTCGGCGGCGCTGGTCCATCCGCTGGCCACGAGCTTCCGCAACGACCGCATCGTCCTCAGCGCCGCCAACTCCATCGCCGGGCCGCTGCGCCGCGCGGCCGCGCTGGTACCGCTGCGTCCCGGGCCGGCCGCGACCGACGGCGCGCTGGAGCTGGCGTTCTTCGAGTCGCATCTGACCGAGGCCCGCTGGGTCGCCGAGCGCATGCGCAAGGCCTGGGACGCGATGCCCGCGCCGGGCCGCACGGCCGCCGTCCTGGTCCGCCGGCGTGCGCAGATCCCCGAGCTCGCCGATGCCCTGCGTTCCGCCGGGCTGCCGGTCGAGGTCGTCGGGCTCGGCGGCCTCTTGACCACCCCCGAGGTCTCCGACGTCGTCGCCACCCTGCGAGTGCTGGCCGGGTTCACGGCCGGCACGTCGCTCGCTCGGCTGCTGACCGGCGCGCGGTGGCGGATCGGGCCGTACGACCTTGCCGCGCTGCGCGACCGGGCTCGCTACCTCGCCCGCGGCGACGGGCCGAGGCCAGAGGGCCAGGGAGCGGCGCCCCCGGCCGAGGACGATCAGGTCAGCATCATCGAGGCCCTTGACGACCTGGGGCTACCGCAGCGCTACTCCGCGGAAGGGTTGCGCCGCCTCACCGCGCTGTCGCACGAACTTCGCCGGTTACGCCGGCGGGTGTCCGGCTCGTTGCCCGAGTTGATCGCCGAGGTCGAGCGCGTTTCCGGCGTCGACATCGAGGTGCTGGCCCGGCCTGATCGCGCCCAGGTCGGGCGCGTACACCTCGACCGCTTCCTCGACGAGGCTGCGCGCTTCGTCAGCGAGGCCGGCGACGCCTCGAGCGCGACGCTCACGGCGTTCCTCGCCTTCCTGGACGCCGCCGAGGACGAGGAGAACGGGCTCGAGGCCGGCGAGGTCGAGGTCGCCACCGAGCGAGTGCAGATTCTCACGGTGCACGGCGCCAAGGGTCTCGAGTGGGACGTCGTCGCCGTTCCCGGCCTCGACGACAAGGTCTTTCCGGCCGCGCCGAAGGGCTCGAACTGGGCCCGCACTCGACAGGAGCTGCCCGGGCCGCTGCGCGGCGACCGCGCCGAGTTGCCGGGCTTCGACACCGCCAGCGTCGCCGACGTCGCCGAGCTCACCACCCTGCTGACCCGCTACGACCAGGCGCTCAAAGAGCGGCACCTCGACGAGGAACGCCGGCTTGCCTACGTGGCCTTCACCCGGGCGAAGCACGTCCTGATCGCGTCCGGCTACCTGTGGGACGCCGCGGTGAACCCGCGCGAGCCGTCGGAGTACCTGCTCGCCTTGCGCGAGTTCGCCGAGCCCGACGAGTGGTGCGAGCCGACCGAGGATGGCGTCAATCCCGTCACCGCCGAGGTCCCCACGGCCGTGTGGCCCTTCGATCCGCTCGGTACGCCCGACGGCCGCGGTCGCAGCCGGCGCGACGAGGTCGAGGCGGGCGCGGCGCTGGTTCGGGCCGCCCTCGACGCGCCGCCCTCGGCCGAGCAGCTGACCTTCGGGGTGCCGATCACGCGGGCCGAGCACTGGCGCCACGACGTCGACGTGCTGCTCGCCGAGCGGGAGCGCCTCGCCGGCGCCGACGCCTACATCGTCGAACTGCCCTCGCAGCTGTCGGTCTCCCAGCTCGTCGAGCTCGAGCGCGACCCGAACGAACTCGCCCGCAGCCTGCGCCGGCCGCTGCCTCGGCCGCCGGCGCCGTGGGCCCGCCGCGGAACGGCGTTCCACACCTGGCTCGAGCAACGGTGGCAGAAGCAGACCCTGCTCGATCTCGACGAACTGCCCGGTGCCGCCGACGAAGGCGCCGACGACTCCGACTTCCTCGCGCTGCGCGCCGCGTTCGAGGCCAGCGAATGGTCGCAGCGGACGCCACACGAGGTCGAGGTGCCGTTCGAGATGACGATCGGCGGCCGGGTCGTGCGGGGTCGCATGGACGCCGTCTTCGGCGACGGCGACGGTTGGTTGGTCGTTGACTGGAAGACCGGACGCAAGCCGAGCGGGGCTGGCGCCACCGCTGCGGCGATCCAGCTCGCGGCCTACCGCCTCGCCTGGGCCCGGCTGTGCGCGATCCCCGACGCCGACCTCGGGCGCGTCCGGGCGGCATTCCACTACGTCCGGAGCAACGACACCGTCGAACCGGCCGCCCTGCTCGACGCCGACGGCCTGCGGGCCCTCGTGCTCGGCGATTCCTGAACCGGGGGCCCGCCGTGCTCGATCACCTGGTGTACGCCGGGCCGCACCTCGCCGAGGCCGTCGCCCGGTTCACCGAACTGACCGGCGTGCCGCCGTCACCAGGTGGCAGCCATGCCGGAGTCGGGACCGCCAACTACCTCGTCGGTCTCGGCGGCCGGTCCTATCTCGAGATCATCGGCCCGGACCCGGAACAACCGGCGCCACCCGCGCCGCGTCCCTTTGGCATCGACTCGTTGACCGCACCGCGGCTCCATCCGCCCGGCCAACCTCGACGCGCTGGTCGCAGCGGCGCGCGCCGGCGGCTACGACCCGGGCGGACCCCGGCCGATGTCGCGGCGCACCCTCGGCGGTGAGCTGCTCGAATGGCGGCTGACGACGCCCGACGTTGCGCTGGGTGACGGGTTGATCCCGTTCCTCATCGATTGGGGAGCAACGCCGCACCCGACTAGCCGCGCCCTGCCGCGCACGCCCTTGCTGGAGTGGCGGGCCGGACATCCAGACCCCGAGTCGATCGGCGCCATTTTGACGGCCCTCGGAGCCGAACTACCGGTCGCGCGTTCCGATCGAGCCACGCTGACCGCGGTCGTCCAGGGGGCAGCGGGGCCGGTCAGCCTCTGAGGCGCATCGCCCGGGCCACCAAGTCAGAACGGAACTTCGGTCGCGAGCAACCCGGCACCCTCGGCCCGCCCCGCCAAGATGCGGCAGAACTCGACCGCGTCGTACTCGAGGTTCGGTCCACCGCCGCCGCGGTTCCATGTCCCGCCCGCTGGCCCGGTGAGCACGAGCGAGTACGGCTGTCCGTGCCGCGCCGCCCATTCCCGCACGACGTCGTCGACCAGCACACCGTCGTGGTCCGGCGTCAGTGCCAACTCGGCGCCGGTGGCCCGCGCGATGTCGATCCGGTGCATCCAGGGATCGCGGGTGAGGATCACGTCGATCAGGTAGCCGAGCTGCCACGGCTCGTCCTGCCCGTTCACCAGTTGCAGTTCGGGCATGGTGTGCCGT
>DATAQD010000153.1:0-10690 GCA_036264855.1 Jatrophihabitans sp. | reverse complement strand
CCCTGATGACCGAGACGGCGTTCCCGTTCCCGCTGGTCGGCATGGTTCACCTCGCCAACTCGATCACCCTGTCCCGGGCGGTCCGGGCCGACGAGACGGTGTCCCTGCGGGTGCGCGCCGCCGAGCTGCGCCCGCACGCCGCCGGCCGGCAGTTCGACCTGCTCGCCGAAGCGACGGTGGCCGGGGAGCCGGTGTGGTCGGGACGCAGCACCTACCTGCGGCGCGGCAAGGCACCGAACCCCGCCGCGATGGACGCGTCGAAGACGGGCAGGCGGGACCTGGACCCGCAGGCCGGACCGGTGTCGCTGGTCCGCGTGCCGGGCAACATCGGACGTCGCTACGGCGCGGTGTCCGGCGATCGCAACCCCATCCACATCCACACCCTGACCGCGCGGGCGTTCGGCTTTTCGTCCGCCATCGCCCACGGCATGTGGCTGAAGGCGCGCACCCTGGCGGCGCTCGAAGGCCGCCTGCCCGAGGCGTACACCGTGGACGTCGCCTTCAAGCTGCCCGTTGCGCTTCCGTCGACGATCGCGATCGCCACCGAACGCGCGAACGACCAGTGGACCCTTGACGTCCGCAGCCCCCGCTCGGGCAAGCCGCACCTCGCCGGGACGGTCACCACCGGCTAGCTAGTTCACGCGCTGGCCTTGGTCTTGCCATTGACGCCCGTGGTCGCCGGTGGCGCCGCGGTGGCCGGAGCGGCCGGACGGTTCGTCGAGCCGGGCGTCACCTTGCCGACGGTCAGCGCCAGGACGCGTTGGTAGCGCGACCCGAGCGCGCGCACGACGAGGTCCAGCACCTTGGCGTCCAGTCCCACGAGCACCCGCGGACGGTTGCTCGCGACGCCGCGCAGGATCGTCCGGGCGGCCGCCTCGGGTGAGGTCTTGGCCAGCTTGGTGTCGAAGAACTCGGCGAGCGCGTTCGCGTCGAGTCCGTCGACCGTGCCCCCGTTGCGGGCGATCGCGGTCTTGATCCCACCCGGATGCACGCACGTGACCTGCACGGGCTGACCGTTGGCGAGCATCTCCTGGCGCAGCGCCTCGGTGAAGCCGCGGACCGCGAACTTGGCGGCGTTGTACGCGCCCTGTCCCGGGACGGCGAGCAGGCCGAACAGGCTGGAGATGTTGACGACGTGGCCGTCTCCGGAGGCAATCAGGTGCGGCAGGAAGGCCTTGGTGCCGTTGACGACGCCCCAGAAGTCGACGTCCATCACTCGCTCGATGTGCTCGAAGCTCATCTTCTCGATGTCGCCGGTGAAGGCGATTCCGGCGTTGTTGATGACGATGTTGACGGCCCCGTAGACGGCGGCGACCTCGTCGGCGTAGGTGAGCACGGCCGTGCGGTCGGTGACATCGAGGCGCGTCTCGTGTACCTCGGCGCCGATCACGCGCAGCTGCCGACCGGTCTCGGCGAGGCCGGTGGCGTCGACGTCGCTGATCGCGACCTTGGCGCCGCGCCGCGCGAGCTCACACGCCAGCGCGCGGCCGATGCCCGATCCCGCGCCGGTGACAACGGCAACCTTGCCCTTGACGTTGGTCATGCCGAGAGTCCTTCCTGGACGAACTCGAGTGGCCGGCCGGCCCCGCGGACGCTGGTGTTGTAGGCGGCGACGTCGAAACGCCGGGTCAGGTGGCGGAACGTGAACGTGAAACTCGGCCACAGCGTGGTGTTGTTTCCGTGCTTGTCGAGGTACCAGCTCGCGCAGCCGCCAGTCTTCCAGATCGTCCTACCCATGTGGCTTTGCAGTTCGTCGTTGTATGCGCGTTGGACGGCCTCGCGCACCTCGAATGTGGCGAGCCCCTTCTCGTCCATCGTCCTCAGCGCACTCGACAGATAGTTCAGGTGCGATTCGATCATGTAGACCATCGAGCTGTGTCCGAGGCCGGTGTTCGGGCCGACGAGGAAGAGCAGGTTGGGGAATCCGGCCACTGCCGCACCCTTGTAGGCCTGCATGCCGTCGGCGTCGAAGACCTGAGCGAGCGAGCGGCCGTCCTTGCCGACGACGCGGTCGTAGGTGGGTGAGTCGGTCACATGGAACCCCGTCGCCACGATGATCGCGTCGACCTCACGTACCGTGCCGTCGACGGTGACGATCGAGTTCGCGCGGATCTCGGCGATGCCGTCGGTGACGAGATCGACGTTGTCCTGCGCGAGCATCGGGTACCAGGTGTTGGAGATCAGGATGCGCTTGCAGCCGATCTGCCAGTCCGGCGTCACCTTGGCCCGTAGCTGCTGGTCGGCAATGCCCTTCGCGATGTTGCGCTCGGCGATGCGCTGGGCGACCTGCAGGATCTTGGGCTGGAAGGCGAAGCCGAGGACGTATGCCTCGCGGCCCCAGTAGATCGCCTCGCGGGCGGCGCGCTGGAGGAACGGGATGTTCTGGTACGCGAACCGCTCGGCGCGGGTGTACGCGCGGTCGTGGCGCGGCATCACCCAGGGCGCGGTGCGCTGGTAGACGTCCAGGTGCGACACCTGATCTGCGATCGCCGGGCCGATCTGGATCGCCGACGCGCCGGTGCCGATGAGGGCGACCCGCTTGCCGGTGAGGTCGGCGTCATGGTTCCAGCGGGCCGAGTGAAACACCTCGCCCGCGAACTCGGTGATGCCCTTGATGTCGGGCAGGTTGGGCTCGCACAGCGCGCCGACGGCACCGACGAGGACGTCGGCGCTGAAGTTGCCGCTCGTGGTGTCGACCAGCCAGTGGTGCGCCGTCTCGTCCCACCGCGCCAAGGTGACCTCGGTGTCGAACAGGTGCTTGTCGCCGACGTAGTACTTGGCGGCCACCGTCCGGAGATAGTCCTGGATCTCCGGCTGCGGTGAGAAGGACCGCGACCAGTACGGGTTGAGCTCGAACGAGTACGAATAGAGGTGCGACGGGACGTCGCACGCCGCGCCGGGGTACGTGTTGTCGCGCCACGTGCCGCCCACCTCCGGGCCGCGTTCGACCACGAGGAAGTCGTCGCGCCCGTCCTGCGTCAGCCGGATCGCTGCGCCCAGTCCGGCGAACCCGCTGCCGATGATCAGGACGCCGACGTGGCGGCGCGCCCGGCCGCCCGTGGCCGACTTTCCGGCGGAGGCGGGGCGAGTGGGTGCCTGGGTCATGGTGTCGAGCGTAAATGACCCATTGAACGGTAGTCAATAGATAGTTGGCTCACGTTCAATAGCGCGCTAGGGTCATTCGCATGGTGACGAAACGGGTGCGACTTAGCCCCGAGGCGCGCCGCAAGCAGCTCATCGAGCTCGGCGTCGAGATGCTGGCGACGCGCCGCCTGGACGAGCTCTCCGTCGAGCTGATCGCCACCACCGCCGGCATTTCCCGCGGGCTGCTGTTCCACTACTTCTCCTCCAAGCAGGAGTTCCACACCGAGGTCGCGCGGGCGGCCGCTGCCGAGATGATCCGGCGGACCGCCCCCGACCCGGCTCTGGCGCCGGTGGAGGCGCTGCGCGGTGCCCTGACGTCGTTCATCGACTACGTCGAGGAGAACCCGGACAACTACAAGTCCCTGGTCCGCGGGGCGGCCAGCGGCGACGCCGAGATGCGCGCGATCTTCGACCAGACCCGGGCGACGCTGGCCCGTCGCATCATCGGTGTGGTTGCCGATCTCGGCCTCGAGGTGAGCCCGCGGGTCGAGCTGGCGATCCATGGATGGGTCGCCTACGTCGAGGAGTGCGTGATCCGCTGGATCGACGCGCGCGCCTTCGATCGCGATCAGTTGCTCGAGATGCTGACCAAGTCGCTGCCGGCGGTCGCGCTGTCGGCCACCGACGAAGAGGTCGCGACGCTGGTGGCGATCCTGACGGCCGAGCGCGCCATCGGGGCCAAATAGCCGGCCTCGGAAATTGGTCGGGCATCCTAGGATGGCCGCATGGCGTTCAGCGTGGTGCGTAACTCGAATTCCCGCAGCGACGACGAGCGCGCGGCGATCCTCGCTGCGCCGGCGTTCGGCCAGTACTTCACCGACCACATGGTCCGCATCGACTACACCGACGACGGCGGCTGGGGCCCAGGCGCGGTCGTGCCGTACGGTCCGCTAACGATCGACCCGGCGACCTCGGCCTTGCACTACGGGCAGGAGATCTTCGAGGGGCTCAAGGCCTACCGGCAGCCGGACGGGTCGGTGGCCACCTTCCGTCCGGACCAGAACGCGGCGCGGTTCCAGCGTTCCGCGCGGCGGCTCGCGATGGCCGAACTGCCGGCCGAGCTGTTCCTCGAATCCTTGCGGGCGCTGGTCGAGGTCGACGAGAGTTGGGTGCCCGACGACCCGGCCGAGTCGCTGTACTTCCGCCCGTTCATGATCGCGACCGAGGTCGGTCTGGGCGTCAACAAGCCCTCGAGCACGTACACCTACCTGCTGATCGCGTCCCCGGCCGGCCCGTATTTCGCCAGCGGGATCAAGCCGGTGCGGGTGTGGCTGTCGACGGAGTACACCCGAGCTGCGCCGGGCGGCACCGGCGAGGCGAAATGCGCGGGCAACTACGCAGCCGCCTTCGTCGCGCAGGCCTACGCCACCGCCAAAGGCTGCGACCAGGTCGTGTGGCTCGACGCCGCCGAGCATCGGTGGGTCGAGGAGATGGGCGGGATGAATCTGTACTTCGTGTACGGATCGGGTCCCTCGGCGCGGATCGTGACGCCGGCGCTCACCGGAACCCTGCTGCCCGGAGTCACCCGGGACACCCTGCTGACCCTCGCCGGCGACCTCGGCTACGTGGCTGAAGAAGGCAAGATCTCCACCGACGAGTGGCGCGAAGGCAACGAGTCGGGCGCGATCACCGAGGTGTTCGCGTGCGGGACGGCTGCGGTTATCACCCCGGTCGGTTCGGTCGACGGCGCGAACGGGTCCTGGACGGTCGGCGACGGCGCTCCGGGCCCGATCAGCATGCAGCTGCGCGAGCACCTGCTCGGCATCCAGACCGGTCAGGAACCGGACAAGCACGGCTGGCTGCACAAGCTCATCTGATTCGCGACCCACCGCCGTACCTAGAACGGTGGGGGATCGGGATCGGTGTCGGCTGCCTGGGTTAGCGCGTCGATGGTGGTGTCGATCGGCAGGGTGTGGGGTGGTTTGTCGTAGACGTGTCCCGTCGGTGAGCGCCAGCGGCTGGCGCCGTCGTCGAGGCGGGTGATGCTCCAGCCGGCCTCGTGTTTGAGGACGTGGTTGCGTCGGCACAGGGCGTGCATGTTGGCCTCGGAGGTGGGCCCGCCGTCGGCCCAGGCGATGATGTGGTCGAGGTCGGCGTGACGGGCGCAACGGTTGCACACGGGGAAGCGGCAGCTGTGGTCGCGGGCGCGGAGGTGGTCGGCGAGGGCGGCGGGAGGCCGGTAGGTGGTGCGCCCGTAGTCGAGCAGGTGGCCGTGGTCGTCGGTGATCACGCGGCGCCAGGTGGCGTCGGGTTGTAGGGCGATGGCGCGGGCCAAGCTGGCGGGGACGGGCCCGTAGCCGGCGAGTTCGCCAGGCTGTTGGTCGAGCGCGAGCAGGGACGACAGGGTGACGGTGATGTTGACCGCCGGCCCCCGGGTCCCGGTCCCGGCCCGGCCGCTCGCGCCGGCCGTGCCGCACTCGTTCGCGCCGGGCTCGTTCGCGCCGGGCTCATTCGCGCTGCGGTCGTTCGGGTCGTGCAGGTTCGGGTCGTGCAGGTTCGGTTCGTGCAAGTTCGCGCCACGCTGGGTGCGTTCGGCCCGGCCGCCGCCGAGGATGAGGTCGCGCAGGGCATCGGCGCGGCGCTGGTCGGCGGTGCGGTCGTCGTCGGGGCTGTTCATGGCCTCGGCCCGCAGGTTGACGGCGGCCAGGATTTGGGCGGCGTGGTCGGCGCGGTGGGAGGACCAGATGGCGGCCATGCCGTGCTCGTCGGGATAGAACGCGACCCGCCGGCCGGCGAGGGCGTCGCAGTGTTGCGTTTCGGCAGCGCCGGGGTCGATCGACAGGGCCGCGCGTTTGACGCTTTGCCGGAACTGGCTGATGGTCTGGCCCTTCGCCCGGGGCAGGACGCGGGCTTCGATCTGGGCGGTGACCGCGTCGGTGAGGCTGCGCACGGTCTCGACCAGGACCCGGCCGTGGAGCAGGGACAGGTCCCCGGCCTCGATCATCGCCAGCGTGGCCGGCAGCCGGGTCACCAGCTCGGTGGCGTCGTGCAGCCGGGACGCGGCGGTGCGCGGGGCGATCGCCAGCGCGCAGGCGACTTCCTCGCGGACCCATTCCTTGGCCTGCGCGTGTTCCAACGACGGGTGCGGCACCGGGTCAGCAGCCATCAGCGCCAGCACCCGCTGCTGCTGGGCGTCCAACCAAGCCCGGGTGCGTTCCAGGGCGATGATCAGATCGACGCGGCCGCCGTGGGACAGCCCGCCCGGGTCGAGTACCCCGAACGGGGTCAGGATCCCCTGCCCGGGATCGGCGCTGGCGGCCCAGGCCGCGACCGCGTCCGGGTCGTAATCGACGTCGAACACGTATGGCGCGTCGTCCCCGTCCCAGTCGATCGGCTCGCTCATGTGTCTGATTCTAGAACCGACGTCTGACAAAACCGGAGTTGTCCACACCCGATTCGGACCTACGTCCGAAGAACGAGGAACGAACGCAACGCAAGCCGGCAGGGCAGCAAACCCCGAGGTCAGGCCACCCCGTCGCTGCGCCTTTCGGAGAACAACCACCCACGCGCCACCCAGCCGACCGAACGACGCGACCGCGCAATCCCGAGTGGCCCACAACCCAAGACCGACCGTTGCGCCTCCCGGGTCCGTCCTGCTTAGCTGGGCAATACCTACAAATCCGACCGGGGGTATATACATATGACAGCGACGGACGAGTACCTGGCGAACAACGAGGTGTACGCGGCATCGTTCTCCGGGCCCCTGCCGCTCCCGCCCGCCAAGCACGTAGCGATCGTGGCCTGCATGGATGCGCGGCTGAATGTGTACGCGGCCCTGGGAATCCACGAGGGCGAGGCCCACGTCATCCGCAACGCCGGCGGCGTGGTCACCGAGGACGAGATCCGTTCCCTGGCGATCAGCCAACGGCTGCTCGGAACCGAGGAGATCATCCTCATTCATCACACGGACTGCGGAATGCTCACCTTTACCGACGACGACTTCAAGCAGTCGATCCTGGACGACACCGGCATCAAGCCGGCATGGGCGGCGGAATCCTTCGACGATCTCCACACTGACGTCCGACAGTCGATCGAGCGGATCAAAGCCAGTCCCTTCATTCCGAAGAAGGACTCGATCCGCGGATTCATCTTCGATGTGGGGACCGGGCGCCTGAGCGAGGTCAAGCCGGGCTAGCGTCACCCAGTCCACGTCGAGCGGTTCGTCAGCGCATGGACGGTGCGATATAACGCACCGCATAGCTGATTGGGGACCACTCAACGCGGGGAGACGACGTGGACGTTTCTTCTCTGACCGAGCACCTCGCCGCAGACGGGCCGGTGTTTGCCGCCGCTGCCGCCCACTCGGACTGGGACGCGCCCGTTCCGCGCACCGACTGGACCGTCCGCCAACTGGTGACCCACCTCGGCGGCGTCCAACGCTGGGCGGCCGACATCATCGAGACGGGCAGCGCCACGGGGGCGACCGCGGCCGGCGCGGCCGTCGGCATCGGGCCCAGGGACGCGGACCTGGTGGAGTGGTTCCTCGATGGGCACCGCGCCCTGGTCGAGGCCCTGAGTTCGGCGCCGGCCGACCTCGACTGCTTCACCTTCCTGCCCGCGGACTCGCCGCTGCACTTCTGGGCCCGCAGGCAGGCCCACGAGATGGCGATCCACCGGGCGGATGCCCAAGCCGCGGCCCGGCACGGGGTCACCGCGTTCGACACCGACTTCGCGCAGGACGGCATTGCCGAAATGCTGCTCGGCTTCGCCGCTCGGAGGACCAATGCGATCGACCGCGCGGCGACGCTGGCCCTGCGCCCGAACGACGAGGGCCCACCGTGGCTGGTGCGGCTGGGTGGCGAGCGGATCGCGGCCGAACGCGGCGACCCGTCAGACGCCGACGTGACCGTCGCGGGGACGTCGTCGGAGCTCTACTTGTGGCTGTGGAACCGCACGTCGCTCCCGGAGGTGACCGGTGACGCACAGGTCGCCGCACTGTGGCAGAACGTGCGGGTCCGTTGGAGCTGAGCGAACGGCCCCCGACTAGGTTGTCGGCCACCTGCGGAAGTTCTGGTACGACCGGCTGGGGGTCGGCCCCCGCTGCCCCTGGTAGCGCGAGCCGTAGATCGCCGATCCGTACGGGTGCTCGGCCGGACTCGAGAGCCGGAACACGCACAGCTGGCCGATCTTCATGCCCGGCCACAGGATGATCGGCAGATTCGCGACGTTGGACAGCTCCAGCGTGATGTGGCCGCTGAAGCCAGGGTCGATGAACCCGGCCGTCGAGTGCGTCAGTAGCCCCAACCGGCCGAGGCTCGACTTGCCTTCGAGCCGCCCGGCGAGGTCGTCGGGCAGGGTGACGATCTCGAGCGTCGAGCCCAGGACGAACTCACCCGGGTGCAGCACGAACGGCTCGTCGCCCTCGGGCTCGACGAGGGCAGTCAACTCGTCCTGCTGGATCGACGGATCGATGTGCGTGTAGCGCGAGTTGTTGAACACCCGGAAGAAGCGGTCGAGCCGGACGTCGACGCTGGACGGTTGGACGAGACCGGCGTCCCACGGTTCGACCGACATCCGCCCGGCCTCGACCTCGGCCCGGATGTCCCGATCGCTTAGCAGCACTCGGCACCTCGTTCTTCGCGCGGGCGCCCAGCACTGACTCGCTGCGCTGCGCGCTCGCTGGCGCTCGCTTCGATGCTCACTCGTCGGAGGCTATCGGGACCGGGTCAGCCGGCGGGCGTCGCCTGGACGAAGGCCACGATCGCGGCGGCGAGTTCCGGGCCCGCGTCCTCTTGCAGGAAGTGCCCGGCGCCGGCGATTGTCGGATGCTCGCGGCCCCGCGCGCCGGGCAGGGCCCGCTCGAGGATCGGTCGCATGCCGGCAGTGATCGGATCGCCGTCCGAGAACGCGATGAGCGCCGGCGACTCGTTCGTCGTCAGCGCCGACCAGGCGGCACGATTCGCCTCGCTTGCCGGGTCGTCGGGCCGGATCGGGACCAGCCCGGGCATGGCGCGCGGCCCGGCTTGGTAGGCCGCGTCCGGGAACGGCGCGTCGTAGGCCTGCAGGGTCGCCTTGTCCATCGGCCGCTTGCATCCACTCTGGACGAAGCGGGCGACGTCGACCTGCGGGGCGTTCTGCATGGCCTCCCGGAAGCGGTGCCAGATCTCGGGCATCGGGTGATCGCCGGTCGGCAGGCCGGTGTTGGCGGCGACGATGCGCGCGAAGCGGTCCGGGTGCTCGGCGACCAGTCGCAGCCCGATGAGCCCGCCCCAGTCCTGACCCACGAGGGTGACGCCGCGCAGGTCGAGGACGTCGGCGATCAGCGCTCGGACCCATTCGACGTGCCGGGCGTAGGTGTGATCGCTGGGCTCGGTGGGCTTGTCGGACCGGCCGAAGCCGACGAGGTCCGGCGCGATCGCGCGCAGACCCGCCGCCGCGAAGCGCGGGATCATCGTCCGATACAGGTAGGACCACGACGGCTCGCCGTGCAGCAGCAGGATCGGTTCACCGTCGGCCGGTCCGTCTTCGACCCAGGCCATCCGCAGCGAGCCGCCGTCCGGGTCGGGCACCTGGGTGTAGTGCGGCTCGTAGGCGAAGCCGGGCAGGTCGGCGAAGCGCTCGTCCGGGGTACGCAGGGTGTGCATGGCGGCGAAGCTACCCGCCGCGTGATCGTCCTACGCCGGTGCGGTGACCCGGCGCCGTCCCCGCCATCCGACGACGAGCACGGCGAGCGGCCCGGCCACGATTGCCGCCGCCACCACCCCGCCGACGAACCACGCGGCGAGCACGCCGGCGGCGGCGTCGACCGCGCAAGCCAGGCGCAGCGACGGAGAACCCAGCCGGTCCACTCGCGCGATGCGGCTGCGCAGCTGTTCCGGTGTGCGCACGGCCGCGGTCACCAGGACGCCGAGTCCACGCACGACGCCGAAGGCGAGCCCGATGCCGAACGCCGTCGCGGGGCGGCCGGTCAGGACCGCCAGCAATGCCGTGAGGTACACCGCCGCCGTCATGATGTAGGTCGCGAAGCCGCTGCCGATCTGCACTCCGTAGCCGCCGGCGTAGATCCAGCGCCGGTACCGGGACAGCCACCGCTCGTCCACCTGACGGGGATGAACCGGCAGCGCGAGCCGGGTCAACGCCGAGTCGGATGCCACCGCGATCGCGGCCCCGACGAGCGCGATGCCCCACGTCCACTCCGGCGCCGGATCCGCCCGGCCGTAGCCCAGCGCGCCCACGGCACAAGCGGTCCCGAGGGCCGCCCCACCGGCGGCGGCACCGGCGATGTACCAGAGCGACGTCACCCAGAAGCGGTGCCCGCGGGCGGACTCCGACACCGGGTTGAGCGAGGACAGCACCGACAGCCCACACGGTGACCACATGCCGCGCACGGCCGCGACCACCGCGGTCGCCAGCGCGGCGATCAGCAGCATCATCGCGTCCTCCGTTCGGTCATGGGGTGTGGGTGTTCGTGTGCCAGATGATCGTCCCTGAGTGGTAGATCGCGAGCTGGCCGTTGTTGCGCATCCGGAGCAGCGAATGCGTCCCGGTCCTGGTCGGGAGGGTGCGCCAGCGGACGACACCGTTCGCGTCGAACAGCACCAGCCGG
>DATAQD010000167.1:0-29131 GCA_036264855.1 Jatrophihabitans sp. | reverse complement strand
GGTCTCAACGAGGTCCGCGGGGAGCTGTCGAAGGCCGAGCGCAAGGCCAAGGTCGAGGACGTGCTCAAGCTCGTCGGACTCAGCGCCTACGCCGACTACTACCCGCGCCAGATGTCGGGCGGCATGCAACAGCGCACCGGTCTGGCCCGGGCTCTGGTGAGCTCCCCCGATCTGCTGTTGATGGACGAGCCGTTCGGGGCGCTGGACGCGTTCACCCGAGTGCGGCTCCAGGAGGAACTCGCCGGCATCGTCGCGCGAACGGCGACGACGACCGTGTTCGTCACGCACGATGTCGACGAGGCGGTCTTCCTGTCCGATCGCATCGTCGTGATGTCGACGTCGCCGGGCCGGGTCATGGAGATTCTCGACGTCGACCTGCCCCGGCCGCGGCTACTTCGCCAGGACATGTTGGACAACCCCCAAGCAGCGGGCCTGCGCGATCACGTCCTGCGCCTGGTTCTGACCAATCGCGAGATGAACGGCGCGATCCGGCATTGACGCGGCGCCGGCCCGGAGTGCCCGCGACGTGGGCGGTGCTCGGGGTCGGCAGGCCCGCGGACGGGCGAGGTTCGCCGGTGGGCCGGCCCGACACTGGTATGATGTGTTAGAAGTTATCTATGGACGAAAGGACCTTTGACGATGACGGCCAGCGGCTCCCGCGCCCCTCTCCTGCTACTCCCGGCTGACTTGCGCGGGATCATCCCGATGGCCGACGCCAACGAGGCGGTGCGAAAGGCCTTCCTCGACTGGGGCGAGCACCCCGACCTCAACGCCACGCGACAGCGGATGCACGCGCCGTCAGGCGTGCGGGTCAGCGTCCACCCCGGCGTGACGCCGTCGTGGTCCGCCGGCGGCGTCCTGATCCATTGCGAGTGGGTCAACCCGAACGCCCAGGAGCAGAACTACGACAAGGTCGCTCCGCCGGCGACGATCATCTACAACAGTGACGACGGCGAGCTCGACGCCGTGCTGGTCGGCTCGGTGTCGTGCCGTGAGCTGCCCGACGTCCGGTCATCGGTCGCCGTGCGAACTGCCGCCACGAGCACGCTCGGCACCATGGCGATGGCGCGCGCCGACTCGGAGGTGCTCGGGATCCTGGGCAGCGGTGATCAGGCCCGCAACCACCTTGTGTCCTACCTCGCCGCGCACCCGTTCAAGCAGGTGCTCGTCTACAGCCGCAACGTGGAAAATCGCGAGCGCTTCGCGGCGGAGATGTCCGACAGCACCGGCGTGCCGGTGATCGCGGTGAGCGACAGCGAGTCCGCAGTGACCGGCTCGGATGTCATCCTGGCCGCGACGAACTCCAACGTGCCCGTGCTGGACGGCAACCTGCTGCGCCCCGGTCAGCACGTGACGTCGATCGTCGGTAGCAACGTCGGCCTGGTGAAGGCCGGCAAGGTCGCCACCCAGCGCCGCGAGGTCGACGACGTCACCCTTCAGCGCTCGGCCCGCATCGGCGTTGTGTCGAAGCGCCAGGCCATCCACGACCAACAGGGTGACGTCTACAAGCAGGTCGAGGAGGGCTCGCTGAGCTGGGACAACGTGGTCGAGTTGACTGACCTGGTGGCCGGGTTGCCCGGTCGGCACAGCGACGACGAGATCACCCTGTTCAAGAACAACGGCGGCATGGGCATTGCCGATGTCGCGGTCGGGGCGGCGGCGTTCGCCGCGGCGCGGAAGGCGGGTATTGGAACTGCACTCGATGCGTAGTGGCGCTCACCCGCCAGTCACCGCCCGCGGCCGGGTCAACGGGCGCGACGTCGAAACCGCAATAGCGGCGCAGACCCTGTTGATCGACTTCCTGCGGGATGCGATGCACCTGCGCGGGGTCAAGCGGTCGTGCGACGTCCAGGCGTGCGGCGCCTGCACCGTCCTGCTCGACGGTCGACCGGTGAGCGCCTGCACCACCCTCGCGCTCGAGCTCGACGGATGCGACGTCGAGACTGTCGAGGGCATGCGCGAGGCGTCGGGGCTCGGCGCCGTGCAGCAGGCGTTCATCGATGCCGGGGCGATCCAGTGCGGATTCTGCACACCCGGTTTCGTGATGACGGTGCACGCGCTGCTGCGGCAGTACCCGGACGCCGATCGCCCGATGATCATCCACGAGTTGGCCGGTAACATCTGTCGCTGCTCGGGGTACGAGAGCATCGTGCACGCCGCTGAGCTCGCTCGCGACCGGCTGCGCGAGCGGGCCGCCGCGCCGTCCGAAGCGGTTGTTGCCCGTGAGCGATAGCCGAGGTTGGACTGTCCGGACCCGGGCCGACGAAGGACCCGAGGACCTCGTCGCCAAGGTCACCGGAACGGCGATCTATGCGACTGACATCGAGTACCCGAACCTCGCCCACGCCGCGCTTGTGCGCAGTCAGGTCGCGCACGGTCTGATCCGCAGCATCGATACAGCGGCCGCGCTCGCTGCGGACGGTGTGGTGTGCGTGCTCACCGGCGCCGATCTCGCCGACATCGATCCGTATTACGGCGAACTGGTCTACGACCAGCCGGCCATCGCGATCGAACGGGTGCGTTACGCCGGCGAGCCGTACTGCGCGATCGTCGCTGAGTCGCGGGCCCTCGCGCTCGAGGCGGCGGCGCTGGTCACCGCCGACATCGAGCCGCTACCGGGCTTGTTCGGCCCGGACCAGGCCTTGGCTCCCGGTGCCGATCCAATCCACCCGGAGCGTCCGGCCCAACCCGACGCGCACCCAAACGTCTGCCGGCAGTATCGCCTCGACGTCGGTGACGTGGACGCGGCTTTTGCCCGGGCGGCGTACGTGCACGACGCCGTTTACCGCTGCCCGGCCATCTACCACTACGCCATGGAGCCGTTCTGCTCGATCGCGTCGTGGGAGGGCGGCGGCCTCGAGGTGATCAGCGGAACCCAGCAGCCGTTCCGCGTGCGCGACGGCCTGGCCCGGATGTTCGGCCTCCCGCACACCCGCGTGCACGTCCGGGCTCCATACGTCGGCGGCGCCTATGGCAGCAAGGGCGAGATGAAGTATGAGCCGCTCGTCGCCGCGCTGGCCCGCAAGGCTGGTCGGCCGGTCCGGCTGGCCTGCTCGATCGAAGAGTCATTCCACACCGTCACCCGGCACGCGGCGTCGGTACGCATCCGCACCGCGGTCGACGAGAACGGCTGGATGATCGGCCGGGACAGCGAGATCGTCTTCGACACCGGCGCCTACGCCGACAAGGGGCCGCGCATTGCCTCACGGGGCGCGAACCGGGTCAGCGGGCCTTACAAGATTCCGAATCTGCGGGCGCGGTCGGCGGCCGTGTACACGAACACCGTTCCGGCCGGCGCCTTCCGCGGCTTCTCGACATCGCAGGTCCTGTGGGCCGAGGAGTCCGCGATGGACGAGATCGCCGAGGCGCTGGGGGAGGACGCGGTCGAGTTCCGGATGCGGCACCTGCTCGATCGTGGCGATCAGTACATGACCACGGACTCGCCGCTGGATGCCGATCTGAAGGCCGGCCTCCGGCTCGCTGCCGCCGCGGTCGACGTCGGGTCGCCGGCTCCGACGAACGTCGGCAAGGGTCTGGCGGTCGGGGTCAAGGACGCCGGAGGTGGCGCTGGTCGGGCGGCCGCGACCGTGCGGCTGCACCTGGATGGGTCGATCGAGTTGTTCGCCGGGGCGACCGAACTGGGCCAGGGCTCGGCCCGGGTACTCGGCGCGCTCGCGGCCAACGAGTTCGGCGTCTCGCCGGACGCCGTGACGGTGCGCCTGGCCGACACCGCGACCGCCCCGTTCGACCGCGGCACCAACGCGAGTCGGACGACGGTCGGGGTCGGAGGTGCGGTGCTCGACGCGTGCGGGAAGATCCGCGCCCAACTCCGCGAGGCGCTGCTGGCGTGCGGGGTCGACGGCGAGGACTTCCGGCTTGTCGGAGCCGAGCTCGTCGTCGGCAGCTTTCGGCGGTCCTTGACCGAGGTCCTCGCCGGGCTGTCCTCGATCCCGGTCCGCGAGGTCGGATTCCTCATTGGCCAGGGTCTGCACGTCGTCGAGGTCGAGCCGGACACCCAGCGCTCGCGCAGCCTCTACTACGAGGTCTGCTACTCGACGGTCGAACTGGAGGTGGACCCCGACACCGGCCGCATCGCGCTGCGGCGGTTTGTTTCGGTCACCGACGCCGGAAAGGCGCTCGATCGGCTCGCCTGTGAGGGCCAGGATCTCGGTGCGGCCATGATGGGGATCGGCTCGACCCTCAGCGAGGAACTCGTCTACGAGGACGGGATCCTGCTCAACCCCAATTTGATCGAGTACAGCGTCCCGACGACGGAGTTCCTGCCCTCTCACGGCTTCGAGTCGATTCTCATCGAGAACGGCGACGGCCCGGGCCCGTTCGGCTCCAAAGGAGTGGGCGAGGCCGGCATCATCGCGGTGGCCCCGGCGATCGCGAATGCGCTGTACCGGGCGACCGGGGTGCGCATCCGGGAGCTGCCGCTGACCCCAGCGCGAGTGTGGGAGCACCTGGCCACTGACAAAGCGCAGCGGGCGGCGAACAACGTGCCGACCGAGCCCGTCCGATAGCCGCGCCAGGAGCCCGACTTGTATTTACCTCCATTCGAATACGTCCGCCCGGCGGACGTGACCGAAGCGCTCGACATCCTGGCCGATCGCGGCGACGATGCGAGTGTCTACATGGGTGGCACGGAGTTATTGCTGCTCATGAAGTTGGGGCTCGCCGCACCGGGCTGCCTGGTCGACTGCAAGCGTATCGACGGGTTGGCCGATATCGGTGTCAACGGGGGCTGGCTGACCATTGGTTCGGCCGTCACCCATCGGCAGGTCGAAATCTCGACGACGATCCGGCAGCTAGTTCCGGAATTGACTAACCTCACGGCCGGGATCGGTAATGTGCGAGTTCGTGCGGCCGGGACGCTCGGCGGGAATTTGTGCTTCGCCGATCCGCACTCCGATCCGGCGACGTTGCTCATTGCCTTGGGTGCGGTGCTGCATGTGGCGGCAGCCGACGGAAGGCGCGATGTCGACTGCGCCGAGTTCGCGGTCGGTCCCTACGAGACGGTGCTCGAAGTGGGCGAACTTCTGGTTGGTTTGTCGATACCCCTTCCCGCCCAAGACACCGCGATCGCGTACGAGCGGATCGGCTTTCGGGAACGTCCGATACTCAATGTCGCGATTGCCCGGATCGGTGCCGAGTTTAGGGTCGTCGTCGCCGGCGGTGGCCGCCGCGCCCGACGCCTGGCGGAGGTCGAGTCGGGGCTGGCCCGGGTAGCGGCCGGTCAGCAAGTGATCGAATATGGGGTCGAATCGGTGGCGACCGAGCTGCGTGACCTTGCGCAGCTCACGGCCGAGTCGCTCGATCCGGCCGAAGATCTCGACGGGAGCGCGGCGTACAAGCGTCAGCTGATGCGGGTCGCCTTCCGGCGCGCCGTCGTGCGGGCGTTCGGCTAGGTGGGCGGGCGAGCCGGAACCGGAAAATGCGCGAGAACTGGATCAAGAATCGGGCCACGGCGGGTATGCTCGACTATGACGTCGGCTGGATCCAGGGCTCCGCAGAGCGGCAAGACCGAAGACGCCTTACGCGGTTCACGCTACCGTGGATTGATTGCCGACAGGGTAGGCAACCGTTAGGTGTGTGCGCGAAGTGGAGGCAGTCGATTGAGCCCCAGGAAGAGTGCCGCAACAGCGGACGGTGAGAAGTCCACCACGCACATTTTCAAGAGCCTTAGTCGGGTGAGTCCGACTCATCAAATCCGCGAGCAGCTGCTCCGCGAGATTTTGAACGGTACCTTCAAGCCAGGCGATCTGTTGCCGAGCGAACGCGCTCTGTGCGAGATGTTCGAGGTCAGCCGGGTGAGCGTGCGGGAAGCCATTGCCGGGCTTGAGGCGATGGGCGTCGTACATGTCCAACACGGCCGCGGCTGCTTTGTCGCCGAAGGCGTTGGCGACAAGTTCGCCGGCCCATTCGGAAAATGGCTAATGCAGCACCGCGATCAGATGATCGAGCTGTTGAAGGTTCGCGGCGCCTTGGACGGCCTGGCCGCATTCGAGATGGCGCAGCTGGGTGATGCGGATGCCCTCGCCGAGCTGGAATCGGTGCACGGTCGCTATCAGGAAATGGTCGATGCCGACGGCCCGCTGGACCTCTCCGATTTGGTGGCTGTGGACGTCAGCTTTCACGCGACCATCGCGGTGGAGTCCAAGAGTTCGCTGCTCGCCGGCCTACTGACCGAGCTCAATTCCCACATTGCGGATTCGCGTCGGCTGACGTTCCTCGGCGAGGGGCAGCCGCAGCGTTCGTGCCGGGAGCACGAAGCCATTGTCGACGCCATTCGGCGTAAGGACCCCGAAGCCGCCAAGTTCACCGCGACCCAGCACGTCCTGTCCGTCCAGCACTGGCTCGAGAAGAATCCCTGATCGGTTTCGACCGAAAGTGCGATCCGCCAGTTGACTCCCGCGCCGGGTTACCAGTAGCGTAACTGGTAAGACAACCTAGCAGTTCATGGCCGCGCGTCCGCTCCCCTCGAGTCGGCGATCCGTGGCATAGCCCCGCTGTGCGCGTACGGCCATCCCGTCGACCCCGAGTACCGGAGCCCGCCCGTGAAGATCACCGCATTCCAGCTCTACACGATCAAGCTTCCGACGCGGCGCGACCACAACTGGGCGAGCAAGATGGACTCGCCCATCGGGCAGCACGCCATCGTCCGGATTGACACCGATGACGGGCTCAGCGGCTGGGGCGAGGCTCCGGCCGGGCTCACCTGGGGTGGCGCGGACATGCGCTACTACGGAGAGTCCGCGACCTCGGTTTCGCACATCATCGGCGACGTGCTCATGCCGAGACTGATCGGCATGGATCCGCGCGAGATTGCGGTGATCCACGGGCAGATGGATCGCACGGTGAAGGGCCACCCGTACGCGAAGGCCGCGGTCGATATCGCGTGCTGGGACCTCGCCGGCAAGGCGCTGAACCTACCGGTCCACACGCTGCTCGGCGGGCGGCACCGTGAGGGTATCGAGCTTGCCCACTCGCTCGGCATCATGCCGGTCGACGCCGCAGTCGACGAGGCCGAGCAGGCGGTGGCCGAGGGCGCACTGACGATCAAGTGCAAGACCGGAATCGATCCCGAGCGCGACGTCGTGCTGGTCAAGATGCTGCGCGAGCGTCTGGGCGACCAGATCAAGATCCGCGTCGACGCGAACGAGGGCTACACGAACGTCAGTCAGGCGGTGAGCATCACCCGGCGCCAGGAGGAGTACGGCCTGATGCTGTGCGAGCAGCCACTGGCCGGCGCGCTCGCGCTGTCGCGGGTGGCCAAGCGCATCGACTCACCGGTCATGGCCGACGAGTCGGCCTGGACTGTCAAGGACGTGATCGAACTCGACCAGCTCGAGGCCGCCCAGTACATCTCCTGCTATGTGACGAAGCCGGGCGGCCTCTACCGCGCCCGGCAGCAGGGCGAGGTCGCCGAACGGCTCGCAATCCAGTGCGACATCGGTGGTTCGATCGAGACCGGTATCGGCAATGCGGCGAACCTGCACCTCGGCGTTGCGCTCGCGAACGCAACCCTCCCCAGCGTCTGCCCGGTCTCGCGGCCGGCCGGTACCGACGGCCCGGACATCGCCGGCATCTACTACACCGACGACCTGATCGAGAACTCGTTCGCCTTCCGCGACGGCATGGTGATGGTTCCCGACGGCCCGGGACTCGGGATAGAGGTCGACGTCGAGAAGCTGAAGCGCTACTCGGTATGACCGCGGTTGCCGTGCTGGGCGCCGGTGCTGGTGGCTGCTCAGCGGCGGTCGATCTGAGCCGGGCCGGCCACCGTGTACAGCTGTGGAACCGGCGAGCGGCGACGCTCGGCCCACTCATCGGCGGCGGTGCCCTGAGCTACACCGGCGCGCTCGGGTCCGGTGAGCTGATACCGGCGATGGTGACGACCGACCTGCAGGCGGCGCTGCGCGGTGTCGACGTCGCGGTGATGTGCCAGCCGGCCCTGGCCCACGAGTCGGTCTTGGGCGACCTCGCCGATCTCGGCTTCGACCGGCCGCTGATCCTCAACCCGGGGCACACCGGCGGGGCCCTGCATGCGCGAGCGGTGTTCGCGGCCCGCGCGCGGCCCCTCCCGCCGATCGTGGAGCTGTCGACGCTCACCTACGTCGCGCGCAAGCCGGCGGCCGACCAGGTGACCATGTTCGGAAAGGCCGGCCGGGTCCACGCGGCGGCGCTGCCCGGCGGCGATGAGGCGCTACGCCATGCGGTGGACCTCTTCCCGGCCGCGACCCCGTCCAGGGACGTGCTGGTGACGAGCCTGGCGAACGTCAATCTCGTGCTGCACCCGCCGGGGGCCGTGCTGGGGGCAGCGTGGGTCGAGGCAACCGGCGGGGACTTCACGTTCTACGTCGAAGGCATGACCGACGGCGTCGTGCGGGTGATCGAACGGCTGGACGAGGAGCGGCGGCAGGTGGCTCGCGCGTTCGATCACGAACTTCCTTCGCTGTTGGACGAGATGGCCGACATCGGCACCGTCGAGGCTCGCGATCGGGTGGCCGGGCTCGGACCGGCCGTCCGCGGCGCGGCCGCGAACGCGCAAATCCGGGCGCCGGACTCGCTGGCCCACCGCTACTACCGTGAGGACCTGCCCTACGGCGTCGTCCCGTTCCTCGCCCTGGCGGCGATCGCCGGGTCGCCGGCACCGGTGGCCCAGGCGTTACTGCAGCTCGGCACCGTCATGACCGGCGAGCCGTTCGGCGAGACCGGATTGACCGCTCAGCGACTCGGTCTGGCCGGCGCGAGTGTTGAGGATCTTCGCGCGATCGTCGGCGCGTGACCGGGGAATGTGCTTCTCACAGTGATGATCAGACCGACCCCAACCTAGTAAGGGAGTCCGAAAATGTCGCGCATTGAGTTTGGGGTACGAGTGCCCAACTCCGGCCCGCTATCCAGCGTCGCGAACGTGGTGCAGGTGGCGAAGGCCGCCGAGCAGATGGGGTTCGACTCGGTGTGGGTGCACGACCACGTCGTGTGGAGCTCGGAGATGCATCGGCACCACATCTCGTCGGGATCGGCGGACGCGCTCGGTGACGACCAGACCGCCGACTTCTACGAGGCGCTGACCATGCTGGCCTACCTGTCGGCGCAGACCACGGCCATCAAGCTCGGCGTCGCGTGCTTGGTGATGCCCACCCGCAACCCGATCTACGCCGCCAAGCAGACGGCCACCCTCGACCATCTGTCGAACGGCCGGCTGATCGTCGGCGTCGGGCTCGGTTCGAAGGCGACCGAGTCCTCGAACGAGTTCGACGTGTTCCAGGTGCCGTTCAAGGCCCGGGCCGCGCTGACCGACGAGTACATCGAGGTCATGAAAGCGATCTGGACCGAACCCCTGGCGACGCACGTCGGCAAGACGATCGAGTTCCACAACGCCGAGATCTTCCCGAAGCCTCTCCAGTCGCCGCACCCTCCGATCTGGGTCGGGGGCTGGACGGACAAGGCGGCCGAACGGGTCGGGCGGGTGGCCGACGGCTGGATCCCGGGGTGGCTTTCCCCCGCCGAGATGGTGCGCGGCGTGGAGATCATGCGGCGCACGGCCGATCAGAACGACCGCGACCCCGACCGGCTCGTCGTGGCCATCGAGAAGCTGTCCACGATCGCCCGGGATCGCGACACGGCCCTGGAACGCGCGCTGCCAACGGTGCGGGAGAGCAGCCTCACCTACGAGCGCGACGTCGACGACATGCAGTTCGCACTCGACCGGCACATCTTTGGCTCGGTCGACGACGTGAAGACCCGCGTGCAGGAGTTCGTCGACGCCGGAGTCACGCACATCGAGCTGAAGCTGCTCTACGCCTCGATCGATGAGCTGTTCGAGCAGATGACGCTGTGGTCAGAAGAGGTCATCCCCGAGTTCCGCTGAGGCCGCGGGTCGCCCCCGGGGCTGGCGCCCCGGGGGCGACCCCGTCAGGCCGGCGGCCGGTCGGTCATCAGCCGCCACACCCGCTCGGGGGTCAGCGGCACCTCGGTGGGTCGACGACCCACGGCGCGGGCCACGGCGGCGGCCACGGCCGCCGCCATCGGGTTGAGCGCGCCCTCGCCCGCGCCCTTGGCGCCGTAAGGGCCGATCCCGTCCCGGCGCTGCGCGATCATCGTGTCGATCTTCGCCGGCATGTCCTTCATCCGCGGGACGCGATACTCGACGATGTTCGGGTTGAGCAGCTGCGGGCCGTCGTAGACGAGCTCCTCGTAGAGTGCCCCGCCCAGGCCCTGCGTGGCGGCCCCGAGGTCCTGCCCCTCGACCGCGAGCGGGTTGATCGCGAAGCCCACGTCGGCCACGGTGACGAGCTGGCTCACCTCGACCAGGCCGGTGTCGGGATCGACACGGACCTCGACCCCGACCATGCCGACCTCCCAGAACGGCGGCATCGCCTTCGTGGCCCCTTCCCGCCGGACCAGCCCGATGCCGGTGACCTCGCCGGCGTTGGCGCCGAACCAGCCGCGGATCACCGCGCCGTGGCCGACATCGGTTCCGTCGGGGCGATGCACGCCACCCATACACGGGGTGTAGTCACTGGCGTCGCCACCGTAGAGATCGGCCGCCATGGCCGCGATCTTCGCGCGGGCGTCGGCGCAGGCGCGCTGCAGCGCCAACCCGGTCAGCGTGGTCGTTCGGCTCGCCCCGGTCGTGCGCTCGTACGGCCCGGTGCCCGTGTCCGACTGAGCGACCGAGATGTGGCTCAGCTCGAGGCCGAGCTCCTCGGCCGCGATCTGCGCCAGGGCCGACCGGCTGCCCTGGCCAATCTCGGTGGACCCGCTCAGCACGACCGCCGAGCCGTCGGTCTGGATCCGGACCTCGGCCGTGGAGACCGGGAAGGCGCCGGCGTCGGAGGCGGTGCACGCCATCCCGATGCCGTAGCCCGCCTGCTCGTGCCGGTCGCGGCGCAGCGACTCGGCGACCATGGCCAGATCGGCCTTAAGATCGGCGTCCAGCCCGCGCTTGCCGGGGAGGATCTCGCTGCCCTTGTCGACGAGATTGCGCATGCGGATCGCGACCGGGTCGATCCCGAGCTCCTCGGCTGCGTGATCGAGGTTCAGCTCGCCGGCAAAGCTGCCCTGCGGGGCGCCGAAGCCGCGGTAGGACGAGGCGGGGGAGGTGTTGGTGTAGATGGCGCGGCCGCGCACGCGCAGGTTGGGCACCCGGTACGGACCGAAGCAGCGGTTGACCGCCTTCTCCAGGACGAACGGGCTGTTGTCCGCGTAGGCGCCAGAGTTCATGACGATGTCGAACTCGCGGGCGAGGATCGTGCCGTCGGCGTCGAACGCGCTGCGGACCCGGACCTGGGCCGAGTCGGCGCGGGTCGTGTAGATCGAGCCCTCGACGTCGAGTACCAGCTTCACCGGCCGCCCGGTCGCCCACGAGCCGACCGCCGCCAGCGGTTCGACCTTGGTGTAGGACTTCGAGCCGTAGCCGCCCCCGACGTAGGGCACCTCGACCCGGACCCGGGCCAGCGGCAGCGAGAACACCCGGGCCAGGTCATTGCGCACCATGAACGGGTGCTGGGCGCTGGTGATCACGTGTAGCCGGCCGTCCCGGAAGTCCGCGACCGCGTTGTACGGCTCCATGGCGTAGGCGTACAGCATCGGGTAGTGGGTGAAGTCCTCCACGACGGTCGTCGCCGAAGCGAAGGCCGCGTCGGGGTCGCCCCACTCAAGCGTCGACTCGGATGCGCAGTTGTCTCGCGTGTCGTCCTCACCCGCGGCGTTGAGGCTCGCGAAGGACTCGTCGCCGCTGTTCCCGTAGTCGTCCTCGTGCACGAGTTGCGCGCCGTCGGCCAGCGCCGCGTCCGGCGTCATCACCGCCGGCAGGGCCTCGTACCGGATCTCGACCAGCTGGGCCGCGTCGGATGCGGCGGCGACGGTGTCGGCCACGACGAGGGCGACCGGCTCGCCGTAGTAGCGCACCTTCTTACTGGCCAGGATGAAGTGATCGGGGACGATGTGGCCGAAGCGCGGGAAGAGCCCCGCCAGGTCGTCGGCGGTCACCACGGCAACTACGCCGGGGAGCTTGAGGGCCGGGTCGCGCTCGATGGACACGATGGTGGCGTGCGCGTGGGACGAGCGCACGACGACGGCGTGCAGCGTGCCCGGCGGGGTGATGTCGACGGTGTAGACGGCGGCGCCGGTGACCTTCTCCAACAGATCCCGGCGCGGTACGGCCTGGCCGGCAATGCGTTCGTCAGCCATGAGCGGAGGTCTCCCGCAGCTCGCGGGCCGCGTCCTGGACCGCGTCGACGATCGGCCGGTACCCCGTGCACCGGCAGATGTTCCCGTCGAGGTATTCCCGAATCTCGTCCTCGCTCGGATCGGCGTTTCGGGCCAGCAGCGACTTGGACATCATCAGGAAGCCGGGCGTGCAGAAGCCACACTGCAGCGCGAACCGGGCCACGAACGCGCGTTGCAGCGGATGCATCGTGTCGCCGTCGGCCAGACCTTCGACGGTCTCCACGGTGCGTCCATCGATATCGACCGCGAGGTACGTGCACGCGCTCACCGGCTGGCCGTCGACCAGCACCGAACACACGCCGCAGACCTGCAGCCCGCAGCTGATCTTCGTGCCGGTCAGGCCGAGGTCGTCCCGAAGGAACAGGGCCAACGTCTGGCGCAGAGGCACGTGCCTCGACACCTCGTTGCCGTTGATCCGCGCCGTCACGTCGCGACCCGGGGCTGGCTCGGTCATTGCTCGACCTCCTGTTGGGCGGCTCGCACCGCGCGGGCCACGAAGACGGCGGTGACGTGCTGCTTGTACTCGACCGAGCCGGTGAGGTCCCCGATCGGCTCGAGGCGGCCCGCGATCGCCGAGGGATCGACGGCGGCCCAGCTGTCGTGGTCGAACACCATCGGGATCTCGGCGACGGCGCCGACGACGACACGGCACCGGCCGGTGCTCGGCACGACGAGCGCGGCCACCCCGACCGTCGGCCGCTCCGTCACCTGGAACTTCAGGTAGACACCCGGTGCCGCCGGTTGCGGGATCGAGATTTCGACCAGCAGCTCGTCCGGTTCCCGGGCCGTCCAGTACGGCCCGAGGACGAACTCGGCGATCGGGACCGTGCGACGGCCCGAGCGGGATTCCAGTCCGACCTCGGCGTCGAGCGCGAGCAGGGCCGTGGCGACGTCCGAGCGCGGCTCCCCGAAGCACAGGTTGCCGCCGATCGTGCCCTGGGCCCGCACCCGCGCGTTCCCGACCCGACTCTCCACATCGGCCAGTAGCGGCACCGCCGACGTGATGATCGGGCTCGTGGCCAACTCGTCGTGGGTCACGCCGGCTCCGATGACGACGCGGGTGCCGTCGTCGCGGATCTCGCGCAACTCTGGGATCCGCTTCAGGTCCACGAGCCCGGCCGGCGCGAGCAGCCCCATCGTCATGGCGATCAACAGCTCGGTGCCGCCCCAATAGCCGAGGTGGTCCTCGTCGAGCAGCGCCACCGCGGCTGCCACCGAGGTGGGTCGGTGCAGGTCGAACGGCGGCAGCACCTACACAACCCCCAACTCGGCACCGGCCCGGCCGAAGAACTCGTCGAGAATCTTCGTGGCCTTCTGCTTGATCATCCCGGCGCCCAGTGTCGCCACCCGTCCGACGACCTCGTAGGTGCCCTCGACCGACACCGTGGTGGCCCCGCCGTCGCTCTGGGTCAGGTCCAGCGTTGCATCGATGCCGATCCGAGATGCGACCTGCCGGTCCTCTCCGCTCGCCTGCACCCGGATGTGCCGACCCGCCTCGACTTCGCTGACGGTGATGTCGAGGTCCGCGCGCAACTTGAATGGGCCGATTCGATCCAACAGGACCGCGGTGTAGCGCTCGAGGTGGGCGAGCTCCTTGGCGTCGTCGACGATGCTGACCCAGCTGACCAGCCGTGGGACGTCGGTCAGCACCGACCAGCTGGTCGCGGCGTCGCCCTTCACCTCGAGCTGCCGGCTGAAGCTCGGCACCGCTCAGCCCTTCAACGCGGGGAGCACTTCGGTACCGAGCAGCTCGATCTGCTCGTACCACTTGTCGAACTTGAAGCGGAAGTCGAAGACGAGGTGCTCGACGCCGAGGGCCTCGAACTTGCGACACTCGGCCACGGCTTCTTCCGGGCTGCCGGCGATGAGCTGCCCCTCGAGATCCTCGACGGTCTCGAACGTGCCCGACGGCGGTTTGACGGTGAACTTCGCCTTGTTGGCCCAGGCGAGCAGGCCGGGGATGTTCACGTGTTCGAGCGCCTTCTCGCGCGTCGACTCGATCGAGGTCGGTGGGATCACCGCGACCGTGGGCCGCTTCCTGCCCTGCTCAGCCGCGAGCCCGTCCATCGTCTCGATCCGCTTGGCCATCGTGGCCAGCGAGATCCGGCCGGGCATCCAGCCGTCGCAGAACTCCACGGCCAGGCGGGCCGAGCGCGGGGTCGCGCCGCAGTACCAGAACGGCACCCGTCCACCGACCGGCTTCGGCTCGATCGAGACGTCCTCGAACTGGAAGTAGTCGTCCTTGTAGTCGACGTTGTTCTCGGTGAAGACGCGCTTGAGGATCTCCGCGTTCGAGCGGACGAGCTCCACCCGGTCGGCGCCGACGATCCCGACCGCGGCGAACTCGTGGTCGAAGTTGCCAGCCCCGAAGCCGAGGATGACCCGCGGGCCGACCAGCTGGGTCATCGTGCCCACCATCAAAGCCGTCACGAGCGGGTGCCGGAACGGGATGAGTGAGCCGGTGCCCAGCTGGATGTGGTCGGTGACCGCCCCGATGGCCGTCAGCGTGGTCAGCGCATCGAAGAACGTCCGATTGGGCTTCTCCATCTCACCGTGGGGTTCGAACACCAGGTGGTCGCGCACCCACACGGAGTCAAAGCCGAGTTCCTCGGCGCGCTGCGAACCCTTGAGCAGCTTGTCCTTGTCGGCTTCCTCACCGAAGTGGGGCAGTAGCAGGCCGTATCGAGTCACTGGGTCTCCTTGTCAGCTCGTCCGAGGGACGGCGATCCGCCCCTGCCCGGGGGTTGCGACCACTTCGCCGTTAGCGAAGACCGGTTCGCCGCGGACGAAGGTGGCGTCGATCTGGGCCGAGATCTCGCGCCCGTCGTAAGGCGTCCACCCGCAGCGGGACAGAACACCGTCGTTGGTGATCGTCCAGGGCGCGGCCGGATCAGCGATCACGATGTCCGCGTCGTAGCCGACCGCGAGCTGGCCCTTGGCGCCGTCGAGGCCGAACTTCTTGGCCGGCTGGAAGGCCATCGCGTCGATCGCCCGTTCGAGACTGATCAGCCCCCTGCCGACCGCGTCCAGGACGAGCGGGTAGTAGTACTGGATCCCCGGGGTGCCGGTGTGCGCACTCCACATCTGGGTCCAACCGATCTCCTTCTCCTCCCGCGTGTGCGGGGCGTGATCGGAGGAGATGATGTCGATCGTGCCGTCGTTGAGGCCCTCCCACACCGCGGCGCGGGGGTCGTCGGGAATCCAGTAGGACAGCGCGTACGGACCCAGCGTTTCGACGTCCTTCCAGGTGGACAGGAACAGGCCCCAGTGGTTCACCTCGCAGGTGACGTCCAGGCCCCGCTGCTTGGCTTGGCGGACGGCGTCGATCGAGCGGCGCGTCTGCATGTGCGCGATGTGGATCGGGCAGCCCGAAGCCTCGGCCAGTCGGAGGACGAGGTCGATGGCGGTGTCCCAGATGACGCCCTCACGGTCGGCGAAGGCCGACGCGTAGCCCTGCGGGGTGTTCTCCCCGCGGCCGAGGTAGCCGTTCTCGATGTAGTTCATCAGCGCCTGGTCGTGCGGATGGATGATGAACCGTTTCCCGGACCCGGCGATGGCGTCCATCATCTGCAGCAGGTGGCCGTGGTCGTGCATGCCGGTCCCGGCCGGGTGCGGGTAGGTGCGGCCGGTGTCGACCACCATGTAGATCTTGAACGCGCGGATGTCGGTCTCGATCATCTTGGCGACCTCGTCCACGTCGGTCGCGGCCGGGTTGTGGTTCCAGTCGACCAGGGACTTCTCGCGGTACATGTCGAAGACCTGCTCGAGGGCCTCGATCGTGGTCGTCGGCGGATCGAGGTTCGGCATTCCGAAGATCGTCGTCACGCCGCCGGCCGCCGCCTGCTCGGTCGTGGTCGTGATGTCTTCCTTATGCGTGTATCCGGGCTCCCGGGTGTGGACGTGGACGTCGATCATGCCGGGCAGTACGAGCTTGCCGGTCGCGTCTGTCGTCGTGGTCGCGCCGTCCGGGAGGACGCCCGGCTCGACCAGGCCGACGATGCGCCCGCCGCTGATCAGGACTTCGGCCGCGATCGGGCCGGTCGGGGTGATGACCGTGCCTCCGGTGATCTTGTGGTCAATGGACATCCGTGCCTCCGAGGTATTCGATGCTCTGCGGGCTGGGGCCGTTCGACGCCGCGGACCCGGCGGTGTGGACCACGACCGACCCGTTGACCAGGTAGCGGCCGAACCATTCGACGATCCGGGGGGTCACCGACGTCCAGTACTTGTCGTAGGCGGCGTAGTGCGTCGTGTGCCGCTGGACGATCAGCTGCCGCGGTCCCCGGGCCGCCTCGTAGATCGAGATCGCGTGGTCGGTCGGCGTCGTCGCGTCGCCTTCGACGGCGATGACCTGCAGCGGGGTGTGCAGACCCCGCGCGGCGTCGATCGGCCGGTACCTGAGGATCTCGTCGGCCGCGGCCAGCGAGATGGCCGTCGGGATCAGGTCGTCGACGTCGGCCTTGACCGTCGTCTGCCGGCGCTCCGGCGTGGGGATCATGATCTCCTCGCGCGGGTGGATGAGCCGCCCGGTACCGGTCCTGACCCGTTCGCGGCGGTCGGCGTCGAGCGCGGCGAGGTAGGCGAGCCACTCGTGCTCGGAGCGCATCCGGTGCAGCCAGTCCGCGCCGTCGGCGACCGGCAGCTGGCTGACCGCGGCTCGGATGCGCGCATCGACGGCGGCGAGCAACACCGCGTTTCCGCCGCCGGTCCCGCCACTTCCGAACACGCCGATGGCGTCCGGGTCGACGTCGTCACGGGTCGTGAGATAGGTGACGCCATTGACGAGGTCCTGCAGCTGATCGTTCGGCGAGAGCCGGCCGCGGTCGCCGTCCGACCCACCAAAACCGCGGTAGTCGATCACCAGAACACCGAAGCCCGCCTCGGTCAGCGCCTCGTGGTAGCGCACGTAGAGCTTGGCGTCACGCAGGCCGAGCCATCCGGGGCCCTGGATGATCGCGGGCCGTGGATCGCGGCCCGGTGAGTCGGGAGTGCGCCACAGGGCGCTGATCCGGGCGCCGTCGCTGAAGTACGACACTTCGGTGGTCAGCATGGGACGCCTCCTTGATTACCGGGTCCAATCTGCGGCTTCGCCGGTCGTCCCGCGATCGGCGGGCGGCCGGGCGCGGATCGCGATGCGTCCGTGGTCACGTTCGGGCCAGCCCCTCGAGCCAGGCCAGCACCTCGTCGAGGGAGAGGACGTCGCCGTACTTCTGATCGATGTCGAACAGGTTCATCGCCCACGTCGCTTCGTGGCGGTCGTACACGCAGTCCTCGACGACGATCATCCTCAGCCGGAAACTGCATCCGTCGACCACGGTGGCGCGCACGCACCCGCTCACGCTCTCGCCGCAGACGACCAGCGTGTCGATCCCCGCGCCGATCAGATGGGGCGCGAGAGACGTTCCGAAAAAGGCGCTCGGGGCGTTCTTCGCGATGACGACCTCGCCGGGGAGCGGGGCCGTCTGCTCCACGATGTCGTAGCGGCGACGATAACGTTCCTCGGCCGCGGCGCGCGGGCCGTCGCCATCGCCGTTCGCGGGGTATCGGCCGCGGTTGGCCCCGCCGAGGCGCCAGCCGGGGATGCCGGAGTCCTCCTGCCCGAGGCCCTTCGTGTGGATCACTGGCACACCGGCGGACCGGGCCGCGGCCAGGAGGATCGCGCTCCTATCCAGGGCGGCCCAGCCGGCGAGGCCAGTGCTGCTCGGCCAGGTCTGGATCGACTCGAGCAGCGGCTGCGGGCGATCCCCGACGGCACCGCGGTAGTTGTCGATGGACAGGACTGCGGCGCGACGTCCGAATCCGTACACGGGCGGGGCCGGGGAGGCCGCAAGAACGGCTCGGTCCTGCTCGGTGAGGTATCGATCCCAGGCCCGTTGGGCCCCGTCGCTGCTCAGGACGCGGCCATCTGCTCGGGCAGCGATGTGGGCCCGGCGTCGCCGGCGACCCGGCTGCGGATCCGCTGCGGGTTGATCACCATGCCCACGTAGCTACGGCACTCATCGCTTCCCTGATCGGTCATCGTTCCTCTGCCCACTGGCCGGATACGGTCAACACCGTATGCATCCCGCAATGTCTAGTCAACAGACCTCATACCTGTTTGCCACGCCGCTGGTGCGGGAGCGGCGCCTCATCGACACGCTCGGCCGGATTTCTTGCGGCGTTGCATGAGCAGGAGCAGCAGCGCGGCGGCGACGACCGGCAGGAGGCGCTTCAGGATCGGGGCGCCGACCGCGCTTATCAGATTGATCGAGTCGGACCGTGCGGCGCCCGGGGCGGACGGGGCGACGGCGCGTGGACGCGCGGCCGATACGTCGGCCTCTCCCCGCACGTCCGGCGTATCGGCCGCAGCGATCGTCGGTGTGGTGCGCGACCTGAGCTCGGTTGCGAGATTGTCGGCGAACTGGGCAATGATCCGGCCGCTGATCTCGGCCAGGACGCTCTGGCCGAACTGGGCCGCCCGGCCGGTGATCTGCAGGTCGGTCGTGACCGCGATCCGCGTGTGCCCGCCGGTGTCGGTCAACGCCGCGGCCACCGTGGCGCGGGCCGTGCCGGAGCCCCGAACCTCGTTGGCCGCGGCGTCGAGGACGACCCGGTGTTCGCGTTCATTGCGTTCTTGGAACTTCAGCGTGCCGTGGTAGGTCATGGCCATCGGACCGATCTTGACCTTGACCCGGCCGGTAACGATGTCGCCGTCGACGGAATCGACCGTGGCCCCGGGCATACAGGGGGCCAACTGCTGCACGTCGAGCAGCACGGCCCAGGCCTCGTCGGGCGCGACCGGCACCGTGAACTCGTTCTCGAGACGCATGAGCCTGCTGCCCGCCTTGCTAGTGGTCCGAGTTACTGATCGGTGAACCGGACGTCGAGCACCAGCGACACCGGATGGAGCGACGCGTCCATCGACCGGCGAGCATCGAGGATGGTGGTCGCGACTTCCTCGGCCCGGGTGACGACCTTCGTCGGGATCCGGATCGACTGCATCAGCTGAGGAATCACGGCGCCGGTGTGCACGGAGTACCACTCGCGGTCGCCGATGCCGCCGCGGTAGGTCGACAGCAGCAGCGTCGGGATTCCGAACGTGGCGTGACAGCGCAGCAATGCGTAGGTAGAGACCAGGATGCCCGAGGTCTCCATGACGATGACCGGCATCCGTCCGGCCATCCAGGCGCCGGCGCAGATCGCAGTTCCTTCACCCTCGTTGGTGACGGCCACGGTCGTGAACGCGGGGCTCTCGGCCAGCCAGCTCTGCAGTGTGTGGATCTGGGTCGCGGGCAGCGTCACCGCGAAGTCGAATCCGGCGGCCGACAGGGCCGAGCCAACCAGTTCCGCATCAGATTGCTTCATGTCCGCTCCTCACAATCCTTCGCGGCCGACACAGGACGGCTTGAGGATGACGCAATCCTCGGTCGATTCGATGTAGCGGACGAAGCGGTACTTGTTCTCGCGCCCGTCCATGAGTTTGGGCTCGACCTTGGGGATCTCCGACGCGACCTTCGCAACGATCACGCACGGACCGTTGCCGGCCGCCAGTCCATGAGCCGCGGCCGCCGCGAACGCCGCTGGCGTGGTGACCTCGACCGCGTTGTCGATGCCGGCGCCTTTGGCGATGGCGACGAGATCGGTGCGCCCTGAGGTGGCCGTGGGCAGCCCGCCGGTCGAGGCGTAGGCCTCGTTGTCGAAGACGACCGAGACGAGGTTTCCGGGCGCGCAGTTTCCGACGGTTGCGAGGGCACCGAGGTTCAACAGGATGCTGCCGTCGCCGTCGAGGGCGACGATGCCCCGGTGCGGCAGCGACAGCGCGAGACCGAGGGCCACGGGGGTTACCAGACCCATGCCCATCGTGTAGAGGTTGCCCTCGCGCGGGTGGACCATGTTCCATTCGAAGGCCGTGCGCGCAACGTTGGTGACCACCAGCTGATCGGTGATGAGCGGCGCCAGGGCTTCCAGGCACTCGACTCGTCTCATCGGCGTCCTTCCGTCAATCGGACTGGCTCGCAGTCGGCGCCAGCTGGTAAGACTTCTTACCTCATGCCGAGCGCGGAGGTCAAGCGCCGCTGGGCTCGCCCGAGCGGTCGCGACCCTGGTTTCGACCCGGCTCCGGTCGGGGTGTAACTTCGCGATTACACACTGGTAGTACCAGTAAATTCGCCTGGTGTAGCCCTCGTCACAGCCCCGTCGAACCAGAGGAGCCGGTCGTGCCCGACCGCAACGAGATCCCGTTCGTGCTCGCCCGGGGCGGCACCAGCCGGTGCTGCATCGTGGAGGCACGGGATCTTCCCGAAAGCCAGGCCGAGCGCGACGCGATCCTGCTCGCGCTCATCGGTGGCCCGGACCCGAAGCAACTCGATGGACTGGGCGGGGGGACGCAGGCGACCAGCAAGGCGCTCATCGTGCGGCCGGCCGACCAGCCTGATGTCGATATCGAGTACACCTTCGCGCAGATCGTGGTGGGCCAGCCACGAGTTGACTACGGCGGCAACTGCGGCAACTGCCTGTCGGCGGTTGCCGCCTACGCCGTGGATGCCGGGTACGTCGACCCGGTGGGGCCGAGTGCAACCGTGCGGATCTGGAACACCAATACCGATCAGGCGATCATCGCCGAGGTCCCGGTGGACGGGGACCGCGCTGCCGTCCATGGCGATCTGGTGATCGACGGGGTGCCGGGTAGCGGTTCGCCGATCAAGCTCTGGTTCGTCGATCCCGGGGGAGCGGTGACCGGTTCACTGCTGCCCACCGGCAACGCCTCCGACATGCTCGAACTCGACGGCGTCGCCGGACTCTCCGCCGTCGAGGTGACCGTCATCGACGCCGGGAACCTGGTGGTGTTCGTCCGGGCGGCCGACGTCGGCGCGACTGGCGACGAGGAGGCGGCTCAGATCGACGCCGACAAGGACCTTCTCGCTCGGCTCGAAGCAATTCGGGGCACCGTCGCGGTGCGGCTCGGCTTCGTCGACACCTGGGAAGCCGCGGCGACCGCGAGCAACTCGCTGCCCAAGGTCGCGTTCCTGGGCTCCGGTGCACCGGTCCCAGCCGGCGCCCCGGGTGGGCGGCACGTGACGGCCCGGATCATGGCGGGCGGTAAGGCGCACGGTTCCTACGCGATCACCGGTGGGATCGCTACTGCGATCGCCGTGCAGCATCCGGGAACGATCTTCGGTTCGTCGGCCGGCCCCGAGCCGGTACTGACGATCCACCACCCGGCCGGATCGCTGCAGTTCGAGGTTGAGCTCGGCGACGGGGACCCGGAGGCCCCCGTCAGCAAGGTTGCGGTGTTGCGCACCAGCCGTCGCATCGCGCAGGGCAGCTTCGTTCTCGGTTGAGGTTGAGCACCCGCCTTGACCGTCGGCGACCGCGGCGGTTAACGTAACTGGTAAGACGACAGAGGAGTGAACCGCGTGCCGTTCGTGAACGTCCACATGTGGACCGGGCGCACCATCGAGCAGAAGCGGCGGTTGCTGCGGGCGATCACCGAGGCGATGGTCGAGCACGCCGCGGCGACGCCCGATCATCTCCACGTCACGATTCAGGAGTACGAGCCGCAGAATTGGGCGCGGGCCGGGGTGCTGGCGGCCGATCACATCGCCTCCGCCCAGCAGGCTGCGCCGGCGCCCGCGACTGGCGAGGAGGACGCGAATCCGACGACCGGCGGCCTGCACCACATCCTCCTGGAGTGTCGGGATCTCGAGGCGTCGGTGCGCTTCTACACCGAGACCGTCGGCCTGCGCATCCGCAAGCGGGACACGCACCGCGACGGGCGTCCACTGGTGCTCACGCACAACGCGATCGGTCTCACGAGCGCCGGTACGGACGGTCGCAACATCGAGCACCTCGCCTTCCCGGTCACCTCGGTCGCTGACGCCCTGGAGCGAGCGCAGAGCGTCGGCGTGCCCGTCGTGCGCGGACCCGGCCCGGGCCCGTACGGACACACGCTCTACATCGCCGATCCTGACGGAAACGAAGTAGAACTGATCGAGTCGACGGTGTGACCCGCCTCGTAGGTCGATCTCCGTCGCTGGCGTGGGGAGAGCAGTAGTGGACATCCTGCAGATCATCGATCTCGAGCATGCCCTCATGACGGCCATGCAGAATCGCGATGCCGAGTTCCTCGAACGGGCGGTCGGGGGCGACTACACGATGACCGCCGGCGTGCCCGGCCGCGAGGTCCGCAACCGCGCGGACTGGATCGACATCGCGCTCACCCAATACGTTCTCGACGATTTCACCTTCGAGGAGATGCACGTCCAGCTCTATCCGGGGTGCGCGATTGCCCGAAGCCGGTTCACCCAGAAGGCGTCGATGAACGGGTCACCGCGGAACTCGACCTACCGGATGACCGACGTGTGGATCCCCACCGACGGCGAATGGCAGATCCAGGCGCGACACTCACAGCGGGTCGCGGGGGACTGAGAACTCGTTCCGACCGGGAGAACTGCTGGCGGGTCGCCACCGACGCGCAATGGCCGCGCTGATCAGTGCATCGCGACCGGCACGACGCCGTCTTCGGCGGCCGCCGCCGGGCCCTGCGACTCGAGCTTGCGGTGCGGCAGTAGCAATGCCGGCACCAGGGTGATCGCGATGAGCACCAGCGCCACCGTGAAGGTGGTGGCGAAGCCGTGCGCGGCGTCCGAGAAGCCCTTGGCCAGCTGCGCAGGCGTGAGCTTGTCGGCGATCGCCTTGTCGGTTCGTGACCCGATCGCCAGCAGCGCGAACGGCGAGTTCCTCTCCTGGTTGGTCAGCACGACCGACATCACCGCGGCGCCGATCGAGCTGGCGATCTGCTGCATGATGTTCATCAGCGTCGAGCCGCGGGCGATCGTGGGGCCCTTGAGTGTCTGCAGCGACGCGGTGAACAGCGGCATCATGGTGGCGCCCATGCCCAGCCCCATGACGAACAGCACGCCCAGGATCAAGGCGTAGGACGTGTGGGCGTCAACCTGGGTGAGCACGGCCATCCCGGCGGTGATGAGGGCGAGCCCCGGCACCACGATCTTGCTGATTGCGATCTTGTCGGCCAGCAGTCCGGCGATCGGCATCGTCAGCATCGCACCGATCCCCTGTGGGGCCACGAGCAGGCCGGCGTGCAGGGTGTCCTCGCCGCGGACCTGCAAGAAGTAGCTGGGGATGAGCAGCCCCGCGCCGAAGAATGCGACCGCGAACAGGAACATGGCGATCGTCGAGATCGTCAGCTGCCGGTTCTTGAACAACCGCAGGTCGATCAGCGGATGCTCGGGGCGGAACGCGTGGAGCACGAAGCCGATCACCAACAGCAGCCCGATGACGCCGGGGATCAGCACCCGGGCGGCCGCGACCGTCCCCTCGGCCGGGATCGACGAGACCCCGAACAGGAACAGGGCGAGGCCGGGCGAGAGCAGCAACATGCCGAGGAAGTCGAACGACTCGGACGGGCTCGGGGTGTCCTTCGGCAGCACCAGGTAGGCGTACACCAGCGCCGCAGCACCAATGGGCACGTTGATCAGGAAGATCCAATGCCAGCTGGCGGCATCGATCAGCCAGCCGCCCAGGATCGGGCCGGCGATCGGACCGAGCAGCATCGGCACCCCGAGCACGGCCATCACCCGCCCGATCCGCTCCGGACCGGCGGCCCGCGTCATGATCGTCATGCCAACCGGCATCAACATGCCGCCGCCGAGACCCTGCAGGACCCGGAACGTGATCAGCGAGCCTATGTTCCACGCGGTGCTGCACAGCGCGGAGCCGAGGACGAACAGAATGAGCGCGGTCATGTACAGCCGCTTGGTGCCGAACCGGTCGGCGGCCCAGCCGGACAGCGGGATGACGGTGGCCAGAGCGAGCGTGTAGCCCGTCATCGTCCACGCGACGTTCGCGTAGCTGGTGTGGAACACGCTCTGGAACGTGGGCAGCGCGACGCTGACCACGGTGATGTCCAGGATTGACATGATCGCGCCGAGGACGACGACCCCGGCGATCCTCAGCACTCCTGCGTCCAGCTTCGTGCCCGCGGTGGTCCGCGGCCCGGCAGAGGGTTCGGCGCTCATGAAACGCACGGTAGCGGAGCGGTCTGACCGAATCGCACCAGCAACCGCTTTCGCGCCGAGCGAACCCGCTGCGAGAACTGATCAAGACGGGTCGGCGTGCGCGATCTCGAAGACGTTGTCCATCGAGGTCAGCTTCAGCACCTCGAGCACGCGCGGCGACGGGTGGTGCAGCCGGATCGGGCTCTGCTCGGACCGGGCGGCATTGCGCAGATCGACCAGGCTGCCGAGGCCCGTCGAATCCATGAAGGCCACCTCAGACAGATCGAGGATGAGCGAGCGGCACGCCGGATCGGCCAGCGCCCGCAGTCCGGCCTCCTTGAGGTCCGCCGCGGTGGCAAGATCGATCTCGCCGGAGACGACGATGCATATGGTGTCCCCGGTTCGCTCGACCTGAACATGCACCAGCAGAGGATAGAGCCTGTTCACCTCGGCCCGAGGCAACACCGGTTCCGGGCGGTGAGAAACCCCGTCGATGGGTAGACCTCGATCGTTGGAGGAACGAGGGCGGCGACAGAGGGTTTATGTGCCGAGAAGTGACGCTCACCTACGGGTGGAGCGACCCCCGGCTGCCCGCCGGCGCGCGAGCGTTCTGCGGGGGGCAGCTGGCGACGATGCTGCCTGCCGGCGCCGTCATCGACACCGTCGTGGACGCCGCCGAGCTGATCTTCAGTGAGCTGGTCACCAATGCGATCAACGCCGGGACGAGCGCACTCGAGCTCACCCTCGCCATCCACCGCGATCATCTCCGGCTCGCGGTCCGCGACGACGCGCGCGGCCGTCCCCAGAGACAGGACGCCGCACCGACCGACTCGCACGGACGAGGTCTGGAGATCGTCGCGGCGCTGAGCCGGGCGTGGGGTGTGGACCGCTCCCCGCCCGGTAAGCAGGTGTGGGCGCAGCTTCCGATTGCGGTCGAACTGGTGCAGGGCATCCCCTGCATCCTCGATCCGATCTCGACGAACCTTGGGTAGCCAGCGGTTCGGCCCCCGTCGGCACGGAATCCGCGCCTATTGCCGTCGGGCCCGCATAGGTCTAGAACAGAACGGGCTAATGGGGCCTGTTCGCCGCGGCACCTCTGCGCGACGGGCGATCGGTCACCTCGGGAGGACGCGTTGAAGCGATCGTTGGCAGTTGTGTCCGCAGTTCTGCTCACCGGTGCGGCCGCCGCCGCACTTCCTGGTCCGGCCGAGGCGCAGGCCCGCACGTACGACATCAACACTCTCGCGGGCAAGAACGCGTCGCTGCACGGTACGGCCGGGCTGCAGATCAGATTCTCGGCATTCCTGGAGGAGGAGGCCGAGGACGCGACGGCCCCGCCGGTTGCGGCGCCGATCACGCCGACGATCGTTCCCGGCAGCCCGCTGGACGGCAACGCGGTCCTGCCGCCCGACGTCACCGTCAACCAGGACACCGCCGCCGCCCCGCAGAACGAGACGGCGATCGCCGTCGACCCCAACAACCCCAACCGCATCGTGGCCGGCGCCAACGACTACGTCACCCGCACCTGGTCCTGCCAGGTATCCGGCACGCCGTGCAGCGCACTCGGCGATGGCTACTCCGGCACGTACTTCTCGAACGATGGCGGGCAGACCTGGTGCTGCAACGCGACCGACCCGCAACACATCGGCACGCTGATCCCCGGCGTCGAGCATCTCGTCGGCGGCCCCTACGACGCTGGCGGCGACCCCTCCGTCGCGTTCGACAGTCGTGGGAACGTGTACTACGCGGGGCTCGGCTTCAACCGGACGAGCGCGCCGAGCACGGTGACCGTCAGCCGCGGAACGTTCGGCCCGACCGGTGCCTTGTCGTGGTCCGCGCCGACGTTCATCAACCCGACCACTTCGCCGTCGACGTTGAACGACAAGGAGTGGATCGCGGTCGATCACAACCCGACGAGCCCGTTCCGCGACCGCATCTACGTCACCTGGACGCGGTTCCTGTTCAACGCGCACACCGGCGCTTACACCCAGTCACCGATCTTCTTCGTCTCCTCGAGCGACGGCGGACGTAACTTCACCGCGCCGAAGTCGATCGCCGGAAACGTGCTCTACAGCCAGGGTTCGCGCCCAGTCGTGGGCCCGGACGGGTCGCTGTATGTGTTCTGGGACGGGGCCACCAGGCTCGCGGCCAAGGACTCCACCTATGTCGTGAAATCGACCGACGGCGGCGCGACATGGTCCAAGCCCACGCAGGTCGCCGAACTCAACGAGATCGAGCCCCTCACCGACACCGCGTTCCGCGTCAACAGCTTCCCGGCCGCGGCGGCGGCGCCGAACGGGGACCTGTATGCCACGTGGACGACCGACACCGAACCGACCGGCTCGGTCGCGGTGTACAGCAAGTCGACCGACGGCGGTGCGCACTGGTCGGCTCCGGTGCGCGTGTTCGCGCCGGCGACGAGAACCGCGATCGGGTACCCGGTCGCTCAACCCTCCGGCGGCACGCTGACCGCCCCTGACCCGGCCGGCCCGGTCGAGGACGTCTTCCCCGCCGTGGCGGTGGGCCCGAACGGGCACGTCTACCTGTCCGCATATCGCGGTGACGTCGTTTCGCCCTGGCAGACCTGCGCGTCCGGGCCGCCGCCACCGGCCGGCCGGATCACGTGCGATGTGGCGGGTGACTACATCCACAACACGCGCATCGACTATGTCGTCAGAGACGTGAGCACCAACGTCACCCACACCGCCAGCACGCACCCGATCAACACCCGCAACGGGTTCGGCGGCGGATTCTTCGGCGACTACACCGACCTCGCGGTCGGCGCGGACAACGTGTTTCACGCGTTGTGGACCGACAGCAACAACAAGCAGACCGTCGTCTGGTTCTACGGCGTGCAGTTCACGCCCACTCCGATCAACCAGGAGGATGTCGTCACCGCCGCCGGCAACTTCTGAGCCGTTACGCACGCGCCAAAGCGCGCTCGATGTCGGGTTGCGTTTAGGGTTGGCGGGTGATGCAGGGCGAGGCGGCTGACCGACTGCGCACCCTGCTGACTCTCACCGACACCACTCTTGCCCGCCTGGACGTCGAAGACATGCTGGTGGAGCTGCTCGACCGGGTTCGGCTGGCCCTGGCCGCCGACACCGCGGCGGTGTTGTTGCGCGACGCGGGCTCGGACGAGCTGGTAGCCCGGGCGGCATGGGGGCTCGAGGACGAGGTCCGGCAGGGCGTGCGGGTTCCGGTGGGGGTCGGCTTCGCCGGCGCGATCGCTGCGCATCGCCAGCCGGTCGTGCTGGACCGCGTCGACGAGACCACTGTGTCGAACCCGATCCTGTGGGAAAAGGGCATCCGGGTCATGCTCGGCGTGCCGCTGTTCAGCGAGGACGAGGTCATCGGCGTCCTGCACGTCGGTCGGCTGCAGGACGACGGGTTCAGCGGCGAGGATGCGCAGCTGCTCGAGATCGCAGCCGAGCGGGTTGCCCGCGCTATCCAGGCCCGTCAGCTGGCCGTCGAGACGGCGGCAGCGGGCCTGCTCGAACGCGGTCTGCTGCCGACCCGGCTCCCGGTGCTCCCCGGCCTGGAGTTCGCCGCACGGTATGTCCCGGCCGAGAGCCGGAGGATCGGCGGAGACTGGTACGACGCGTTCACGGTGCGGTCCGGCGAGCTGTGGGTCATCACCGGCGACGTCGCGGGGCACGGCCTGAACGCCGCCGTCGTGATGGGCCGGGTCAAGAGCGCCCTCCGCTCGTACGCGCTGGTCGCTGACACTCCCGACAAGGTCCTCGAGCTCACCGATCGCAAGGTGCAGCATTTCGAGATCGGGACCATGGTCACCGTTGTCTGCGCCACCTCGAAGCCGCCGTATGACGAGTTCACGATCTGCTCGGCCGGACACCTGCCGCCGGTCGTCGCGGCTCCCGGTACGCAAGCCGAGTTGCTCGACCTGCGACTCGGCCCGCCACTGGGCGTTGTTCCGGGGGTCGAGCGGGCCAGCACCACGGTCACCCTGCCGGCCGGTGGGGTCCTCCTGCTTTACACCGACGGGCTCGTCGAGCGCCGCGAAGAGCCCCTCGAACGCGGCCTGGCTCGGCTGTGCGAGGCCGTCACCTCGACGTCCCCCGAGAATCTCTGCCGCACCGTGATGCACGAGCTCGTCGGCACCGAAACCATCCCTGACGACATCGCGCTGCTGGCGATACGCAAGTCGCTCGAGCCCGGGCGCGCCTGAGCGGTGATTCTTCGCCGGGCTAGCGCCGGCTGAACTAGGCAGCAAGGCGAGATGGCTGGGTGAAATCCGGGCGAAGGTGGTGCGCGGGCGCGCGCAAACACATTCGGACATGCCGATGGTTCGATCGCCGATGGTCGGCGGTGGCCTACGGAAAGCGAGCAAGTGGGTCAGGCTGTTTCGAGCCAGGCGCGGAGCGCGTCGCGGATGACGGTGCTGCTCGTCGAATGCTCTGATTCGGCGTGGCGGCGCAGTGCTTCTTCGAGTTCTGGGTCGAGGCGAACCGGACGACGCGTGCGGCGGCCGAGCCCATCGGCCGCCGACCGCCCACGCGGCGCAGCGCGTCGACGTCGTACCCGGCTTCGGCCTGGCCGCTGAGGCGGTCGATGGTCTCCTCGGAGACCGGCTTTCCGTCGCTGGTGGGCGTGTTGTTGTTCATGGGCTCTGCTTTCTCACGGCAGTAGATCGAAGTACTCGGGTCGGGATCAAATGGCTTCGCTACGCGAGGACATCGATGCATCCGCGGCGTGGATCGCCCAAGCTCTGCAGTCCTCCGGCTATGACGCCGACTTCAGCACGCAGAGCCTGTGGTCGATCGATCGAGCAGCTACCTGCGACACTCGCTGCGTGCGTCAGATATATCCGTCACGGACGGCGAGCGTCCTGTTCGTACTCTCGGCAGCCGTTGTGGTCTCGGGCTTCGCAATGA
>DATAQD010000130.1:0-17083 GCA_036264855.1 Jatrophihabitans sp. | reverse complement strand
CAACGGCAAGGTCGTCGTCACCGGTCAGGACTCGGGCACGGAGGGTCTGGCCAACATCGTCACCGGTCAGCAGAGCATGACGATCTTCAAGAACGTCAAGCTCGAGGCCAACGCCGCCGCCCAGCTGGCCATCGCGCTGATCCAGGGCAAGCCGATCGCCATTCACGACCCGCGCCAGGCAGCGGCCCTGGGTATCGAGTTCGTCTATCAGGACCTCGCGCTCGCCGACAACCTGGACATCACGCAGAACATGTTCCTGGGCCGCGAGATTCGCAGGTTCGGGTTTCTGCGTGACGGCGAGATGGAGCGCAAGGCCCGCGACACGCTCGCGAGCCTCTCGGTCCGCACCGTGTCATCAGTCCGGCAGGTGGTCGCCAATCTCTCGGGTGGCCAGCGTCAGACCGTGGCCATCGCCAAAGCCGTCCTCTGGAACAGCAGGATCGTTTTCCTGGACGAGCCGACGGCCGCCCTCGGCGTAGCGCAGACCCGGCAGGTGCTCGACCTCGTCCGGCGCCTCGCGGACCAGGGGCTCGGCGTCGTGCTCATCTCGCACAACATGAACGACGTCATGGAGGTCGCCGACCGCGTCGCCGCCCTTTACCTCGGCCGGATCGCGGCCGAGGTGCTGACCAAGGACAGCAATACGACGCAGATCGTCGAGCTGATCACCTCCGGCCGCAGCGGCAGCATCGGGCTGGAACCGGCCACAGCGGATGAGAGTGCCTGAGATGACCAGTGAATCAGGAAACCCCCAGCCGGTGACCACCAAGCGCGAGGCTGGACGCGACCAGCGGGGCGATCGAGCGGCAGGCAGCTTCTCACTCGACATCGAACGCCGCACCATCCGCGACGCCTTCGAGGGCTACTGGGGTCGGCTGCGCTCCGGTGAGCCGGGCGCGCTGCCCTCGGTCCTCGGACTGGTCGTGCTGGCGGCGATCTTCAGCCAGGTCAGCAGCCGCTTCCTCAGCGAGAACAACATCGGCAACCTGCCGGGGCAAGGCGCCTACATAGCCATCATTGGCCTCGGGCTGGTGTTTGTCCTGCTGTTGGGTGAGATCGACCTCTCGGCGGGCACCACGGGTGGCCTCTGCGCCGGTTTCGCGGGGCAAGCGATCTTCTCCGGTGGCCTGCACAAGGGTTTGCCCGGGCTGCTCTACTGGCTGCTCATCATTGCGATGTTCGCCTCGATCGGGCTCGGCATCTATCTCAGGTCCTACACCGGGCCAGTCATCGTCGCGCTCGGTTTGATCATTACGTTCACGGGGTTGGACAAGCATGTCGTCTTCGGCCTCATCTTCGCCGTTGCGGTCGGTGCCGCGGTCGGCATCTTCACCGGCTGGCTGGTCGCCGGTATCGGCATCCCCAGCTTCATCGTGACGCTGGCGCTGTTCCTCGCCTGGCAAGGCGTCCTCCAGCTCTCGCTCGGATCGCAGCCGGTGGGCGTGTCGAACTACGGCTTCTGGTACGGGCTCACGCACGACAACATGTCCGTGTTCTGGAGCTGGGTGTTCGTGATCGGGCTGGTGGCGGGCTACCTGGTGTTCACGGCCATCAAGTCCATCCGCGCGCAGAAGAAGGGTCTTGCCGCCGACACGATGCAACTGGTCGTTGGGCGCGCGCTCGTGCTGGGCGTCGTCGGTGTCCTCGTGGCCATCTTCTCCAGCCAGAACCGGAACACGAACAATTTCAAAATCATCGAGGGCATCCCCTGGTCGCTGTCCATCCCGGTGGTCTTGATGATCGCGTGCACGCTTGCGCTCACGAAGACGACGTGGGGCCGGCACCTGTTCGCGGTCGGCGGCAACGCCGAAGCGGCGCGACGGGCCGGTATTGACGTCCGGCACATTCGGGTCACGGCATTCACGATTTGCTCGTCCTTCGGAGCCCTCGGCGGCGTATTCCTCGCGTCGACTCAGAGCAGCGTCTCGCTCGACCTGGGAGCCGGCAACATCCTGCTGTTCTCGGTTGCGGCCGCGGTTATCGGTGGTACCTCGCTGTTCGGTGGCCGCGGCAAGCCCCGCGACGCCATCATCGGCGCGCTGGTCATCGTCATGATCCCGAACGGCATCTTGCTCCGTCCCAGCCTGCCAGCGAGCTACCAGAACGTCATCACGGGCGCGGTCCTCCTCGTCGCTGCCGCCGTCGATGCGTTGTCCCGTCGTCGGGCCCGCGCCCGCTGACGATCATGCACTCGACACCCCCGTGACCAGCCACCCGGCTGCCGCTCGCCCGGACGCGATTCGGAGGCACAACCTTTCGCTCATGCTCGCCCATGTGCACCGCGACGGTGCGCTGACCCGAGCTCAGCTGACGCAGCGGCTCGGGGTCAGCCGGTCGACGGTCGGCGCCCTCGTCGCGGATCTCACCCAGCTCGGGCTCGTGCAAGAGGTCGTGCCCACTGGCGGGGCGGGCGTCGGACGGCCGTCGCATGTCGTCACCCCACACGCGGGTGGTCCGTTCGTGGTGGCCGTCGACATCGACGTCGCGCATGTGACCGTCGCGGCGGTGGGGCTCGGCGGGACGGTCCTCGCCCGCGAGATCATGGTCACCACCCCGGAGGAGAACACTCCCGAGATCATCGCCAAGCTCGTCGGCAGCGCACTCCCCCGGCTGCGCTCCGCCGGCTGTCCGACGTCGAAGGCCGCGGGCATCGGGGTGAGCGTGCCGGGCGCCGTCGATCGCTACACCGGCAACGTCGGCGTGGCCCCCAACCTGGGCTGGCATGACGCCGAGGTCGGCGCCCTGCTGGCCGCCGCGGCCCCGCCCGGGCTGCCGGTCGTGGTCGGAAACGACGCCGACCTCGCCGTGCTGGCCGAACACCAGCGCGGCAGCGCGCGGGGCTGCGACGACGTCGTCTACCTGATGGGTCGGGTGGGGGTCGGGGCCGGGATCATCGTCAACGGCGTGCCGTTACGCGGCCACGACGGACACGCGGGCGAGATCGGGCACAACGTCGTCGACGCGTCCGGGCCGCCCTGTCACTGCGGCAACAACGGCTGTGTCGAGACCTACGTGGGCGAACGCGCCTTGCTCGCCTTGGCCGGTCGGCGCGTACCACCGACGGACGAGGCCACCGCGGCCGTCTTCGCCGACGCCCGCGCGGGGGACCCGGTGGCGCTGGCCGCGGCGCGGGGCGTCGCGGAGCCGCTGGGCCGGGCCATCGCCAGCCTTGTGAACGTGTTGAATCCGCACCGCGTCCTGCTCGGCGGGTTCCTGTCCGAAGTGCTCGACATCGCGCGGCCCGAACTGCAGCGGGCTCTGGACCGGTTCGCCCTGCACGCGCACGTCCACACCGTCCAACTCGCCCAGCCGCGCTTCGGCCGCGACTCGGCCCTGCTCGGCGCCGCCGAGGTCGCGTTCACCTCGCTCCTGGCCGACCCGGTGACGGCCTCGGCGCTGAGCGCCTGACCGAGCTACGCCGCGACCTCGGTGCGGTCGGACCTGCGGGGGCGTCCCCGGGGACGCTTGCGGGCCACCACCTCGCCGCGCTCGAAGATCTCGCCACCCCACACTCCCCAGGGTTCGCGGCGCTCCAGCGCGCCGGCCAGGCAGACGGCCCGGGCCGGGCACTCGTGGCAGAAGGCCTTGGCCCGCTCCAGCTCGGTTGGTGCCTCGGCGAACCACAGATCGGCATCCTCGACGCGGCACGGGAGGTCGTCGGGGCATTCCTTCGACAACGGGTCCAGCCGGTCGGGCAACACCAGCTCCACGACGTCGGGTTCGAGCCCGTCTTCGGCCGGATAGCTGATCAACACGTGGACACACCTCGCAGGGCTGAGACCGGAGCTGGGGTCGGGCTGACCTCAGCCGCGAACGTAGGAAGCCGCCCGGCGCGCGCGGCCGACGGTGAGGTGGCCCGGCTGCGCGCGGTAAACGCGACGTCCCTGCCGAGCCTCTTTGGCGCGGCGGTAGGCGGCGGCGCTGGCGACGAGGCTGTCGACGTGATCGCGGGCGAGGTTGTTGGCGACGTAGGTGTTCACGGAGTCCTCCGGTGCTCGTCTTTCTGACACGAGCAACGATGCTCGTAAGGTCTGACATCGAGCATCGGGAGTTTGCCTAGGATCACCCCTCAATCCCGCCCGACCGGGCCTAAGGGGTGGGCTGGCGGCTACAACTCGACGCCGGCGGCCTGACGCTCGAACTGGGTTCGATAGAGCTCCGCGTACAGGCCGCTGCGGGCCAGCAGGTCGGCGTGGTTGCCCATCTCGACGATGCGTCCCGCGTCCAGGACCACGATCGTGTCGGCGTTGAGGATGGTCGACAGGCGGTGGGCGATCACCAGGGAGGTGCGCCCGACGAGGGCTCGGGCGAGCGCCTCTTGCACCGCGCCCTCGCTCTCGCTGTCGAGGTGGGCGGTGGCCTCGTCGAGAATCACGATTTCGGGGGCCTTGAGCAGCAGCCGGGCGATCGCGAGCCGGGCCTTCTCGCCGCCCGACAGTCGATAGCCCCGATCGCCGACGACGGTGTCGAGACCGTCGGGCAGCGCCCGCACGAGCTCGGCGATCTGGGCGGCCTCGATGGCCTGCCAGAGGTCATCGTCCGTGGCGAGGGGGGCCGCATAGGCCAGGTTCGCGCGGATCGTGTCGTGGAACATGTGCGCCTCTTGGCTGACGACCCCGATCCGGTCGTGCAGCGACTCCAGCGTCACCGCCCGGACGTCATGGCCGCCGACCCGCACCTGCCCGCTGGTCACGTCGTACACGCGCGGGACCAGTTGACTGATCGTCGTCTTGCCGGCGCCCGAGGGCCCGACCAGTGCGACCAGCTGACCGGGCTCGGCCGTGAACGAAACGCCGTGCAGGACCTCGACCGACGCTGTGGTGTCCAGCACGGCGACGTCCTCGAGCGAGGCCAGCGAGACCTCGGCCGCGGTGGGATAGGAGAAGTGGACGTCGACGAACTCGATGCTGCGCGCGTCCTTGGGCAGTTCGGTCGCGTCCGGCGCATCGTCGATCATGGGCTTGAGGTCGAGTACCTCGAAGACGCGGTCGAAGCTCACGAGCGCGCTCATGACATCCACGCGGGCGTTCGAGAGTGCGGTCAGCGGGCCGTACAGGCGACTGAGCAGCAGGGCCAACGTGACGACGGTGCCGGCGGACAGTTCCCCCTTGATCGCGTAGTACCCGCCCAGTCCGTAAACCAGCGCCTGGGCCAGGGAGGCGACGAGGGTGAGCGCGACGAAGAATGCCCGTCCGTACATCGCGGAGGTGATGCCGATGTCACGTACCCGCGCGGCTCGTGTGCGGAAGGATGCGTCCTCGTCGGCGGGACGTCCGAACAGCTTCACCAGCAGCGCGCCGGCAACGTTGAACCGCTCGGTCATCGTGTTGTTCATCGAGGCATTGAGGTTGTAGGACTCGCGCGTGATCGTCTGCAGCCGCGCACCGATCCGCCGGGCCGGGATTACGAACACCGGAAGCATCACGACGGAGATCAGCGTGATCTGCCAGGACAGCGTGAACATCACCGCGGCGGTGAGCACGAGACCCACGCTGTTCGACACCAGGCCCGACAGCGTCGAGGTGAACGCCTGCTGCGCGCCCAGCACGTCGTTGTTGAGCCGGCTGACCAGGGCGCCCGTCTGCGTGCGGGTGAAGAACGCCAGCGGCATCCGCTGGACGTGGTCGAAGACCGCGGTGCGCATGTCGTAGATCAGGCCCTCACCGATGCGGGCCGAGTACCACCGCTGGCTGAACGACAAGCCGGCATCGACGACCGCCAGCCCGGCGATCAGCAGCGCGATGTTGACGACGAGCCCGGCCTCGGCGTGGCCGGTGATGTCGTTGATGACCCGGCCGGCGAGGACGGGCGTCACGACCCCGATCAAGGCGTCGGCGATGACCATGACCAGGAATACGGCGAGGTCGACCTTGTACGGTGCGGCGAAACGGAAGACGCGCCGCCAGGTGCCCTTCGGCAGCTTCTTCTCGGTGACGGAGGAGTCGCCACGTCCCATCGAGCGCATCGCTCGCATGGCGTTCATATGGTCCATCGACATCGTTACCTCCGCCGTTCTTCATCCGCCGAAGGCGGATCTTCGTCTCGACCGCTCGCTTCGCTCGGGCCGATCCTCAGCTCCCCAGCGCGCCTTCGGCGCGCCGGCAAGCTCGCTTCGCTCGCGTGGCGGCGGGGCTCTTCGCGCGAGCGCTCAACGCGTTCGTGGTCAGGTTAGAGAACTCACCCGACACGGACATCATTCCTCAGCGTCGAGGCCGGCCATGGTGCGCAGGCGCCGGTACTGGGCCTCCCGCTCCGCTTCCTGCTGCTCGGCCTGGGTCCGGGTCGACGCCGCCTGCAGCAGCGCCTTCGTCTCGGCCGCCGCGTCCCGGTCGATCGCGAGCAGCGCCGCGACCGTCTGCTCGATCGCCGCGTCCAGGCCGTCATTCGGCACAACCCTCGACGCGAGCCCGATACGCAGCGCCTCCGCAGCGTCCACCCGGCGTCCGGTCAGGCAGATCTCCGCGGCGCGCGAGTAGCCGACCAGATCGACGAGGCGCTTGGTCCCGCCCAGGTCGGGCACGATGCCCAGCGTCGGCTCGGCCATCGTGAACTGGGCGTCCTCGGCCACGATCCGGATGTCCGCCCCGAGCGCGAGCTGAAACCCGCCGCCGATCGCGTGCCCGTGCACGGCCGCGATCGTGACCAGGTCCGGCCGCGAGCTCCAGTCGAAGGCTTGCTGCCATTCGCCGATCCGGCCGGTCGCCTCGGCGCGGGACAGCCGGGGCAGCGCGAGGATGCCGTCAGCGGCCGCGCCACTGAACAGACTGCGGTCCAGGCCGGCGGAGAACGCGCGTCCCTCCCCGCGGATCACCACGACGCGGACGGTGCCGGGCAACTCCCGCCGGACCCGCGTCAGTTCGGTCCACATTCGCGGCGACTGACAGTTGAGCCGCTCCGGGCGGTTGAGCGTGATCGTGGCCAGGCCGTCATGAAAATCGACCCGGAGGCCGGCCTCCGGGTCGATCTCGACGTGCGACATGGTCGCCAGGCTACTGAGCGCCGGCGACCGGTCCGTTCGCGGCCCTGCTACTTGCTCTTGGCCCTCGCCTTACCCGCGGACACCTTCGTGCGCGTCGCGCCACCCCGGCCGCGAAGCGCGACGCCGGACTCGGACAGGACGCGGTGGACGAAGCCGTACGAGCGGTTGTGCACGTCAGCCAGTTCGCGGATGCTCCTGCCCTTGTCGTACGCCTTCTTCAGTTCATTGGCGAGTTTCGTGCGTTCGGCACCAGTAATTCGGGCGCCTTTCTTGAGAGCGGCCACTGTGTCGTCCCTTCACCTCCTGCCCGAGCGCTCGCGCTCGGACAGAACTCGGCGGAAATACGATCTCCGCCAACCTGAATAGCAGCCGGTCACGAGGACCCGCAAGATCGACTGGACGCGCAAACGTCGGGTGGACGGCAGGCCGTGACAATCGTCCCGTCCGCACCAGATCAACCGGCTAATCCGTGCCACGCGCGGGCCCGAACCCTTTGTCCGGTATGCCACTGAGTCAAGCCAGTGCGATTAAATCAGCGAGATCTTCGCTCCACTGGTCTTCGATCCCGTCCGGCAGCAGGATCACTTTGTCCGGGCTGAGGGCATCGACCGCGCCCTCGTCGTGCGTCACGAGCACGATCGCCCCGGCGAAGGTCCGCAAGGCGTCGAGCACCTGGTCGCGACTGACCGGATCGAGGTTGTTCGTCGGCTCGTCGAGCAGCAGCACGTTCGCCGCACTCGTCACGAGCATCGCCAAGGCGAGGCGGGTCTTTTCCCCGCCCGACAGCACGCCGGCGGGCTTGTCGACGTCATCGCCCGAGAACAGGAACGCGCCGAGGATCTTGCGCAGCTCGGTGTCGGTGAGATCAGAGCGGCCGACGGACGAGGCCGAGGTCCGCATGTTCTCCAGGACGGTGCGGTCGTGGTCGAGCGTCTCGTGCTCCTGGGCGTAGTAACCGAGCCGAAGGCCGTGCCCGGGAACCACCCCGCCGGTGTCGGCCGCCTCGATGCCGGACAGCAGCCTCAGCAGTGTCGTCTTGCCGGCGCCGTTCAGACCGAGCACCACGACGCGCGCACCGCGATCGACGGCGAGGTCGACGTCGGTGAACACCTCCAGCGAGCCGTAGGACTTGGACAGGCCTTCGGCGGTCAGGGGGGTGCGCCCGCACGGTGCCGGGGCCGGGAAGCGCAACCGGGCCACCTTGTCGTGCACCCGTACCTCGGCCAGGCCGGCGGCGAGCGCGGCGGCCCGGCGGTCCATCTGGTGGGCGGCCCGGGCCTTGGTGGCCTTGGCCCGCATCTTGTCGGCCTGACTGCGCAGCGACTCAATCTTTCGTTCGGCGTTGGCGCGCTCGCGATGCCGCCGCCGCTCATCGGCTTCGCGCTGCTGTAGATAGGTCTTCCACCCGACGTTGTAGACGTCGACGGCGGCCCGGTTCGCGTCGAGATACCAGACCTTGTTGACGACGGAGTCGAGCAGGCCGACGTCGTGGCTGATCAGCACCAGCCCCCCAGTGTGCTGCCGCAGGAAGTCGCGCAGCCAGACGATGGAGTCGGCGTCGAGGTGGTTCGTCGGCTCGTCGAGCAGCAGCGTCGTCGGTTCGGCGCCGGAGTCGGCGAACAGGATCCGGGCGAGTTCGACCCGCCGCCGCTGTCCGCCGGACAGCGTGGACAGCGGCTGCTCGAGCACCCGGTCGGGCAGGCCGAGGTTCGCGCAGATCCGGGCCGCCTCGCTCTCGGCGGCGTACCCGCCGAGGGACGTGAACCGCTCCTCGAGGCTGCCGTACCGGCGCAGCAGGGCTTCGTCGTGCGGGGTCTCGGCCAGCTGGACCTGGGCCTTCGCGATGTCGGTGACGAGCGTGTCGAGGCCGCGCGCCGAGAGCACGCGGTCGCGGGCGAGGACGGCGAGGTCGCCGGTACGCGGGTCCTGCGGCAGGTAGCCGACCGGGCCCGTCACATCGAGGCGACCGGTGTGCGGCAGGCTCTCGCCGGCGAACACCCGCAGGGTGGTTGTCTTGCCGGCGCCGTTGCGCCCGACCAGCCCGATCCGGTCACCGGGTTGGACCCGGACGGTGGTGGGTTCGAGCAGGATTCGTGCGCCCGCGCGCAGCTCGAGATCACTTGCGGTAATCATGAAGGGAACAGCTCCTGGGCAGGGGACGGACGACAGACGTGGGACAACGTCAGGTGTCATTGCCGGAGCGGATACACACCTCTACGGTACCGCCTCGCCCGACCCGATTCGGCGCCGACGCGGTCGCGGCGGGTAGGCAGCACCGGCCCCGGGGCAGGATCGGTCCAGGTCCGACCCTGGGCGCACCGCGACGGAGGCCGACGGATGAAGTACAGCAACGACGCGAACCTCGACACGTCCGAGGTCTCCGACACCCGCGGCGGGGGCGGGGGGCTGGGCGGGATGATCGGTGGTCGCGGCGGGGCTGTGGGCGGCGGCGTCGGGGTCCTCGGCGTCATCATCTACCTGCTCGTGGCCTATGTCGGCGGCACGAACCCCCAAGTCGCGAGCGTGCTCGGGCAGCTCGGCCAGAACGGCCAGCCGGCGACGGCCGATAACAGCGAGATCCAGAAGGAGTGCCGGACCGGCCAGGACGCCAACACCCACCTGGAGTGCGCGGTCGTTGCCGACATCAACTCGATCCAGGGCTACTGGACGACGGAACTGCCCAAGCTGGGCCGGCGCTACGTCCCCGTCGACACGGTGTGGTTCAGCGGCCGGGTGACGACCGGCTGCGGAGCGGCCGACAGTGGAGCGGGTCCGTTCTACTGCCCGGCCGACAAGCTGGTCTACATCGATCTGACGTTCTACAACGACCTCAAGTCCCAGTTCGGGGCCGAAGGCGGGCTCTTCGTGGACGCCTACGTGCTCGCGCACGAGTACGGACACCATGTCCAGGACCTGCTGGGCATCGAGTCCAGGATCGACCATTCGGCGACCGGGCCGAAGTCCGACTCGGTGCGCCTGGAACTGCAGGCCGACTGCTATGCCGGCGTGTGGGCCAAGCACGCGCTGGAGCCGGACTCGCACGGCAACACGATCGTCTCCGAGATCACGGCCGACGACATCTCCCGGGCGCTGGACACCGCCGGCCGCATCGGCGACGACTACATCCAAAGGAATCTGGGCGGCGGCCGCGTCGATACGTCCAAGTTCACCCACGGATCGGCCCCGCAGCGAAAGCTGTGGTTCACGACCGGCTACCGGACCGGTGCTCCCAAGCAGTGCGACACGTTCGGGACGAGCAACCTGGGCTGAGGCCGCGCCGGCGGCTCAGACATTGAAGCCGAGCGCGCGCAGCTGTTCGCGCCCGTCATCGGTGATCTTGTCCGGTCCCCACGGCGGCATCCACACCCAGTTGATCTTCAGCTCGGCGGCCAGCGGCTTCGGCCCACCGGTCAGGGCGCTGTTGGCCTGGTCCTCGATGACATCGGTCAACGGGCAGGCCGCCGACGTCAGCGTCATGTCGATCGTGATGACGTTGCCGGCTTCGCCCTCGTCGACGCGGACGTCGTACAGGAGGCCGAGGTCGACGACGTTGATGCCGAGCTCTGGGTCGACGACGTCGCGCATCGCCTCGTCGATCTCGTCGCGAGACGGAACGGTCTGAGTGGTCATGAGGTCTCCCCTGCTTCGTCGTGCCAACCGGCTTCGGCCACAGCACTCTTCATCGCCATCCAGCCCAGCAGCGCGCACTTCACTCGCGCCGGGTACTTCGACACGCCCTCGAACGCGACGGCGTCATCCAGGTCGTCCTCGTCGGCCTCGCTCAGCTCGGCCGAGCCGCGGGACTGCATGAGGTCGAGGAACTTCTTCTGCAGGACCATCGCGTCATCGACCGGCTTGCCCACGACCAGGTCGCTCATCACCGACGTCGACGCCTGGCTGATGGAACAGCCCTCGCCCTCCCAGCCGAGGTCGGCGATGACGCCGTCGGCCAGCCGGACGCGCAGGGTGACCTCGTCGCCGCAGGTCGGGTTGACGTGATGCACCTCGGCGTCGAACGTCTCGGGCAGGCCCCGGTGCTGGGGGTGCTTGTAGTGGTCGAGAATGATCTGCTGGTAGAGGCTCTCCATGGGCAGGGCGCTCACGCGAACACCTCCTTCACGTGCATAACACCGCGGACCAGGGCGTCAATTTCTTGGCTTGTGGTGTAGATCCCGAACGAGGCCCGGGTGGTCGCCGGGATGCCGTAGCGGACGCAGACCGGCCGGGCGCAGTGGTGTCCGGCCCGTACCGCGATGCCCTGCTCGTCGAGCAGCTGCGCGACGTCGTGCGGATGCACGCCGGCCAGCGTGAAGGCGATGGTGGCCCCGCGGTCGACCGGCTGGGCCGGGCCGACGATGCGCAGCCCTTCGATCGCGGCCAGCCCGGTCAGGGCGTGACTCACCAGCTCGTGTTCGTGGGCGGCGACGTTGTCCATGCCGAGCGCGCCGAGATAGTCGATGGCCGCGCCGAGGCCGACCGCCTCGGCGATCATCGGCGTGCCCGCCTCGAAGCGATGCGGCGGGGCGGCATAGGTCGTTCCCGTCATGTCGACGGTCTCGATCATCTCGCCGCCCCCGAGGAACGGCGGCAGCTCGGCCAGCAGGTCGTAGCGCCCCCAGAGCACGCCGACGCCGGTCGGCCCGTACATCTTGTGGCCGGTGAAGGCGACGAAATCGGCGCCCATCGCCGCGACGTCGAGGGGCAGGTGGGGAGCCGATTGCGAGGCGTCGACGACGGTCAAGGCGCCGACGGGCCGGGCGCGCGCGACGATGCGGGCCACCGGGTTGATCGTGCCGAGCGCGTTCGACTGGTGGACGAAGGCGACGACCTTCGTCCGGTCGGTGATGATCTCGTCGATCGAGGACTCGACCAGCCGGCCGTCGTCGTCGATGGGGAGCCACCGGAACGTGGCGCCGGTGCGCTGGCACAACAGTTGCCACGGAACGATGTTGCTGTGGTGCTCCATCTCGGTGACCACGATCTCGTCGCCGGGGCCGATCCGGAACCGGTCCGCCCCCGGAAAGGTGGTGGCGTTCGAGAGCGAATACGCGATGAGGTTCAGCGCCTCGGAGGAGTTCTTGGTGAACACGATCTCGTCGCGGCTGGGGGCGTTGACGAAGGCCGCGACCTTGTCCCGCGCGTCCTCGAACGCGGTCGTCGCCTCGGACCCGAGCGTGTGCACGGCCCGGGCGACGTTCGCGTTGTGCAGCGCGTAGAACTCGGTCAGCGTGTCCAGCACGACCTGCGGCTTCTGCGAGGTGTTGGCGCTGTCGAGGTACACGAGCGGCACCCCGTGCACCTCGCGGGACAGGATCGGGAAGTCTTTGCGGATCGCTTCGACGTCCAGGGCCATGATTACGCCGAGGCCGTCTCGTTCACGCCGAAGCGGGCGTAACCCTCCGCCTCGAGCTTGTCGGCGAGCTCGGCGCCACCGGACTCGGCGATCCGGCCGTCGAAGAACACGTGCACGTAGTCGGGAGTGATGTAGCGCAGGATCCGCGTGTAGTGCGTGATCAGCAGGGTGCCGATGCCGGTCTCGCGGACCCGGTTGACGCCCTGGCTCACGACCCGCAGCGCGTCGACGTCGAGACCGGAGTCCGTCTCGTCGAGGATCGCGATCTTGGGCTTGAGCAGCTCGAGCTGCAGGATCTCGTGACGCTTCTTCTCACCGCCCGAGAACCCCTCGTTGACGTTGCGGTCGGCGAAGGCCTTGTCCATGTCCAGGCCCGCCATCGCGCTGGAGACCTCTTTGACCTAGGTGCGCAGCTTCGGCGCCTCGCCCCGGGTGGCGGTGGCCGCCGTCCGGAGGAAGTTGGACACCGACACGCCCGGCACCTCGACGGGGTACTGCATCGCCAGGAACAACCCGGCGCGGGCGCGCTCGTCGACGGTCATGGCCAGCACGTCGGCGCCGTCGAGCGTGACCGTGCCGCGGGTGACGGTGTACTTGGGGTGTCCGGCGATCGAGTACGCAAGGGTCGACTTGCCGGAGCCGTTGGGCCCCATGATCGCGTGCGTCTCGCCGGACCTCACCGTGATGTCGACGCCCTTGAGGATCTCGGTGGCGTCGTCACCGGATCCGACGGTGACGTGCAGGTCGCGTACTTCCAGGGTGCTCATGCTGAGGGACTCTCCAACTCGGGGGTGAAGCCCAGCCGGGCCTCGATCGCGGTCATGATGCGGTGCTCGAGCGCCGGCACGCCGATGCGCTCGACGACGTCGGCGAAGAAGCCGCGCACGACAAGTCGCCGCGCTTCGTCCTCGGGGATGCCGCGGGACTGCAGGTAGAACAGCTGCAGGTCGTCGAACCGTCCTGTGGTGCTCGCGTGCCCGGCGCCGGCGATGTCGCCGGTCTCGATCTCGAGATTGGGGACAGAGTCGGCGCGGGCGCCGTCGGACAGCAGCAGGTTGCGATTCATCTCGTAGGTGTTGGTGCCGGTCGCCGCCGGACGGATCCGCACGTCGCCGATCCACACGGTGCGGGCCGAGTCGCCGAGCAACGCGTTCTTGTACAACACGCTGGATGTGCAATTCGGCGCGCCGTGGTCGACGAACAGCCGACCCTCGAAGTGCTGCTTGTCACCGGCGAAGCTCACGCCCAGCAACTCGGCGCGCCCACCGGGACCGGCGAAGCGGACCGTCGGCACAATGCGCACGACCGAGCCGCCGAGGGTGACGTTCACGTGCCGGTAGGAGGCGTCGCGGCCCACGAGCGCGGCGTAGGACGACAGCTGGACCGAACCCTCGTCGCAGGCGTTGACCGCGACGACCGACAGCGAGGCCCCGTCGCCGATCAGGAACTCGATGTTGGCCGCGATCTGGATCAGCCCGCGATGGTCGATGACCAGGGTGGCCTTGGCGTTGGCGCCGACCTCGACCACGTGGTGGGCGTAGGAGCGGCCACTGATCCCGCGACGCGTCAGGACGATCGGCTCGCTCAGTTCGGTGTTGGCATCGACACGGACGTGCAGCCCGCGCTGGGCGTGGGCCATCGCCAATGCGCTCACCCGGTCGGCCGGCTCGAGCGCCGTCCCGAAAGCGGCCAGGGTGGACGGGTCGACGACCTCGACCGTGGCCCCGGTGGGCACCGACTCGTCCCCGTCGACGAACCCGTCGGACGCGAACGGCTCGAAGAAGTCCCGGATGCGGCCCAGCGGGGTGAACCGCCAGTCCTCCTGGGACGCGTTCGGGATGGGAAAGTCGTCGGGGTCGCGGGAGGTGAAACGTTCGGCGGGCGAACCGCTGGGTTTGAGGAGAGCTGTCATCGTGAGGCTTTCGGGGTCCCTGACAAGTTTTCGAGCGGGCGAGAAAACTTGGTGGGGCTAACCGACGGCTCCTTCCATTTGCAGTTCGATCAGGCGGTTCAGCTCGAGCGCATACTCCATCGGGAGTTCGCGCGCGATCGGCTCGACGAAGCCGCGCACGACCATGGCCATCGCTTCGTCCTCGGACATGCCGCGACTCATCAGGTAGAAGAGCTGGTCCTCGCTGACCTTCGACACCGTCGCCTCGTGCCCCATCGATACGTCGTCCTCACGGACGTCCACGTAGGGGTAGGTGTCCGAGCGGCTGATGTCGTCGACGAGCAGCGCGTCGCACTTGACCGTCGACCGGCTGTGGTGCGCGCCCTTGTTCACCTGGACGAGGCCGCGATAGGACGTGCGCCCGCCGCCCCGCGCCACGGACTTGGACACGATCGTCGACGACGTGTGCGGCGCCAGGTGCAGCATCTTGGCACCGGCGTCCTGGTGCTGGCCCTCGCCGGCGAACGCGATCGAGAGCACCTCGCCCTTGGCGTACTCGCCGGTCAGCCACACGGCCGGGTACTTCATCGTCACCTTGGAGCCGATGTTGCCGTCGATCCACTCCATCGTGGCTCCGGCCTCGGCCTTGGCCCGCTTGGTGACGAGGTTGTAGACGTTGTTCGACCAGTTCTGGATCGTCGTGTAGCGGCAGCGGCCGCCCTTCTTCACGATGATCTCGACGACCGCGGAGTGCAGCGAGTCCGAGCTGTAGATCGGCGCGGTGCAGCCTTCGACGTAGTGCACGTAGGCACCCTCGTCGACGATGATCAGGGTCCGCTCGAACTGGCCCATGTTCTCGGTGTTGATGCGGAAGTAGGCCTGCAGCGGGATCTCGACATGGACGCCCTTGGGGACGTAGATGAACGAGCCGCCCGACCACACGGCGGTGTTCAGGGCCGAGAACTTGTTGTCGCCGGACGGGATGACCGACCCGAAGTACTCCTCGAAGAGCTCGGGGTACTCCTTCAGCGCGGTGTCCGTGTCGAGGAAGATGACGCCCTGCTTCTCGAGCTCCTCGTTGATCTTGTGATAGACGACCTCGGACTCGTACTGGGCCGCAACCCCCGAGATCAGCCGCTGCTTCTCGGCCTCTGGGATGCCGAGCTTGTCGTAGGTGTTCTTGATGTCGGCGGGCAGGTCGTCCCATGTGGCGGCCTGCTTCTCCGTCGAGCGCACGAAGTACTTGATGTTGTCGAAGTCGATACCCGACAGGTCGGATCCCCAGCTCGGCATGGGCTTCTTGTCGAAGATCGACAAGGCCTTGAGCCGACGGTTGAGCATCCACTCGGGCTCGCTCTTCTTGGCCGAGATGTCGCGCACGACCGCCTCGGACAAGCCACGCTGGGCGCTCGCCCCGGCGACATCGCTGTCCGACCACCCGAAGCCGTAGCGGCCTAGGGCGTCGATCTGCTCGTCCTGGGTGAGGGAACGCTCAGGTGCAGTAGTCATATTCAATGCCTCCCGGATCGGGCGGTGGACTTCTCGGTCTTCGGAGCAACGGCCTTCAATACAACGGTGTTCGGTGCGACGGCCTTCGATACAACGGTGTTCGGTGCAACGGTCTTCGGGGCGGCGGCCTTCCGGCCGAGGGTCTTCGGTGGGTCGGGGACGTGCGTGGTGCAGACGCCGTCGCCGTGGGCGATCGTCGCCAGTCGTTGGACGTAGGTGCCCAACACCTGCTCGAACGCTCGCGTCTCGGCCTCGCACAGTTGCGGGAACTCGGCGGCGACGTGGGCGACCGGGCAGTGGTGCTGGCAGATCTGGATGCCGGCGCCGGCCCGCTCGGTCGTCGAAGCGTAGCCATGCTCGGACAGAGCGCCGGCCATGGCCTCGGTGCGTGTGGCGAGCGGCGCATCGCGATCGACCTTGGACCCCAGCAGTTGGCCCAGGGTGCTGGCGCGGTGCTCGGCGAACGCGGTGACCGCCTGCTCGCCGCCGGTTTCGCGCAGGTAGCGCAGCGCAGTGTTGGCGAGGTCGTCGTAGGCGTGTGGGAATGCGGCTCGTCCGGCGTCGGTCAGGGCATAGGCGCGCGGGGGCCGGCCGCGACCGCGGTGGGCCGATGGGCGGGGCTCACGCTCGACCAACAGGCCGTCAGCCACCAGTGCGTCCAGATGGCGGCGGATGGCGGCTGGCGAGAGCCCGAGGAGTTCGGCGAGGTCCGCGGCGCTCTGCGGGCCTCGTTCGAGGACGCTGCGTGCGACGGCGTCGCGAGTGCGGTCCCCCGTCCGGTCGCAGGCGCCATCGACGCGGCGCGCGATCGGATCGGGGAATTTCACAACACCAGTATGACGTATTTCGAAAGCACCCGCACAGGCGCCCCGCCGGGGCAAGGAAACGTTTGCCGGCCAGCGCCGTCGACGGGCCCCGTCCGCAAGTTGATCAGACCCCCTCGGGGTCCCCGACCTGGGGCGCGAAACCAGTCAGCCCCGAGGAAAACCTGATCAACTGAGCGGGCTCCGCCACGCCGGCGCTAAGTCACCCGGCGTGGCGTGTTCCTGACGGTCGAGGGGGTTGCGGGGGGCGGCCGCGAGCGCCGGAGGGTCGGCGGTGGACGGTTTCGGCCGGGTCGGGGTGATCAGAATGGTGGCGGGTCGGGGTCGGGTTGGGGTGGGTCGGGCGGTGTGAGGGGTTCGGGTTCGGTGGGGGCCGGTCGGAGTGGTCGCCCGTGTTGGGTGAGTGGGGTGAAGGTCGACGGGTTTGATCCATCGACCTCGTCGCAGGCGTCGTCGTCGTCGTAGGCGTAGGCGCTGCTGGGGTCTGGCTGGTCGGGGTCGGTGTCGGGGTCGGGTGGTCGGGGTTG
>DATAQD010000078.1:0-15161 GCA_036264855.1 Jatrophihabitans sp. | reverse complement strand
GACAGCGGCGGCGACCACGATCGTGATCAGATAGTGGTAATACATCTGGACGCCGAGGACGGGGAAGCCCTCGTAGCCGAAGAACAGACTGACGTAGCGCTCCTTGTCGCGCGGCCAGAACTGCTGGGCGACACCGATCAGGAAGATGAACACACCCAGCGTGACGACCAAGCTGACACTGACCGGCGACTCACCCAGACCGCGCATCACGAGCCGCTCCAGGGTCACGCCGTACAGCGGGGCGATCACGAAGAGCACAAGGATCACCGACAGCCACGTCGGCAAGCCGTTCCCGACGTGCAGCTGCCAGAACACGAAGGCCATCACCATGCTCGTCGCACCATGCGCCAGGTTGAACACCCGCGTCGTCGTATAGGTCAGGACCAGGCCGGACGCCGCGACCGCGTACGCCGCGCCGAAGAACAGCCCGGTGATCGTGTACGAGACGAAGGCGTCCATCGGTCAGGAGACCCCGCTGTTCACAAGGGACCCGCAGGTGTACGGGTAGGGCGTCTTGCGAACCCACCTGCCACTGACGAGTTGGATCACTGACAGGCACCTGGGCGTGTGCTTCCCGGCGATATCCTGCGGCGACACCATGTTGCCGTTGGTGAAGTTGTGCACCTTGCGCACGGCGGCCAGCATCGACGAGCGGCTCAACTTGCCGCCGAGCTGCACCGCGAGTTGCGTGAACAGCGCTGCCGCCGACCACGCGAACGTGCCGAAGAACGTCGGCGCGCCCCCGGATGTGCGTTGCAGCCATAGCAGGTATGCAGCCAGCTGCGGGTTGCGGTTGGCCTCCTCGAACAGTGGCCCGGCGTCGAAGACGTACGTACCGTTCACGGAGCTGCCGGCGCTCGTGTAGTGCGTGTCGTACGCCGTCGGGTCCATGACGAAGATCGGCTTGAAGCTGCTGTCGCTTCTCGACTTGTTGTCGATGGCCGCCTTCAGCTGCTGGGCGTAAGGCGCGGCCGCACCGATGTACTGGACGTACTTGACGCCGGCGTCGGCCATCTTCTGCGCGTAACTGTCGTACGGGATAAGTCCGCCGCTGACGTTGATGGCCTGCTTGTAGATGAAATTGAAGCCCTGCTTCTCCTCGCCCGCTATGAAGCTGCGGGCGTTCAGGCTGGACGCGCCGGCGTCGAGGTAGACGAACGCGGCGTGCTTGTATGCGTCGCCGAGCGACTTGAAGTAGCTGAACGGCGCCGTGGGGATCTCGGAGACGTTCAGCGAGTACGCACCGAACGAGACCGACGACCGCTGCCGCGCCGTCTCGGTCGAGGCGGCGCGGATATCCGGGATCCCGCACTGCGTGACGGTGTCGGCGCCGCCCGCGTCGAACGCACCCATCGAGCCCACCATCGCGAACGCGCTGCTGCACGCGGTCGAGGACGCTTGCTGATCCCCGCTTTCCGAGGTCGCGCTGTCGAGGCCCTCGACCTTGAGCTTGCGTCCGCAGATGCTGGACGTGGAGTTGAAGTACGCCGCGTACGCGGTCACAGCGAGCTGCGCCGACTTGAACAACCCGGGGACGGGGCCGCTGAGGTCCGCGACATTCGCGATCGTGATCGTGGAGTTGGTCATCCCCGGGCCGTTCTTGAAGCCGGCGCAGCTGCCGGGCTTGATGCCCTGCGTGGCGGCGCCGCCGGTGCCGCCACCCGAACCGCCACTGCCACCACCGGGAGCGAGGGTCCCGCCAATGCCCGCAACCGGTGCGCCGCTGCCGCCGGTCAGCGCCTGGCCGTTGCCCGCGACGCCGCCCCAGGCGTTGATGACGTCCTTCGGCTGCACCTGCGAGCCGCACGCCGCGAGAACCGCGCAGGACGCCGCCGCCGCGACGACCTTCCACCCCGAGGTGCGAGTGACCACGCCGACCTCCTTAGCGATCACGAGAGCGTCAAGACCTCTGAGCAGGCGAATGTCCGTCCGGGGTCCCGTTCGTCGAAGTAGCGGCCCAGGCTCGCGTCCAGCTCGGCGAGCGTCCACGGACGGGACGCGCCGGCTCCGGCTGACTGGTCGAAACGCCGCTCCACCGTCGGCGGTGCCATCAGCGCGACCATCCCGCCGTAGACGACGAACACCTGCCCGTTGATCTTGTCGGCGGCGGGCGCGGCCAGGTAGGCGACGAGGGGCGCCACGTGCTCGACTGACAGCGGGTCGAGTCCGTCCCCCGGCGCCTGTTCCCCAAACACGCCGGCGGTCATCGCGGTGCGGGCCCGCGGGCAGATCGCGTTCGCGCGAACGCCCATCCGGGCGAGGCCGCGGGCGGCCGCGACGGTGAACGCCGCGATGCCGGCCTTGGCCGCGCTGTAGTTCGGCTGCCCCTCGGACCCGGTGAGCCCGGCTTCGGACGAGGTGTTGATGAGCCGGGCGTACACCGGCTCGCCGGTCGCCTTGAACTGCCCGCGCCAGTACGCGGCGGCATTGCGAGCGAGGAGGAAATGACCGCGCAGGTGTACGCGGATGACCGTGTCCCACTCGTCGTCGGTCATGTTGAACAGCATCCGGTCCCGAGTGACGCCGGCATTGTTCACCACGATGTGCAGGTCGCCGAAATGTTCGGTGGCCGCAGCCACCATGGCGTCGGCGGTCGCGCGCTCGGCCACGTCGCCGGCCACGAACAGCGCTTTCGACCCGAGGGACTCGATCTCGTCGACGACGTCGCCGGCCGACAGGTCGTTGACGACCACGTCGGCCCCGGCGCGGGCCAGCGCGAGGGCCTCGGCCCGGCCCAGGCCGGCCGAGGCGCCGGTCACGACGGCGACCTTGCCCGCCAGGTCCCGAGCAGCGGTCACGGGGCTAACTCCAGGGCGTTCTTCGGGCAGCGGTCGACGGCCAGCTGCACGCGCTCGAGCCGCTCCGGCGGGAAGGGCTGGGTGATGACGAGAAGCTCGTCGTCGTCCAGATCGAAGACGTCGGGCGCCAGACCGCAACAGACGGCGTTCGCCTCGCACAGATCGCGGTCGACCTTGAGCTCCATCAGACCTCCGTGTCCGTTTCTCCGCCCACCGCACGCATCCGCTACCCAAGGCAACGACCGGACGTGCTCCCGGTCACGATGCACGCCGGTTGTCGGATAAGCCCGAGTTTGCGGTCCGGCCCATACTAGAACGCGTTCTATCGAGGGACAACAGTTGTGGGCAAAGACGTGCGAATTCCGGCCGGTTTCGGTCTCGACGGCCCGCGCGCCGCCGCGCTAGTCTTGCTAGAACACGTTTCACTTGCCGTCGACCCGGGGGTCTCTGGATGCAGATCAGCTACTCCGCCGAGCACGAGGCGCTGCGCAGCGAACTGCGCAGCTACTTTGCAACCTTGATGACCCCGGATCGGCGAGCGGCGCTCAGCGGAGACGGCGAGTACGGCGACGGCTCGGCCTACCAGGAGATCGTCCGGCAGATGGGCCGCGACGGGTGGCTGACCCTGAGCTGGCCGGAAGAGTACGGCGGCCGGGGCGGGTCCGCGCTCGAGCAGCTGATCTTCACCGACGAAGCCGCCGTCGCGGGTGCCCCGGTGCCGTTCCTGACCATCAACACCGTCGGCCCCACGATCATGCGCTTCGGCACGTCCGAGCAGCGCGCGTTCTTCCTGCCGAGGATCGCGGCCGGTGAGATCCACTTCGCGATCGGTTACAGCGAGCCCGGTGCGGGCACCGACCTCGCGTCGTTGCGCACGAAGGCGATCCTCGACGGCGACGAGTACGTCATCAACGGCCAGAAGATGTGGACGAGCCTGATCCAGTACGCGGACTACGTGTGGCTGGCCTGCCGGACCGACCCGGAGGCCCCCAAGCACAAGGGGCTGTCCATGCTGATCGTGCCGACCGACTCCCCCGGCTTCTCCTGGACACCGGTCCGCACGATGGCCGGCGTGACGACGAGTGCCACGTACTACGCCGACGTGCGCGTCCCCGCGTCTGCGGTCGTGGGTGAGGTCAACCGCGGCTGGGCGCTGATCACCAATCAGCTCAACCACGAGCGGGTGGCCCTGACCTCGGCCGCGCCCGTCCTCACCGCCCTGCGCGAGGTCCGCGAGTGGGCCCAGAACACGAAGTTGCCGGACGGTCGGCGGGTGATCGACCAGGAGTGGGTGCAGATCCACCTGGCGCGGGTACACGCCAAGGCCCAGTTCCTGCGGCTGAAGAACTGGCAGATCGCCTCCGGCAGCGGCGTCGGTCCGGCCGACGCGTCGGCCACCAAGGTGTTCGGCACCGAATTCGCCACCGAGGCCTACCGGCTGCTGATGGAGGTCCTCGGCGCGAACGCGATCGTCCGCCCGGGCTCGACCGCAGCGATCCTGGCCGGCCGGGTCGAGCGGATGCACCGCTCGTCGCTGATCCTGACCTTCGGCGGCGGCACCAACGAGGTGCAGCGCGACATCATTGCGGGCGTGGGCCTGCGCCTGCCGGCGAGCGGACGGTAACCAGCATGGACTTCAGCCTCTCCGAGACCCAGCAGGACCTCGCCGGCCTGACCCGGCGCATCCTCGATGACCATTTCACCCAGGACCGGCTGCGGGCGGCCGAGTCCGGACCCGACCACATCGACCGGCGCCTGTGGACCGCGCTTGCCCGTGCCGGGGTTCTGTCCGCGGCGCTGCCCGTACCGGCGGGTGGGGGCGGGCTGGGCCTGGCCGAGAGCTGCAGCGTGCTGGTCGAGATCGGACGGGCGGTGGCGCCGGTCCCCTACCTGTGGTCGATCACGCTCGCTGCGGCCGCGCTGGCCGAGTTCGGCGACGTCGATAGTGCGACGCGGGCCGGCCGCGGCGAGCAGATCCTGACCGTGGCGCTGACCGAGGACCTCGCCGATTCGCCTGAGGTGCCGTTGACCCGGGCCGAGCGGGTCGACGGCGGCTGGGCGCTGGACGGGTCGAAGGCGGTGGTCCCGTCGGCGTCGGTGGCGGACGCAATCCTCGTCCCCGCGACAACCGCGCAGGGCGCCGCGGTCTTCGTGATCCGACCGTCCGATCGCGGGGTGTCGATCGAGCGTCAGGTGCTCGTCGACGGTGACAGCGCCGGATCGGTTGAGCTGTCCGGTGTGCGCGTTGCGGACGCGGACCGCCTCGGCGGGCGCGACGTCCTCGACTGGCTGATCGGCCGGGCGACCGTCGGCCTGGCGGCGTACCAGCTGGGCGTGCTGGAACGCGCCCTGGAACTCACGGCGACCTACGCCCGCGAGCGTGAGCAGTTCGGCCGGCCGATCGGCAGCTTCCAGGCCGTCGCCCAACGGCTCGCCGACGCCTATATCGACGTCGAAGCCGCTCGACTGACCATGTGGGAGGCCGCCTGGCGGCTCTCGGAGGGACTCCCCGCGGCGGCGGAACTCGCCACCGCCAAGTTCTGGGCCGCCGACGCCGGGCATCGAGTGGCGCATACCGCGGTCCACGTCCATGGCGGGACCGGCATCGACGTCGACGCGCCGGCGCACCGCTACTTCACCGCAGCGAAGCGGACCGAGTTCACGCTGGGTGGCGCGACGGCCCAATTGCGGCGCCTGGGTGCGGAGCTGGCCGCCACGCCGGCCTGATCCGAACGCGGGGCCCGATATCCGGGTACACCACCGCCATGACCCGTCTGCTCATCGGCCCACTGCTGCGCCACGTCGGAACGACCGACGCCACGGTCTGGGTCGAGACCGACGGCCCGTGCGAGGTCGAGGTGCTCGGCGGCCGCGAGCCCACCTGGACGGTGGCCGGGCACCATTACGCCCTCGTGGTGGTCGACGGCCTGGACCCAGCAAGCAGCACCCCGTACGAAGTGCGCCTGGATGGAGAGGTCGCCTGGCCGCCCCTCGATTCCAGCCGCCCGCCGTCGGTGATCCGGACGCAGGGCGGCGACGGTCCGCAGCGCATCGCGTTCGGCTCCTGCCGCTACGGCCGCGCCTCGGCGAAGGTCGGCGACCGCCACTTCGACCCCGACGCGCTCGCCGCCCTCGCCCGCGCGCTGGCGAGCGGAGAGGTCGCCGAATGGCCGGACGCCTTCCTGATGCTCGGCGACCAGGTCTACGCGGACGAGACGTCGGCGGCGACGCAACGGCGGATCCGGGCGCGACGCGACATCACCGCAGGGAGCAAGGACCAGGTGGCGGACTTCGAGGAGTACACCTGGCTCTACCTGGAGTCGTGGACGGACCCGGACGTGCGCTGGTTGCTGTCGACGGTGCCGACCTCGATGATCTTCGACGACCACGACGTGCGGGACGACTGGAACACCTCCCACCTGTGGCGCGAGGACATGCAGGCGACCTCGTGGTGGCAGGAGCGGATCATCGGCGGGCTGTCCTCGTACTGGATCTACCAGCATCTGGGCAACCTCTCCCCCGCCGAGCTGAAGGTCAACGAGCTGTACCAGAAGGTGCGCGTCCACGAGGGCGATGCCGAACCGCTGCTGCGCGCGTTCGCCGTCATGGCCGACCGGGAGGCGGACGGCGCCAAGGGCACGCGGTGGTCCTTCCGCCGCGACTTCGGGCGCACCCGCGTGGTCACCATCGACAGCCGGTGCGGTCGGATCCTGGCCGACGGGGCCCGCCAGATGGTCAGCGACGAGGAATTCGCGTGGATCGAGGAGCAGGTGGCCGGCGACTACGACCATCTGCTGATCGGAACCTCGCTGCCGTGGCTGCTGGCCCGAGCGTTGCACGACCTCGAGTCCTGGAACGAGGTCCTGGCCGCGGGCGCCCGGGGTCCCCGCCTGGCCCGGTGGTCCGAGGCGCTGCGCCGCGCGGCCGACCTCGAGCACTGGGCCTCGTTCCGGCGTTCCTTCGATCGGCTGGGGGCGTTACTGGCCTCGGTCGCCAAGGGCGAGCGGGCCGAGAACGGGAGCCGCGCTCCGGCGACGGTCTGCGTGCTCTCGGGCGACGTCCATCACGCCTACGTCGCCGAGGCCGACTTCGCCGATCCGGTCGATTCCCGCGTCTATCAGGTGACCTGCTCGCCGCTGCACAACCACGTGCCGGCCGTCGTGAAGGCGGCCTTCCGGGCGGCGTGGAGCCGGCTGGGGGAACGGTCGGTGCGCGGGCTGCTGGCGACCGTGCAGCCTGTTCCGCCGCTGTCGGTGTCGTGGCGGCGGCTGGCCGGGCCCTATTTCGGCAATGAGGTCGCCACCCTCGTCCTGTCCGGGCGGCACGCCGAGGCGCTCTTGCAGCGCGCCGACCCTGACCGCACGACCGCGCTCGTCGACGTCGCCCGCCTCGATCTGACCGGGCCTGCGCCTGCGCTCAACGGCTAGGGAATCTCGACGCACCGAGTTCCGGAGTAGATCGTCGGCATGCACCGGTTGCAGTGGGTGCACAGCGACGGCACGGTCGGGTCGGACTTGATCCGGTTGACGAGGTCCGGTTCGCGCAGCAGCGCCCGGGCCATGGCCACGAACTGGAACCCGGCCGCCATCGCGCGGTCCATCGTCGCCTTGCCGGTAACGCCGCCGACGAGGATCAGCGGCAGGTCGATCGCGGCCCGGACCCGCGCGGCGTCCGCGAGCAGGTACAGGTCCTCGTACGGGTAGCTGTGCAGCACCGTGCGGCCAGCGATGCGCACGCCGAGGCGGACCGGCTGCGGCATGGCCGCGGCGAACTCCTTCAGCGGCGCCGGCCCTTTGAACAGGTACATCGGGTTCTTGAGTGAGCTCCCGGCCGTCATCTCGAGGGCATCGAGCGAGCCGTCGGCGGTCAGCCACCGGGCGACCTGGATCGCCTCGGGCAGCGAGAGTCCGCGCCGGATCCCGTCCTGCAGGTTGAGCTTGGCGAGGACGGCGATGCGGTCACCGACGGCGTCCCGGACGGCACGCGCGATCTCGCGGGACAGCCGGGCCCGGTGTTCGAGACTGCCGCCGTAGCCGTCGGTGCGCCGGTTCAGCCGCGGTGACAGGAACGCCGAGGCCAGGTAGTTGTGGCCGAGGTGGAGCTCGACGGCGTCGAAACCCGCGGCGATCGCCATCCTCGCCGCATCCGCATGCGCCCGGGTGACGCGATCGAGGTCCTCGACAGTGGCCGGGCGAGTGAAGGTCATGGTCATGGGCTGGAAGATGCGGCTGGGACCAAGGCTCGGTCGCCCGTTGCTGCGGGCGTCGGCGACCGGGCCGGCGTGCCCGAGCTGAGCCGAGACCGCGGCACCCTCCGCGTGCACGGCGTCGGTCAGCCGACGCAGTCCCGGTAACGCCTCGGATCGCCAGTACAGCTGCTTTCTCTCGGTCCGGCCGTCGGGCGCGACCGCGCAGTACGCGAGCGTCGTCATCCCGACGCCGCCGGCGGCGAGTTCCCGGTGGAAGCGGATCAGCTCGTCCGTGACGAGGCTGTGGTGGTTCAGGCCTTCGTAGGTTGCGGCCTTGATGACGCGGTTGCGCAGCTCGACCGGCCCGAGCTTCGCCGGCGCCAGTGGATCGGGAACCGGGCTGGGCGAGCCGGTCACCGGGCCTGGTCGAGGCGGTGCAGCGTCTCGTCGAACTCGGCGACGAGTTCGGCCATCAGCTCGGCGACCGGGCGTACCGAGTTCATCCGGCCGACGATCTGCCCGACCGGCATCGCGACGACGTCCGGATCGTCCGCGAGCGCGATTCGCTGGTGGGCCTCGGTGACCAGCAGGTTCTGCAGCGGCATCGGCAGCGGCTCAACGGCCCCGTCCTCGGCCCAGGCGTCCGTCCATTTCGTCTTGAGCAGGCGGGCCGGCTTGCCGCTGTAGACCCGGGTCCGAACGGTCTGATCCGACCCGGCCGCGACCAGTGCCCGCTTAATCGCGTCGCCGCGGCCGAGGGTGTATTCCGACGTCGTCAGCCAGTACGAGCCCATCCACACACCGCCGGCACCGAGAGCCAGCGCGGCCGCGATCTGCCGGCCCGAGCCGATCCCGCCCGCGGCCAGCACGGTGGCGTCGTCGCCCACTGCGTCGACGATCTCCGGCACGAGCACCATGGTCGCGATCTCGCCGGTGTGGCCGCCGGCTTCGGTCCCCTGGGCGATGACGATGTCCACGCCGTTGTCGACATGCGAACGGGCGTGCTTGGCCTTGCCCGCCAAGGCGGCCACGGGAACGTCGTGCGAGTGCGCGAGGTCGATGACGTCCTTGGGCGGCGAGCCCAGCGCATTGGCGATCAGCTTGACCGGATGCTTCAGGGCGACGTCCACATGCGTGCGCGCCACCGAGTGCAACCAGCCCAACACGCCGTCGGCCGCCGGGTCCCCGTCGGCCGGCAGCGGCGGGACGCCGAGCTTGCGCAGCGTGTCGTCCACGAACTTCTTGTGCCCCTCGGGGATGTACCGGTCGAGCTCGGCCGGCGTGCCCTCGGTCGGGATCTTCGAGGGCATCACGATGTCGACGCCGTACGGCAGGCCGCCGGTGTTCTCGTCCATCCAGGTCAGGACGGCTTCGAGCTCCTCGGCCTCGTTGAACCGGACGCAGCCGAGCACGCCGAGCCCACCCGCCCGGCTGACCGCGGCGGCGACGTGCTCGGACGGGGTGAAGGCGAAGATCGGGTGGGCTAGGCCGAGCTGGTCGCAGATCGCGGTGCGCACAGGACTTCCTCCGAATGTTCGGACGCGTAGGCGCTCGCCCAGCGGTAGTCGGCCTTGCCGGTGGCCAGTCGCTGGATCTTGTCGACGAGCCAGATGCTGCGGGGCACCTTGTAGCCGGCGATATCACCTCGCACGTGGGCGGCGAGGCCTTCGAACGTCGGATGGGCGCCGGGGCGCGGCTCAATCACCGCGGCCACCCGCTGGCCGAGCCGGTCGTCGGGCACGCCGACGACGAGCACGTCGAACACGTCCGGGTGCGACATCAGCGCCGCCTCGACCTCCTCGGGGAAGACCTTCTCGCCGCCGGTGTTCACGCAGGTGTTGCCCCGGCCGAGCAAGGTGATCGTGCCGTCGGCCTCGTGTCGCGCGAAGTCCCCGGGCACCGTGTACCGCTGGCCCCCGACCTCGACGAAGAGTCGCTCCGTCCTCTCCGGATCCTTGTAGTACCCCAGCGGGATGTGCCCACCGCGGGCCAGGCGGCCGATCTCGTCCGAGCCCGCCGGGATCGGCTTGCCGTACTCGTCGATGACGATCGTGTCGCGGCCGGCGGTGACCCGCGGTCCGCCGATGCCCTGCTCGGTGTCCTTGGTGATCATGCCGATGCCCATGAAGCCGGTCTCCGACGATCCGATCGCATCGGTGATCACGGCGTTGGGCAGCGCCTTGAGGTATTCGTTCTTGACGCTCTGCGAGAACAGCGCGGCGCTGCTCGAGATTGCGTAGACCGACGACACGTCGTAGCTGCCGGCGTGGAACGCCTCGATCATCGGCCGGGCCATGGCGTCACCGATGAGCACGACGACGTTCACCCGGCGGCGCTCGATCGCCTCCCAGACCGCGGCCGGCTCGAACTGGGTGAGCAGCACCACGGTGTCGCCGCCGAACAGCGCCATGAGCCCCGCCCATTGCGCGTTGCCGTGGATCAACGGGGCCAGGCACAGCCGGACCATCCCCCCGGTGACCTTGCCGAGCTCGGCTTGAGCGAACTCGCTCTCGAGCGGCTCGCCGGTCATGAAGTTGATGCCGCCGCCGAGGGTCCGCCAGACGTCCTCGTGCCGCCAGATGACGCCCTTCGGCATGCCGGTCGTGCCGCCGGTGTAGAGCAGGTAGTGGTCGTCGCCGCTGCGTTCCTCGAAGTCGCGCTCCGCCCGTCCGGACGCCAGGGCAGCCGCGTAGGGGGTGCCGCTGGACGGTCGATCGCTCTCGTCGTCGATGACGACCGTGTGCGTGACCGACGGTGCTCCGGGCAGCGCCTCGGCGACGCGGTCGGAGTACCGGCGCTCGTGGACGAGCGCGACGACGTCGGCGTTGTCCAGCACGTAGCGGATCTCGTTGGCGGTGTAGCGGTAGTTGACGTTGATGAGCGCGGCGCGCAGCTTGTAGACGGCGAGCATCGTGACGATGGCCTGCAGCCGGTTCCGCGTGCACATCCCCACGTGCGCACCCGCCGCGACGCCGTGGTCGGCCAGGTGATGCGCGAGCCGGTTGGCCTGCTCCTCGAGCTCGGCGTAGGTGACCTCCTCGTCGCCGCACGCCACGGCGACACGGTCCGGGAAGTAGTCGACCGCGTGCTCGAAGAGATCGGCGATGTTGTAGGCCATCCGCCGAAACTAGAACGTGTTATCGTTCGGTGCAACCCCGAGTTCGACGCAAGGACGGCCCTGGTGACATATCCGGTGACACCTGATGACCAGCATTGCCTCGTCGAGAAGCGCGGCCACGTCCTGATCGTGACGATGAACCGGCCCGAGGCGCGCAACGCGCTGTACGCTCCGATGCTCGCCGGCCTGACCGCCGCCTGGAACCAGGTGGACGAGGACCCGGAGATCCGGGCCGGCATCCTCACCGGCGCCGGCGGCGCGTTCTGCGCGGGCGCCGATCTGAAGGCCATGACGACCTCGCACCCGGGCGACTCGGCGCGCGCGCTGGACCTGTCGGTCATCGAATCGCTGCTCAAGGGGCGCCGGCTGACCAAGCCCCTGATCGCCGCGGTCGAGGGGCCGGCCATCGCCGGCGGCACCGAGATCCTGCAGGCCACCGACATCCGGGTTGCCGGCGCGAGCGCCCGGTTCGGGGTAAGCGAGCCGAAGTGGGGACTGTTCCCGCTCGGGGGCTCCGCGGTCCGGCTCGTGCGCCAGATCCCCTACACGGTCGCGGCCGACCTGCTGCTCACCGGCCGACACATCAAGGCGGCGGAGGCCAAGGAGATCGGGCTGATCGGGCACGTGGTCCCCGATGGCCAGGCGCTGGACCGGGCGCTCGAGATCGCCGAGCTGATCGCGGCGAACGGGCCGCTGGCCGTGCAGGCGATTCTGCGCACGATCCGTGAGTCCGAGGGCATGCACGAGAACGACGCGTTCCGGCTCGACGCCAAGCTGGGCCTGGCCGTGTTCCAGAGTGAGGACGCGAAGGAGGGCCCGCGCGCCTTCGCCGAGAAGCGCAGGCCCGAGTTCAAGGGGCGGTGACGGAGCCGGTCGCCCGGATGCCGGGAATCGACCGGGCCGACCCCGCGTTCGGCATTGGCATGAGCGCCGTCGTCGTGGCCACCGCGTTCGGTCGGCCGGAAGTGCTATCCCTGATGGACGTGCCGACGCCCGAGCCGGGGCCCAATGAGGTGCGCCTCGCGGTGCGGGCTGCGGGCGTCAATCCGATCGACCACAAGACCTACAGCGGCTTGTTCGGAGCCGATCCGTCCGCGCTTCCCAAGCGTCTCGGGGTCGAGGCCGCGGGCGTCGTGACCGCCGTGGGCGCGGGCGTGAGCACCTTGAGGGTCGGCGACGAGGTGATCGCCTACCCGGCCCCCGGCGCCTACGCGGCGGAGCTCGTCGTGCCCGTCGCGTCGGTCGTTCCGAAGCCGCCCGCGGTGTCGTGGGCGGAAGCCGGCGGCCTCATGGTCACCGGGGTCACGGCCGTCCACGCCCTCGAGGCGATCGGTCTTCGCGCGGGCGAGGTCGTGTTGCTCCACGGCGCGTCCGGCGGGGTCGGGCTCGTGGCCGTACAACTGGCCACCGGCCGCGGCGCCACCGTGATCGCCACCGCGAGCCCGGGCAAACATGACCTGCTGCGCGAACTCGGGGCGGTCCCGGTCGCCTACGGTCCCGGGCTCGCCGACCGGGTACGGGCCGCGGCCCCGTCCGGGGTCGACGCCGCGGCCGATCTGGTCGGCACCGACGAGGCCGTGGACGTGTCGCTCGAGCTGGTCGCGGACCGACGGCGCATCGTGACCATCGCCGCCTTCGGTCGCGCCGCCGACGCCGGGATCCAGCTCATCGGCGGCGGGCCCGGGGCCGATCCGGGTACCGAGATCCGGGCCGCGGCCCGTTCCAAGTTGACCCAGGCCGTCGCCGCGGGCGAGCTCCGCGTGATCGTCGCGAATCGCTACCCGCTGACGCAGGTCGCGGACGCCCACCGCCAGAGCATCACCGGGCATACGACCGGCAAGATCGTCCTGATCCCCTAGCCGCGTTGGCCGATCAAGTCCCCAGCTCGCGCACGAAGTCGCCCAACTGCGCCAGATTGCGGCACTCCACCATCGGAACGATCGCGGCGAAGTCACTGGCGCGCGAGTCGCCGGTGTCCCAGATGGACTCGCGCTCGGGATTGAGCCAGAACGCGTGCTTCGCCCGGTCGGTCAGTTCGGCCAGCGTGGGCAGGGCCAGCTCGCCGTAGTTCGAGCGGGCGTCGCCCAGGATGAGCAGGGACGTGCGCGGGCCGATCGCATCCGGGAAGCGGTGCGCGAACAACTCGAACGCCCGGCCGTAGTCCGTGCGACCGAGGATCCACGTCACGTCCGCCTCGCTGGCCAGCCGGGTGACCGCGTCGATCACGTCGCCTCCGGGGCTGAAGAAGCGGGTCACCTCATCGAGCTCGTCGACGAACGCGAACGCCCGGAGCCGGCCGAACTGCTCGCGCAGCGCGTATACGAGCAGCAGGGTGAAGTGCGCGAACGACGTGACCGACTCGCTGACGTCGCACAGCACGACGAGGTCGGTCTTGAGCGGGCGGCGCGGCCGATGCACGGTCGTGATCGGCACCCCACCGGAGGACAACGAGGCCCGGATCGTCCGGCGGAAGTCGAGCTGTCCGCGGCGGTGCCGGCGTTGGTCCATGGCCAGGCGCGCCGCGAGTCGGCGGGCCAACGGCTGGATCTCGCGACGCATCGCCACCAGATCGGCGCGGGTGGCGCCCATGAAGTTGACGCGCTCGATCGTCGGGCGGACCGACGTGCGCGCCACTGACTCGGCATCGGTCAGCTCGGCGAGCCGGCGCCGGACGTCCACGTCGACGCGCCGCTCGAATAGCGCGATCCGTTCGTTGATCGTCGTGCGGACCAGCCGCTCAGCGAGCCCGCCGCGGTCCTGGCCGCGCAGCAGCTCCTCCAGCAGGCCGGCCATCAGCGTCGCCGCCGACACTCGTTCGAGCACCGCCATCCGGGACCAGGACGTCTGCCCCGGCGCGCGTCCCCTGACGGCCCCGAAGGCCGTCACCGCCTCGCGCGCCACCGGGTCCAGCATCTGCTCGTTGCCGTCCCTGAGGTACTGCGCCAGCGCGTCCCGGATCCGGTCGCGGGTGGGGTCTTCCAGCGGGCCGCGATGGGCCGCCTCGGGGTCGCGGTGCGGCCCCGGCCCCGAGATCGGGGACGCGGCGGACGCCCCGGTCACCGGCGGATAGAAGACGTCGAAGACGGTGTCGAACATCGGCCGGTGCAGCTGCCGCTTCACCAGCGTCGCCGCCAGGGCGGCGCGCAGCTGCTCGCGGTCGATGAGCTCGATCGTGCGCATCGACTCGACGGCATCGAGACCCTCGGCGACCGAGACGGTGACGCCAGCCCGTCGGAGGGCGGCGACGAAACCGACGTGCCGGTCGAGCAGGCTCATGATCGGTTCATTCGGGGACGTCGGGCAGGCCGAGCTCCTTCGCCGCCCGTGCGTGGTCGGAGTTGTGCTTGAGCACGACGCCCAGCGTGCGGGCGATCGCCGTCTCGTCCAGAGCTTCGATGCCCAATGCCAGCAGGGTCCGGGCCCAGTCGATCGTCTCGGCGACGGATGGCGCCTTCTTCAGCTCCAACGTCCGCAGCGTCGCCGCGGTCCGGACCAGCCGATCGGCCAGGTCGGGTTCGATCTCCGGCACCTGCGCCAGCACGATCTCGCGTTCGCGCTCGGGCGAGGGGTAGTCGAGGTGCAGGTAGAGGCAGCGGCGCTTGAGGGCCTCGGACAACTCGCGGGTCGCGTTGGACGTGACCACGACGAACGGTCGGCGCGTCGCCGCGATCGTCCCGAGCTCGGGGATCGTCACCTGGTAATCGGACAGCACCTCGAGCAGCAACGCCTCGACCTCGACGTCAGTCTTGTCCGCTTCGTCGATCAGCAGGACGGTGGGCCGCTCGCGGCGGATGGCGGTGAGCAACGGGCGGGTCAACAGGAACTCGTCGGTGAAGATGTCGTCGTGGGTCTGCTCCCAGGCCTGATCGGCGGGTGCCGCCTGGATGCGCAGCAGCTGCTTCTTGTAGTTCCACTCGTAGAGCGCCCGCGCCTCGTCCAGGCCCTCGTAGCACTGCAAGCGGATCAGCTCAGCCCCGGTCGCCTGAGCGACCGCCTTCGCCAACTCGGTCTTGCCGACCCCGGCCGGACCCTCGATCAAGAGCGGCTTCTGCAAGGT
>DATAQD010000141.1:0-9101 GCA_036264855.1 Jatrophihabitans sp. | reverse complement strand
TTCGCCAGCCCGACCGAGCGAAGCGAGGAGGGCTGTGAGTTCGCCGTTCGAGACCGAGGAGCGCCAGGCGCTGCGATCGACCGTGCGGGGCTTCGTCCAGCGCGACGTCCTGCCGTTCCAGGACCAGTGGGAGGCCGACGGCGAGCTGCCGCGATCGCTGCACAAGCGGGCGGCCGAGCTTGGCCTGATCGGGCTGTCCTACCCGACATCGGTGGGCGGGGGCGGTGGCGACGCGATCGACGCGCTCGTGCTGGCCGAGGAGATCCACTACGCGGGCGCGGCCAGCGGGCTGTTCGCCTCGCTGTTCACGTCGGGCATCGCACTGCCGCACCTGGTGGCGGCCGGGGATCCCACGCAGGTCGAGCGGTGGGTCCGTCCGACTATCGAGGGCGAGCTGATCGGCGCGCTCGCGATCACCGAACCGGACGGAGGTTCGGACGTGGCGGGCATCCGCACGTCGGCCAAGCGGGACGGCGACGAGTACGTCATCAACGGGGCCAAGACCTACATCACATCGGGCGTGCGCGCGGACTTCGTGGTGACCGCGGTGCGGACCGGCGACGCCGGCGCGCACGGGCTGTCGTTGATCGTGGTCGAGAAGGGCACGCCAGGCTTCACCGTCTCGCGCAAGCTGGCGAAGATGGGCTGGCTGTGCTCGGACACCGCCGAGCTGTCCTACGTCGACGTGCGGGTCCCGTCCGCGCATCTGGTCGGCATCGAGAACACCGGCTTCGTCCAGATCGCGCAGAACTTCGTCTCGGAGCGGATCGGGCTGGCGGTGCAGTCCTACGCGTGCGCGCAGCGGGCGCTGGACGTGACGGTCGAGTGGTGCCGGTTGCGCGAGACGTTCGGACGTCCGCTGATCAGCCGGCAACCGGTGCAGCACACGCTCGCCGAGATGGCCCGCCGCGTGGAGGTTGCGCGGGTTTACACCCGCTCGGTGGCGCTGCGGGCGGCGGCCGGCGACGCGAACCTCGTCACCGAGGCGTGCTTCGCGAAGAACACCGCAGTGGAGGCGGGCATGTGGGTGGTCGACCAGGCGGTTCAGCTGCACGGCGGGATGGGGTACATGCGGGAGTCCGAGGTCGAGCGGCAGTACCGGGACATGCGGATCATGGGCATCGGGGGCGGGACGACCGAGATCCTCACCGGCCTGGCCGCCAAGACCCTGGGCTATAGGTCATGACCACCGCCGCCGTCTCCCCCCGGCTCCGGCTCCGGCCCCGGCTCGGGCTTCTGCGGCTTTGCACCTTTCAGCTCCCCTCTCGGGCCCCATTTAGGGCCCTGAAAGGTGCAAAGCGGTGACTGTATTGAAGACGATGGTCGATCCGTCCTCGGCCGAGTACGGGGCCAACCGCGCGGCGCTGCTCGAGCAGCTCGCCGCGATCGACGCCGACCAGGCCAAGGCGGTCGCCGGCGGTGGCGAGAAGTACGTGAACCGGCACCACAAGCGCGGCAAGCTGCTGGTGCGAGAGCGCATCGAATTACTCATCGACCCCGGCTCGCCGTTCCTCGAACTTTCGCCGCTCGCCGCCTGGGGCAGCGACTACACCGTCGGTGCGTCGGTCGTCTGCGGCATCGGTGTTGTCAACGGCGTCGAGTGCATGATCAACGGCAGCGACCCGACCATTCGCGGGGGCGCGTCCAATCCGTACACCCTGAAGAAGACGCTGCGCTCGAGCGAGATCGCGTTGCAGAACCGGCTGCCGGTGATCGGCCTGACGGAATCTGGCGGCGCGGACCTGCCCACCCAGAAGGAGATCTTCATCCCGGGCGGGCAGATCTTCCGCGACCTGACACGGCTGTCCGCGGCCGGCATCCCGTCGATCTCGCTGGTGTTCGGCAATTCGACGGCGGGCGGCGCGTACATCCCCGGCATGAGCGACTACGTCGTCATGATCAAGGAGCGCTCGAAGGTGTTCCTCGCCGGCCCACCCCTGGTGAAGATGGCGACGGGTGAGGAGTCCGACGACGAGTCACTGGGCGGCGCCGAGATGCACGCGCGACAGTCCGGCCTGGCCGACTACTTCGCGCAGGACGAGCAAGACGCGATCCGTATCGGGCGGCAGATCGTCGGACGGTTGAACTGGCACAAGCAGGGTCCGGCGCCGAAACCCGATCCCGCTCCGCCGCTCTACGACGCCGAGGACCTGCTCGGCCTCCTCCCCACCGATCTCAAGATCCCGTTCGACCCGCGCGAGGTCATCGCGCGGATCGTCGACGGTTCGGACTTCGACGAGTTCAAGCCGCTGTACGGATCGTCGTTGGTGACGGGGTGGGCTGCCCTGCATGGCTACCCGATAGGGATCCTCGCGAACGCGCGCGGCGTGCTGTTCAGCGAAGAGGCGCAGAAAGCGGCGCAGTTCATCCAGCTTGCCAATCGCGCCGACACCCCGCTGCTGTTCCTGCAGAATACGACCGGCTACATGGTCGGCAAGGAGTACGAACAGGGCGGGATCATCAAGCACGGCGCGCAGATGATCAATGCGGTGTCGAACTCCCGGGTCCCGCACCTGACCGTGACGATGGGCGCGTCCTACGGCGCGGGCAACTACGGCATGTGCGGACGCGCCTACGGCCCGCGGTTCCTGTTCACCTGGCCGTCGGCGAAGTCGGCGGTGATGGGCCCGGCACAGTTGGCCGGCGTGCTCTCGATCGTGGCGAGGCAGGCGGCCGAGGCGCGCGGGCAGGCCTACGACGAGGCGGCCGATGCGCAGATGCGCGGCTTCGTCGAGGCACAGATCGAGGAGCAGTCGCTGGCACCGTTCCTGTCCGGGATGCTCTACGACGACGGGATCATCGACCCCCGCGATACCCGGACGGTGCTGGGCATCGCACTGTCGGCGGTGCACAACGCGCCGGTCCAGGGCGCTCAGGGATACGGGGTGTTTCGGCTGTGAGCAGATGTCCTGTGGCTGCGTCCGGTGCGGATCTTGTGCGGGACTTGGATCTTGTGCGGTCGGCTGCGCCCGAGCACAGCCCGCTGCACAAGATCGCCGACCGACCTACGCGGTGCGTGGATCTTGTGCCGTCCGCTGCGCCCGAGCACAGCCCGCTGCACAAGATCGCCGACCGACCTACCCGGCCCGTGGATCTTGTGCCGTCCGCTGCGCCCAAGCACAGCCCGCTGCACAAGATCGCCGACCGCCTTACCCGGCGCGTGGATCTTGTGCCGTCGGCAAGGCCCGAGCACAGCCCGCTGCACAAGATCGCCGACAGACCCGCCCGGCCCGACCAGCCCCAGCGCCCCCACCGGCCCGGCGGACCCGGCCGCCCCGGCTCGGGAGCGCGGCCGTGATCGCCACCGTCCTGGTCGCGAACCGCGGCGAGATCGCCCGCCGGGTGTTCCGGACCTGCCGGCGCCTGGGCCTGGGCACGGTCGCGGTCTTCTCCGACCCGGACGCCGACGCCCCGCATGTCGCCGAGGCCGACGCCGCGGTCCACCTGCCCGGCAGCACGCCCGGCGACACGTACCTGCGCGCCGACCTGATCATCGCCGCGGCCCGCCAAGCCGGCGCCGACGCGATCCACCCCGGGTACGGCTTCCTGTCCGAGAACGCCGCCTTCGCCCGCGCCGTCATCGATGCCGGGCTCACCTGGATCGGCCCGACGCCGGATGCCATCGCCGCGATGGGCAGCAAGATCGAATCCAAGCGGATGATGGCTGGCGCCGGCGTCCCGGTGCTCGCGGAACTGCAGCCCGACGCCGTCACCGCGCCGGATCTGCCCGTCCTCATCAAGGCGAGCGCCGGGGGCGGTGGACGGGGCATGCGCATCGTTGGCGAGCTCGCCGAGCTGCCCCAAGAGGTCGAGGCGGCCCGCGCCGAAGCAGCCAGCGCGTTCGGCGACCCGACGGTGTTCTGCGAGCCCTACCTCGCCACCGGCCGGCACATCGAGGTCCAGGTGCTGGCCGATGAGCACGGCACGGTCTGGGCCGTCGGCGAGCGGGAGTGCTCGATCCAGCGACGGCATCAGAAGGTCGTCGAGGAGGCACCGTCGCCGCTCGTCGAACGCATTGACGGCATGCGCAAGGACCTGTTCGACGCGGCCCGCGCAGCGGCCACCGCGATCGGCTACACCGGCGCGGGCACGGTCGAGTTCCTCGCCGATGACCACGGCCGGTTCTTCTTCCTCGAGATGAACACCCGGCTTCAGGTCGAGCACCCCGTCACCGAATGCACCACCGGACTCGACCTCGTCGCCCTCCAGCTCGCCGTCGCCGACGGCGCCGCACTCGACCCGGATCCGCCGAGCCCACACGGCCATGCCATCGAGGTCCGGCTCTACGCCGAAGATCCCGCCGCCGACTGGCAGCCGCATTCCGGCACGCTGCACCGCTTCGCCGTGCCCGGCGTGGAAGTCGAGTTCGACCTCTCGTCGGCCGCCGCCGGGATCCGGCTGGACAGCGGCGTAGTGGACGGGACGGTCGTCGGCATCCACTACGACCCCATGCTCGCCAAGGTCATCGCCTGGGCGCCGACCCGTACCCAGGCCGCGACCGCGCTCGCGTCGACGCTCGCCCGATCCCGCATCCACGGGGTCGTCACCAACCGCGACCTGCTGGTGACCGTGCTGCGCCATCCCGCGTTCCTGCGTGGCGAGACCGACACCGCGTTCTTCGACCGGCAGGGGCTCGACGTGCTGGCCACGCCGCTGGCCGGCGCCGACGCCACCAGCCTGTCCGCGCTGGCGGCGGCCCTGGCCTGCGACCGCGCGGACAGGTCGGCGGCGACGGTGTTGCGCGATGTCCCGTCCGGGTGGCGCAACGTCGTCAGCCAGCCTCAGTACGTCCGCTTCGACGGTCACGACATCGCCTACCGGATCACTCGCGACGGCCTCGTCGCCGAGGGCTTCGACGGTGTCGAGCTGATCACCGCCCAGCCCGACCGGGTGGTTCTCGATCACGACGGCGTGCGCCGGACCTTCGCCGTCGCCGTCCACCCGGACGAGGTGTACGTCGACTCGCCGCTCGGCCCGGTCCGGCTGCGACGGGTGCCGCGCTTCGTCGATCCGTCCGAGCAGGTGGCGCCGGGCTCGCTGCTGGCGCCGATGCCGGGCTCGGTGGTCCGGATCGCGGTGGCCGAGGGCGATCGGGTGAGAGCCGGCGAGCCCATCCTGTGGCTCGAGGCGATGAAGATGCAGCACAAGATCAGCGCGCCGGCCGACGGTGTCATCGCCGAGCTTCCGGTGCGCGAGGGACAGCAGATCGATGTGGGCGCCGTGCTCGCGGTCGTGACCGAGGGAGACTGAGTGATGGATTTCCGTGAGACCGAGGAACAGATCGCGCTCCGCAAGGCCGTGGCCGAGCTGGGCAAGCGGTACGGGCACGACTACACGGCGCCGCGCGCCCGCAAGCGTGAGCCGCTGACCGAGCTGTGGGCTGAGGCCGGTAAGTGCGGCTTCCTCGGGCTGAATCTGCCGGAGCAGTACGGCGGCGGCGGGGCCGGCATGTACGAACTGGCGATCGTCGGTGAGGAGCTCAACGCCGCTGGCTGTGGTCTGCTGATGATGGTCGTCTCGCCCGCGATCAACGGCACGATCATCAGCCGATTCGGCACGCCCGAGCAGAAGCAGCACTGGCTGCCCGGGCTGGCCGACGGCTCGACGATCATGGCCTTCGGGATCACCGAGCCCGACGCCGGCTCGAACTCGCACAACATCACGACGACCGCGCGGCGTGACGGCGACGCCTGGGTGCTTAACGGTCGCAAGATCTACGTGTCCGGGGTGGATCACGCCGACGCCATCCTCATTGTCGCCCGCACCGAGGACGCGAAGACGGGCCGGCTCAAGCCCGCGCTGTTCGCGTTTCGAACCGACACGCCGGGCTTCGAGTACAGGGCCATCGACATGGACGTCGTCATGCCGGACAAGCAGTTCCTGCTCTTCCTCGACGACGTCCGGCTGCCGTCCGACGCCTTGATCGGATCCGAGGACGCGGCGCTGGCCCAGCTGTTCGCCGGGCTGAACCCGGAACGGATCATGGCCGCGGCCGGCTCGGTCGGCATGGGGCGCTATGCGCTCGACCGCGCCGTCAAGTACGCCAACGAGCGGGTCGTCTGGGGCAAGCCGATCGGCACCCACCAGGGCCTCGCGCACCCGCTCGCGAAGGCCAAGGTCGAACTGGAGATGTCGAAGCTCATGATGCAGAAGGCGGCGTCGCTCTACGACAGCGGCGACGACATGGGCGCCGGTGAGTCGGCGAACATGGCCAAGTACGCCGCGGCCGAGGCCAGCATCGCCTGCGTCGACCAGGCGGTGCAGACTCTCGGCGGCAACGGCCTGGCCCACGAGTACGGGCTGGGCAACCTGTTGATCGGCGCCCGAGTGGCGCGCATCGCGCCGGTGAGCCGGGAGATGATCCTCAACTTCGTCGCCCAGTTCAGCCTCGGCCTGCCCAAGTCGTACTGATGGCCGCGCTCGTCCATTACGGCGTCGACCGGGCGATCGCGACCGTCACCCTCGACTCGCCGCACAACCGCAACGCGCTGTCGGCCCAGCTGGTCAGCGAGCTTGGGGACCACCTCGCACAGGCCGCCGCCGACGACACCGTGCGCGCGGTCGTGCTCAGCCACACAGGTTCGACGTTCTGCGCCGGCGCCGACCTGAAGGAGTCCGCGGCCGAGGGCGGCCCGGAGCAGGGCACGCAACGGATGCTGGGGCTGCTGCGGGCGATCGTCGAGGTGCCGAAGCCGGTGGTGGCCCGCCTCGACGGTGCGGTACGCGCCGGCGGGCTCGGCATCGTCGGCGCCTGCGACATCGCGATCGCCAGCGGCAACGCGTCGTTCGCATTCACCGAGGTCCGCCTGGGCCTGGCACCGGCGATCATCTCGCTGACCACGCTCGGCCCGATGACCGAACGTGCCGCCAGCCGCTACTACCTCACCGGCGAGAAGTTCGATGCGTCGGCCGCGGCGGACTGCGGCCTGATCACCGCCGCGGTCGCCGACCTCGATGCCGAGATCGGCGCGATCGCGGACGCGCTGCGCGCGTGCTCACCGCTTGGTCTCGCCGAGACCAAGCCGTTGACGACTCGCGGTGCCCGCGCCGCGTTCGCCGACCGGGCCGACGAGGTCCAGTCGCAATCGGCCCGGCTGTTCGGATCGGACGAGGCACGCGAAGGCATGACGGCGTTCCTGCAGAAGCGCCCACCGCGCTGGGCTCAGGACTGAACGATGACGCTGACCGAGGCCCGGGAACCACAGCAGGACCGGTCACGGGCCACGCGCGCCCGGCTTCTGGAGTCCGCGATCACCTGCCTGGCCGAGCTCGGCTGGACGGCCAGCACCGTTTCGATCGTCGCCGAGCACGCCGGCGTCTCCCGGGGCGCGGCTCAGCATCACTTCCCGACCCGGGAGGCGCTGTTCACCGCAGCGCTGGAACACGTCACCCAAGAACGGGGCGAGCAGATGCGCCGCGAACTCGCCGAGCGGGGCAGCGAGGTGGACACGACGGCCATCGTCGAGCTGGTCTTCGGGCTGTTTACCGGGACGTTCTTCCGGGCCGCGCTGATGCTGTGGGTGGCGGCCGCGTCCGAACCGCAACTGCGCGAGCAGATCGTCCCGCTGGAGGCCCGGATCGGCCGCGAGATCCACCTGATCGTGGTGGAGTTGCTGGGCGTCGACGAAAACGTCAGCGGAGTGCGCGAGACGGTTCAGGCGACACTGGACCTCGCCCGCGGGCTGGGGCTGGCGAACTTGCTCACCGATGACAGTGCGCGCCGGTCGCGCATCGCCCGGCAGTGGGCGGCCATGCTCGACGCCGAACTGCACTGACGGCTCAGCGCGCGGTCTCCCGGGCCAGGAGCCGGGCAAGCAGGTCGTCGGGCTCGTCGCTGTCGGTCGCGCGGCGATGTCGACGGCCCGTGGGCGGCTCGGCGTCGTCATCGGCGGGCCGGGGCGCCGCACGGGTGGGCGCGGGCGGCGGAGCGGCCACGATCGGGTCCCCGCGACGACGACGGCCGGTGTAGTTGGGCTCCTCGCGCTCGTCTTCCGGGTCGGGGCCGAAGTCGGTGAACGGGCTCAGCCGCGGCAGCGCGGGGAAGTCGAGAGCGGACGGGGCCGGGCGGGGCGGCGCCGGGCGTTCGGGTTCCGGGGCCGGTGCTGGGGCTGGTGCTGGGGGCGGTGCCGGTGCTGTGGGCGGCGGTGCCGGGCTTGGCGGGGGCGCCGCGGTTGGCGGCGGCGCCGGGGTTGACGGCGGCGCCGGGGTTGACGCGGGCGACGCGGTTGGTGTCGGCGCAGGCGGCAGAGTCGGCCCGGGGGCTGGTGCGGGCGCTGGCCCTGGCGTCGGGGTGGGCGTCGGTCCAGGAGCCGGCGGGGCGGTGGCCGCCGGCCGGAGCGTGGGCTCGAACGGCGGCGCGGCCTGCGGCCGGAACTCGGTTCTCGGCCGAACCTCCGGTTCGGGCCGGACCTCCGGCTCGGGCCGAAGTTCCGTCCGGACCGGTTCGGGCCGAAGTTCCGGCCGTAGCTGCGGTTCGGGCCGGACCTCCGGTTCGGGCCGAAGTTCCGTCCGTAGCTGCGGTTCGGGCCGAAGCTGGGGTTCGGGCCGGACCTGCAGCTCCGGCGCCAGCTGGTCCAACCGGGCGGGCTGCGTCACCGACTCGACCTCGGCGGTATGCCGGGTGACGGGCCGGACCCGAGCCGGTTCGACGATCGGACGCAGTGGATCGACGGGTCGAATCCGCGGCTCCGGACCCGACGAACCAAGCTCAGCCGAGTCGCGGGCGGCCACCGTGAGCTGGCGCAGCTGGTGCTGCAGCGCCTCGAGGTCGGAGCCGATCAGCCGCGTCGTCTCGATCCGCTCGAGACGGAGCTGGCCACCGACCTTCTCCAGCAGTTCGCTGCGCAGCTGGGCGATCTCGGCCCGCAGTGAAGAAATCTCGCGGGTCATCGTCGATTGGATCTCGCGGCGCAGCATGTGTTCGAGGCGGGCTTCGTACGCGCGGCGGGCGGCGGCTTCGTCGGCCCGTTCCAGGGCCGTGACGTTGCGCAGTTCCAGCGCCCCGACCGGTCCGGTGTGCGCCTCCGGCAGACCGTCCATCCACTGGTGACCGAGGCGGCGGCTGCCGAACATCGAGAACGCGCCCAGCAGCAGCCCCCACA
>DATAQD010000013.1:0-2498 GCA_036264855.1 Jatrophihabitans sp. | reverse complement strand
CGCGGGAGCGGTCTCGTGATGGGAGTTGGCCGGTTCGAGCCGGCGGGCGCGGCGTTGTGAACCCGCCGAGTTCATGGAGCGGTAACGCACTTCGGGTCAGCCTCTGTCTTCTCCCCCCTTCGATGGACGGTTGACCCCCGTCATTGCTTCCACCACCTCGAAACGTACCAGTGCACACAGAGAATTCATAGGGAGCGTTCGCGACCAACCGGAAAAATCCCGACGAGACGCGATCACTTCTCCGACGGTGCGCTATGGGCGGCGTACACGGCCTGGAACGCGTCGGCCAGCTTCGGGTGCTTCTGCAGCACCGGCCGCAGGGCGTCATTCTCGATGCGCAGCCCGTGTACCCGGGTCGCGGACGTCACGGTGGCCCGCCGTTGGCCGCCACCCAGCAACGCCATCTCGCCGACGAGGTCCCCGGGCCCGAGCGTCGCGATCTGCGCCCTCTGGTGGAAGACCAGCGCCTCGCCCTGAGTGAGGACATAGCACGCGTCGGCCGGAATCCCTTCCTGGACGAGCGGCCAGCCGGCTGGCAGGGCGAACGGACCGCCGGCGTCCACGAGCGCGGCGATGTCGTCACGTCCGCAACCGGCGAACGTCTCGTACCCACTGAGCGTCGCGACCAGCTCCCGCTTCTCGCCACCCGCCATGCGTCACCCTCGATCCATCGCGCGGACGGCATGGCGCCGCCCGCATCCGTTGACGCCGAAGCCTAGAGCGGACCCAGCCCGCGCGCGCGGTGACGCCACCGCCGGCGCCCCGCGGAGGGGACGCCCGGGGCTGGATGACTCAGCGCTCGATGCCGACCTTGCCGGTGGCGACTGACGGCCCGCCCGCGCCGTCCCGGCCGTCCACCGCGCCCGCGCCGTCCCGGCCGTCCACCGCGCCGGCATCGGCCGCGTCCGTGAGCGAGAGATCCACGGGCTGCGCCGTGGTGCCGAGCTCGGCGGCCGCCCGGGCCTGCTGGCCGGATACCGTCCGCAGCGGGACCTCCTTGATCATCAACGACAGGACGACCCCGAGGACCAACACCAGCGCGCCGACGAGGAAGACCGTGTCCATCGCGTCGGAGAACCCGACCAGAATCGGGTGCCTGACCTGCGCGGGCAGCGCGGCCAGGCCGCTCGTGTCGTTGAGGTTGAACGTCGTACCGGCCGGCAGCTGTACGCCGCTCTTGGTCAGCTCCGAGGAGATGTTGGTGCCCGCCGTGGAGAACAGGATCGACAGGAAGATCGCCGTACCGAGCGAGCCGCCCACTTGCCGGAAGAACGTCACGGCCGATGTGGCCACGCCCATGTCGCGTGGCTCGACGGCATTCTGCATGGCCAGGACGATGCTCTGCATGTTCATGCCGAGACCGAGGCCGAAGATCGCCATGTAGATGTCGGTCTGCCACAGCGGCGTGTCGGCGCCGATCCTGGTCATGGTGAACAAGCCGATGACCATGAGGATGCTGCCCATGACGGGGAAGATCTTGTAGCGACCCGTTCGCGAGGTGAATTGGCCCGCCGCGAGCGACGCGAGCATCATCCCGCCGATCAGCGGCAGCAGCAGCAGTCCGGCCTTGGTCGGCGACGCGCCCTTCACGATCTGCAAGTACAGCGGGATGGCGGCGATACCGCCGAACATGCCCATGCCGACGATGGTGGCCTGGGCCGAACCGAACGCGAACACACTGCCGCGGAACAGCCGCAGGGGCAGCAGGGCCTCGTCGCCCATCTTGCCCTCGATGCGGATGAAGGCGACGACGCCGACCGCGCCGAGGACGTAGCAGACGAAGGCCCCGGTCGAAGCCCAACCCCAGATCCGGCCCTGCTCGGCGATGATCAGAAGCGGAACCAGGGCGACGACGAGCGCGGCGGCGCCGGTCCAGTCGATGCGGTGGTCGCGGCGGGAGTGATCCAGGCGCAGGACGCGCATGACGACGAACAGCGCGGCGATGCCGATCGGCACGTTGATGTAGAAGATCCAGCGCCAGCCGATGATCCCCAGGATGCTGCTCTGCCCGGCGAAGAAGCCACCCACGACCGGACCGAGCACGGATGCCGTCGCGAAGACGGCCATGAAGTAGCCCTGGTACCGGGCCCGCTCCCGCGGCGGGATGATGTCGCCGATGATCGCCAGCGCGAGTGGCATCAGGCCGCCGGCGCCAATGCCCTGGAACGCGCGGAACGCGGCGAGCATGTACATGTTCTGCGCGAGCCCGCACAGCGCCGAGCCGACGATGAAGATCGAGATGGCGAGCATGAAGAACGGCTTGCGACCGTAGATGTCGGACAGCTTGCCGAACAGCGGCGTCGAGATCGTCGACGTGATCAGGAACGCCGTCGTGACCCAGGCCTGCACGGACAGCCCGTGCAGGTCGTCGCCGATTGTGCGGATCGCGGTCGACACGATCGTCTGGTCGAGCGCCGCGAGGAGCATGCCGAGGATCAGCCCGGACAGGATCGTCATGATCTGCTTGTGGCTGAGGGCGCCGGGCGTCGCGGACACCT
>DATAQD010000176.1:0-5184 GCA_036264855.1 Jatrophihabitans sp. | reverse complement strand
GGGTTCCCTCGAGGTAGTCGACCAGGTCGTACCGGGCCTGCAGCTCCTGCACGACCTGGGTGAGGTCGGTCGGCCGGTCGCGGTGCAGGACGTAGGACACCGCGGTGTAGAAGACCTGGTTGCGGACGAACATCCCCTTGCCGAAGTCCTTGGCCGCGCGCATCCGCCCGACCAGTTCGGGGCTGATCGGGGTGCCCTCGGCATCGACGGCGAAGCTGCGCAGGATGTCGGCGTCCCAGGCCCACTCCTCGAGCATCTGCGACGGAGCCTCGACGAAATCCCACTCGGTGGCCACGCCGGAGAACCGGGCCCAACGCTGCCGCCCGCCGAGGACGTGATGCACCAGGTGACCGAACTCGTGGAACAGCGTGACGACATGCTGGTGCTCCATCAAGCCGCGCGGGAAGTTGCAGACGAGCACGCCCTCGGGCAGCCGCCGTCCGGTGATGCCGCCGACAAGGTCGAACTGGGCCGCGTGCTTGAACTTGCCGGCGCGCGGGTGGAGGTCAAGATAGATCCGGCCGCGCCGGACGCCGTCGGCGAACACGTCGTAGGCGGTGACGTCCTCGTGCCAGGTCGCGACGTCGACCTCTCGGTACTCGACGTCGAAGAGGCGGCCCGTCACGTCGAGCAGCCCCCGGCGGACGTTCGCGAAGTGGAAGAAGCGCCGGACCTCCTGGGCGTCGACATCGTAGTTCTCATGACGGATCAGCTCGGTGTAATACGCGAGGTGCGAGGCGTCGAAGGTCGGGGCATCGGGTTCGTCCCGGCGAAGCCGCTGCATAACCACGTCGAGATCGCGGCGAGCGGCTTCGTCGGATGCGTCGGCGAGTTTCTCGATGAAGTCGCCGATCGCCTCGGCCGTCCCGACCATTTTGACCTCGGCGTCGTAGGCCGGCCAGTTCTCGTAGCCGAGCAGCAGGGCCTGCTCGTCACGCAGGTCGAGCATCTCGCGCAGGATGCCGTCGTTGTCCGGCCAGCCTCGGTTGAGGAATGCGACCGTGAGTTCGCGGCGGGCGTCGGCGTCGCGGGCGAAGGTCCGGAACGGCAGGTAGTCGGGATAGTCGGTCGTGATCGTGACCAGGCCGTCCGCGTCGACCGGATGCGCCTCGACGAAGTCGGCCGGCAGCCCGTCGAGCGCGGCCGGGCCGATCCGGATGGATCGGACGTCCTCCCGGATCACCCGCGCGAAGTCCTGCTCGACGACGGTCAGTCGTTCGGAGATCTCGCGCAGCCGGGCGCGGACCAGCTCGTCACGGTCGACGCCGCTGCGGCGGAAATCCCGCAGGACGTGCGCCCGTAGCCGGGTCGCCTCGGGGTCGAGTCCGGCCGCGTCCGTCCCGGCGATGACGTCGAACAGGGCCCGATCCAGACCGCGGTCGGTGCGCAGCCGGTCGACCTCCTGGGACCGGGTCTCGGCCAACGCCCGGACGTCGGGATCCGGGTGCACCTCGTTGAGCAGCCCGGCGATCGAATCGGCCCCGCGCAGGGCGATGTCCGCGTCGTTCCACAGCTCGAGGACCTCGTCGGTGCCGCGTCTGGTGCCGTCCTTGAGCCGCTCGAGCGTTGCCCGGGCCGCGCTGAGGTGTCCGTCGACGGCGCCGGCGAGCCAGTCGGGCCAGCCGTCGGCCGGGAGGGAAAGCGGTTCGTCCATGCCTTCGACCCTACGGCCCGCGCTCGTCGGGTTTCGCGTCGTCAGCCTTCGGCTCGTCGGACGGGAAGACCATCAGGGCGACGCGGAAGCGCCGGGCGCCGGGCGGCCGGGCGCCGCCGCGTCGGCCGCGGTACTTGTTGGTGACCTCGACCAGGTGCTTCTCGATCTCCTTGGCCTCCTCGGGCACGAGCCAGAGCTGCCCGTAGCTCGCTCCGGCGGCCTCGATCCACTCCTTGGGCTCGCGGTCACGCCGGGCCATCCAAGCCTCGAACTGCTCGAGCGTGCGGCCCATCACGCTCGAGCTCAGGGCGGCGGCCGCCGCGAGCTCGCCGGCGCCGCCGCCGCGGGACTCCACCTGCAGGTAGGGCCCGGCGGCCCGCCACGGCCGCTCCCGCCCGTCGCCCGCGGACGGCGCGCGCTCGACGATGCCGGCCTTCTCGAGACTGCGCAGGTGATAGCTCATCGCGCTCGGGCTGAGTCCGGCGATCTCGGCGCACTCGGTGGCCGTCAGCTCGCGGCCGGAGTAGATCTCGTCGATCACGGCCAGCCGGGCCGGATGAGCCAGCGCGCGGATGTCGCGCGGATCGGTCAACTGCACCGGCGGGCGCTCGTCCGCCTGACTGTCCTGCTTCGCCTTCTTGCGCGGGGCCACGAATCGACACGCTACTGCTCTTGACCACCACGGATATGAAGCATTACTTTCGCAATATGTCTTTCAGATCTCTCGGCCGGGATGTGGCGCTCGTCGTCATCGCGCGGTCGGTGTCGTGGTTCGGCGACGCGGTGGCGACGGTGGCGTTGATGCTGCGCCTGCAGTCGCAGGGACACGGGGCGACGGCGGTCGCGGCGTTGCTCATCGCCAACGCGCTGCCGATCGTCGCGCTGTCCGGCATCGTGGGCCGGCTCGTGGATCGCTACGACAATCGGACCCTGGTCGTGCTGTCGAGCCTCGCCCAGGGCGCGGTGTGCCTGACGGTCGCCGCAGTGGACTCGACGCCCGCGGTCCTGGGCCTGGTGGGCCTGCTGGGCGCCGGGCAGGCGGTCAACGCCGCGTCGTGGCAGGCCCTGCTCGCGGCGATGACCGAAGGCGACGGACTGACCCGCGCGCTCGGCCATGCGACGGCCGGGCGCACCCTCGCCGGGATCGCCGCGCCCGCGGTGAGCGGTCTGCTCGTCGGCCTGTACGGCGCCGGGGTGCCGCTGCTGATCGACGCGGGTGCCTACCTGGCGGTGACGGGTGTCGCCCTGCTGATCGCCACGCGTCGCACGGTCGGGCCGGCGGGCGACGGTGCGCCCGTCCGCGGCGGCCTGTCGATCGTGCGGGCCGACGACCTGCTGCGTCCGCTCTTTGTGATGCTCGGGCTGTTCGTCCTGCTCGGCAGCATGGTGAACGTCGTCGAGGTGTTCCTGGTCCGCGAGACGCTGGGCGCCTCCACGACGTGGTACGGGCTGGCCGGGGCCACACTCTCGGCCGGCTCGGTCGTCGGTGCGCTGCTGGCCGGGCGGCTGCGCGGCGTGCGTGCGCTGGCCCGCGGGTTGGTGTGGTCCGCGATCGCCCTCGCGGCCAGCCTGGCCATCATGGGCGGCGTGCCGTCGGTGGCCTGGGTCCTGCCGGTGGGTGCGCTGCTCGGTGCCGCCAACGGGATTCTCAACGTGGCGCTGTCCTCCCTGGTGATGGGACGCGCGCGGGCCGCGGAGCGCGGCCGGGTGAGCGCGCTGCTCAGCGGGATCGCCTCGGGCACCCAGATCCTGGCGTTCGCGGCGGGCGGGGCGCTGGCCGCAGCGTTCACCCCACGCGAGATCTTCGTGGCCGCTGGCGCGCTCGGGATCATGGTGCCGGTCCTCCTGGGCCGCGGCTTGATCCGCGCGGCGAGCGTCCGGGCCGACCCGAGCCCGGCCGCCGCTCCCTACGCGCTCTTTTCGCGGCGCTCGCGCTTGGGGGTCTCGCGCGGGACCAGGGTCGGGTAGACGTGGTCGAGCACGGTCTCGCGGGTGATGACGACCCGGGCGACGTCCTCGCGCGAGGGGACCTCGTACATCACCGAGAGCAGGACTTCTTCCATGATCGCGCGCAAGCCGCGGGCGCCGGTACCGCGCAGCACCGCTTGGTCGGCGATCGCCTCGAGCGCGTCGTCGGAGAACTCGAGCTCCACGTTGTCGAGCTCGAACAGCTTGGCGTACTGCTTCACCAGCGCGTTGCGCGGCTCGGTCAGGATCTGCACCAGCGCGTCGCGATCCAGCGGCCGCACCGAGGTCAGGACCGGCAGCCGGCCGATGAACTCCGGGATCAAGCCGAACTTGATGAGGTCCTCGGGCATGACCTCGCCGAAGACGTCACGCTGGTCGCGGTCGAACTTGGTGTGCAGCTCGGCCCCGAAGCCCAAGCCCTTCTTGCCGATCCGCGATTCGATGATCGTGTCGAGACCGGCGAACGCCCCACCGACGATGAACAGCACGTTGGTGGTGTCGATCTGGATGAATTCCTGGTGCGGGTGCTTGCGGCCACCCTGCGGCGGCACCGAGGCGGCGGTGCCTTCGAGGATCTTCAGCAGGGCCTGCTGCACGCCCTCGCCGGAGACGTCACGGGTGATCGACGGGTTCTCGGCCTTGCGGGCGATCTTGTCGACCTCGTCGATGTAGATGATCCCGGTCTCGGCCCGTTTGACGTCGTAGTCGGCCGATTGGATGAGCTTGAGCAGGATGTTCTCGACGTCCTCGCCGACGTAACCGGCCTCGGTCAACGCGGTGGCATCGGCGATCGCGAACGGGACGTTGAGCATGCGGGCCAGCGTCTGGGCGAGCAGCGTCTTGCCCGAGCCGGTCGGCCCCAGCAGCAGAATGTTTGACTTCGCCAGCTCGACGGCCGACTCGGCGTTGCGCGGCTTGACGTCGCCGCCGGCCTGCACCCGTTTGTAGTGGTTGTACACGGCGACGGCGAGCGTCTTCTTCGTCTGGTCCTGCCCGACCACGTAGCCGTTGAGGAACTCGTAGATCTCGCTCGGTTTGGGGAGCTCGTCGAAGCTGAAGTCGCTGGTCTCGGCCAGTTCCTCTTCGATGATCTCGTTGCACAGGTCGATGCACTCGTCACAGATGTACACACCAGGACCGGCGATGAGCTTCTTGACCTGCTTCTGGCTCTTGCCGCAGAACGAGCACTTCAGCAGATCGCCGCCATCTCCGAACTTCGCCACGACGAGTCCCTCCTCCCCGATGTCGTCCGGCCTCAGCCGGTGCCCTCGGCCGTCGGAACCGCCGCGAGGTCACGATTGGTGATGACGTCGTCGACGAGGCCGTACACCTTCGCCTCTTCCGCGCTCATGATGAAGTCGCGGTCGGTGTCCTTCGCGACCTTCTCGATGGTCTGGCCGGTGTGGTATGCGAGGATCTCGTCGAGGGTCTCGCGCATGCGCACGATCTCCTTGGCCTGGATCTCGATGTCGACCGACTGGCCGGAAGCGCCACCGTGGGGCTGGTGGATGAGCACGCGGGCGTGCGGGAGGATGAACCGCTTTCCGGCGGTTCCGGATGCG
>DATAQD010000166.1:0-2791 GCA_036264855.1 Jatrophihabitans sp. | reverse complement strand
GCGGTTCAACCGCACCCTGCTCACCGAATGGGCCTACGCCCGAGCCTGGACCAGCAACGCCTCACGAACCCGCGCCCTCGACAAATTCCTGACCTTCTACAACACTCGACGCGGCCACTCCGCCCTACAAGGCCGACCACCAATCACCAGGCTCGCCGCCTGACCAGCGTCAACAACGTCCCGGGTCACGACAACTAGCCGGCGCGTTCATCGACAGGCCAGCTCCACGCTGCCGAGCCGGTCGATGCTGGCCACGACGACGTCACCGGCCGAGACCGCGACGGCGGCAGTCAGGCCGCCGGAGAGGATGACGTCGCCCTCGGCGAGCCCCAACCCCTCGGCGGCGAGAGAGCGGACCAGCCACGCCACCGCCGCGGCGGGATGGCCGAGCGTGGCCGCGCCGGACGCGGTGGCCACGACCTCGCCGCGATGCTCGAACACGACGCCGACCAGCCGCAGGTCGATGCCGTCGGCGGGCACCGGCGTCCCGACGACGAACCGGCCGGCCGAGGAGTTGTCGGCCACGACATCGGCCATCGTGAAGCGGTAGTCCTGGTAGCGCGAGTCGATGATTTCGATCCCCGCCGCGACGCCCGATGTCGCCCGCAGGACGTCGATCGCCGTTACGTGCTCGCCGGCCAGGGCATGCCCCATGACGAACACGATCTCCGGCTCGGCCCGGGGATTGATGTGCTCATCCACGGTCAGCGACTCCCCCACGTCCAGCACGTGCGACGCGGCGAGAAAGCCGCGGATCGGGGAATCCACCCCGACCTGGGCCTGCTTGGCCCGCGACGTCACGCCCAGCTTCCAGCCGACCAGCGCGCCGGCCTTGTCCCGCTGCAGGGCCTGCACCGAGTAGCCGGTCGCGAGGTCGAAGGACGGGTCCTCGTCGGAGATCGGCGCGATCGCGGTGCGGTCGACGCGCGCCGCGCTCAGCCGGGCGGCGATATGGGCGGCAGAGAGGGTCACGATTCTCCTTGTGAAGGCTTACGGGACGACGCGCACGGTCACCGGACCGAGCCGGTCGAAGTCGGCGCGGAACACGTCACCGGCGGTCATCGGGACGGCGGCGTGCAAGGCCCCCGTCATGACGAGGTGACCGGGCTCGAGGCCGATGCCGACCTCGCCCAGGGTGTTGGCCAGCCAGGCCACGACGGTCAACGGATCGCCGAGCGCCGCGGCGCCGGCCCCGGTGTCGATCAGCTCGCCGTTGCGGGTGAGGGCCATGCCGATCAGCCGCGCGTCAATCCCGTCGAGCGGCACCAGATTGCCGGCGACGGCGACGGCGCCGTTGCTCGCGAGATCGGCAACGGTGTCGGCCAGCTTGATCCGCCAATCGGCGAAGCGCGAGTCGACGATCTCGACCGCGGCGGCGATCCCGGCGATCGAACGGTGCGCATCAGTGACCGAGACGCCCGGCCCACGCAACGGCGCTCCCAGGACGAACACGATCTCGGCCTCGATCTTGGGCTGGATGAACCCGGCGAGCGATATCTCGTCGCCGTTGCGATACACCGTCGAGCCCAGGACCGGCCCGTAATCCGGGCTGCCGACGCCGATCATCTGCTGCATGGGTTTAGACGTCAGCCCGACCTTGTAACCGACGATGGTGTCGCCGTCGGCCAGGATGAGCCGGGTCAGCTCGGCCTGCACGGCGTACCCGTCGGCCATCGTCAGCGCCGGGTCGGCGTCGGTGAACGGCGCGATCGCCTGACGGTTGCGCCGGGCCTCGTAGAGCGCCCTGGCCTTGCCCGTCACGTCCGTGATTGCCACCCGGCCTCCGCTTCCTCGCCCGAATCGTCGTCCGACCGTAGCCTGAACCCAGGCCTCGGCACCCGGCCAGGGTGCGGGGACATCCGGCGAGAGCGGAGGCGGCATGGCGAAGGCGCTGGCGGCGATCATCGGTCCGGGCAACATCGGTACCGATCTGCTCGCGAAACTTCGCCGGAGCGAGGTCATCGAGGTGGGTTACGTCGTCGGCGTCGTCGAATCGGACGGCCTCGAGCGCGCCCGCGAGCTGGGCATTCCGGCGTCGGCCGACGGCCTGGACTGGCTGCTGGCGCAGGACCCGTTGCCCGACATCGTCTTCGATGCGACCTCGGCGAAGGCGCACCGCGCGGCCGCGCCCAGGCTGGCCGAAGCCGGCATCGTCGCCGTCGACCTCACGCCCGCGGCCGTGGGCCCTCTGGTCTGTCCGCCGGTCAACTTCTCCGAACACGTCGCCGCGCCGAACATCAATATGATCAGCTGCGGCGCCCAGGCCACCGTGCCGATCGTCCACGCGGTGTCCTCGGTCGTCGACGTCGCCTACGCCGAGATCGTGGCGTCGGTGGCATCCAAGTCCGCCGGTCCCGGCACCAGGGCCAACATCGACGAGTTCACGCACACCACATCGCGCGCCGTCCGCGAACTCGGCGGCACACCCAGGGGCAAGGCGATCATCATTCTCAACCCGGTTGAGCCGCCGATGATGATGCGCGACACGGTCTTCTGCGCGATCCCCGCCGGCGCCGACGAGGACGCCATCACCGCGTCGATCGAGAAGCGGGTGGCCGAGGTGCAGGAGTACGTGGCGGGTTACACGCTGCGCAACGCCCCGCAGTACGACCCGCCCCGCGAGCAATGGGACGGGAACGGCCGCGTGGCGGTCTTCCTCGAGGTGCGCGGCGCCGGCGACTACCTGCCGGAGTACGCCGGCAACCTGGACATCATGACGGCGGCCGCCGCCCGGATCGGCGAACTCGTGGCCACACACCGGATCGAGGCCGGCGTCTGAATAAGGAGTGAT
>DATAQD010000144.1:0-6377 GCA_036264855.1 Jatrophihabitans sp. | reverse complement strand
AGCTTCACCGAGTCGGTCGACCGGCCAGTGACCCGCACGCAAACTCTCCGCGACCGGGTGATTACGGGGCGAATGCTCGGCCGCGACCTCGCCCATGCGTCGGTAGCGCGCGGTGGCCGTCATCCCCATGAAATGCAGGGCATGAGGGTTCAGGACCTGGGGCCGGCCGGGGTAGGAGTCGGGCCCGCCGTTGTAGCCGGCCTCGTCGTGGCGGTGTTCGAGGTACGGCTGATTCCAGCCCGGCGGCAACCAGCTCGTCCGGGCGAGGAAGGCGTTGCCCGGCCCCGGTTTGGCCCACCGGTAGTTCGGGTCACCGCGCTGCCAGCCGAGGGCGGCCAGGACCGCCCCCTGGTCGGCCCACGGCCCGGGCTGGGGGCCGAGATCCTCGACGGTGTCCAGGAAGGCGAACGCCGCTGCGGTCGAGCGCATCGCCCAGACTCCGGTGTTGGGATTGATGCGATGCTCGTACGGCACCTGCTCGAGCGCCAGGGCCTGGAAGGAGTCCGGGTGCAGATGCCCGGCGATGTCGTCGTCGGTGCGCAGCACCAGGACGTCGGCGTCGAGCCACACCGCCAGCGGATACGCCGTCAGCGCCTCCCTCAACAGGTGGATCTTGGCCCATTTCGCGCGCTGGGCACCGGCGTCCGCGCCGGCACCGTCTGCGTCCAGGTCAACGGCCCGAACGTGGTAGCCCCAGCGATCGGCATAGCGTCTGAACGAGGGCAGGGCCAGATCATGCAAGACCTCGCGCAGCTGCGGACCGGCGGCGGTGACGAGCACGCCCGGAATCTCTGATGGGGTCGCCATCGTCCCACGATGCGCGCCGGCGAGGACGCGATGCTGCGCTGCGGGTGGGATGAGCGAACTCGTCAGCCGGTGTTCATCCGCTGGAAAGACGTTGTCCAGCAGGTGCGTGCCGGGCGGGTGGCGGGTCAGGCCTCGTGACCGGGTTCGAAGTCCTGGACGTCGTCGAAGCTCAGCAGGCTGGCGCCCGGGCGTCGGTTCTCACCCGAGTCGGGCGCGATCAGGTGGGCGACGTGGTCACCCAAACGGATCCGGTCCAGGATTGGACCGCTGAACCAGCCGGCCGCCCGGCGGAGGACCGCGACCTCGCCGGGTCCCGCTTCCCAGTCGCAGTGCGCGAACTTGTCGACATCGTCACCCGTCCGCTCACCGAACAGACGGGCGAGGTCGATCTCGGTGCGTTCCAGGACGTGCACGGTCAGGCGTTCCCCGAGCGAGGCGATCCGGAACGTGTGGTTCTTGTCCGAGAGGCCGACCAGGAACCGGCGCGGCCGAATGCTGACCTGTGTCGCGAAGCCCACCAGGCATCCGGCCATCGTCGCGCCGCCCCTGGTGGTCACGACGAACATTGGGTAGTCGAACTCCGACACGAGCGTCTCGAACGCCGCACCCTCGGCGGCTGGCGCGGCGCTCGCTTCCGGTGGTGGCTCGGCGGGCATGGGTTCCTTCGTAGATCGAGGGGGCGGCGGCTCGGCGGCGGGTGATGAGCCAGGACCCTTGCGTCGTACCCACATGGCGGACCCGCGGTCGGTGGAACCGGGGGGCGGTGGATCTGGCCCTGGCCCGCGACGCCTATCGCGGTGACGCCCAGACCGAGTACCGCAGGCCGGTTCAGCGGGAGCTGTCGGCGAGGACCTCGGTCAGGGCGTGCGACGCCCGGCGGACCATTCCCGGGTTGGTGTCCCAGTAGTCTTGCAAGGCCGGCACCGTCGGCCGCTCGTCCCATCGCCAACTGCATCGCAACGGCGAGGGGCAGGTGCGGTGCGAGCTGCGGCAGCCACTCGGCCTGCTTGCCCATCGCCGGTCATCCGCTCAGGTCGCCGGCGCGTCGGTCGACTGTGCCCCGCTCGGGGTCGAGATCGGGATCGTCCAGGTGATGCGGGTCCCGCGTCCGTCCGAGTCGCTGCCGACGATCATTGTGCCGCCGAGGCGTTCGGCCCGGGTCCGCAGATTCGCCAGCCCGCTCTCGGTGCGGGCGGCCGGGACGCCGCGGCCGTCGTCGCGCACCCGGAGCACGAATTCGTGAGCAGCGGCGGTGAGCTCGACGTCGACCCGCGTCGCGTGGGCGTGCCGCGCTGCGTTGGACAATGCCTCGCGCACGGTCGCCACGATGTCCGCGTGCGCGCGCTCGGCGACGAGAGTGTTGACGGGACCGGCGATGTGCAGTCCGGCTCGGAAGCCGAGGATCGCCGGACTCTGCTCGACGATCCGGTGGATCTGAACTCGCAGATCCGGCCGGACATCGACGGACTTGAGCGCGTGGATCGTGTTCCGGATGTCGCCGATGGTCTCGTTCATCTCGGCCGTGATCACGTCGAGGCGGTCGCCGTGCGATTCAGCGACGTGCGGGCGCAGGCTCTCGAGACGCATCCCTACGGCGAAGAGGCGCTGGATCACCACGTCATGCAGGTCGCGCGCGATCGCGTCCTTCTCCTCGAGCTGAGCGATCTTGTCGATCAGCTTCGCGTTCAGCAGCTGAAGCCGCACCCGGTCGAGCGCTTCGTCGTCGATGACATCCGTAGGTGGCGGCGCCGCGCCGAGCGCGGCCTCGACGGCGTCCACGAGGGCGCGGATGTCGCCGGTCTTGGTCACCACACCGACGACACCGAGCGCGGCGGCGATGGGGCGGGCCTCTTCCTCGAGGTAGTGCGCGCTGTAGAAGATGACGGGCATGGTCCTCGTCGCGGGCCGGGACCGCAGCGCCCGGACGAACTCGTAACCGTCCATTGCGGGCATGAGCACGTCGGTGATGATCAGGTCGGGCAGTTCCTGACGCAGCAGCTCGAACGCGTGCGCCGCGTCGTCCGCCTCCACGATCGCATGGCCGCGGTGGCTGAGCACGGTCCGCACGAGCTCCCGGTTCGTGGGGCGGTCGTCGACGACGAGGATCCGACTCATCCGCGGCTCGATACCGCGACGAGGTGCCCGCCGTCGCCGACCAGATGCTCAGGCCGAATGGCCATGCGCCGAACCGCCTCTCGGTGGGCGAACGGTACCGCTAATTTCTCGTGAAGCCCGCGAGGGAATCTAGTCGGTTCCCCGTGTCCGAGGCGAGGTACGCGAGGTCAGCGGCGCCCTAAGGGGGCGTTCTCCTCGTCGCTGCGGGCGGCCGAGTCGAGTCCGGCGAGAGTCAGCGGAGACTCCTCCACCGCCCCGGGATCCGCCCCGGCGGCCACGGCGCGCCGTTCGGTGATCAGCGCGCCGATGAGGACGCCGCCGAAGATCACCGCGCTGAGGATCATCAGCCAGACCGACAGGACGAAGACGGCGCCGATGAGCCCGTAGGCGTGGACCTGCCACGTGATCTGGCCGGGCAAGATGGTCCGCGACAACCGGACCAAGACCGTGGTGGCGATCCCGATGGCGATCGCGCCGGGCAGCAGGGCCTTCCAGGACAACCGGCCGCCGAGCAACCATCGTTGCGACCACCAGTAGAAGCCGAAGGTCAGCACGCCCTGCAGGACGACCGCGGCTAGGGTCCCGAGCGGAACTATCGTGTCGACCCACCGGCCGAACCGGCTGGCGAGCAGGATCGCGATCGAGAACGCGCCCAGGCTGATCGACCAGGTGAGCTGGCGAACGTAGGAGCGCAGGTTGCGCACGCGGGGCAGCGTCCACATGAGCTCGAAGGCGCGCTGCTGCACGGCGGCCACGCTGGTGGTGAACACCAACGCGGTGACCATGGCCAGGACCAGGGCCAGGGTGCTGATGGACGGCGACGTGCGACCGAACAGGCTCTGGACGTCCGCGGCCGAGCCGCCGGAGAGGCCGAGGAAGCGGGAGATGACGTAACCGACGCTGCGGCCGGTCTCGCGCTGCAGGACCGCCGACATGGCGACGACGAGTGGTGCGGTACACAGCACCTGCTGTGCGCAGAGGGCCAGCGCGTGGGTGTCGAGATCGAGTTCGCGGATGCGACGCCAGCCATGCCCGCCGAGGCTCCGGTCCCACCAGGCGCGGCCGGCCGCGACAAGGCGGTTGCTCGACGATCTGGTCACGATCCCATCTTCCCCCACGCGGTGACCTGCTTGAACAGGTCCGACCGGTTCCGGGGGCGCAAGCGCGGCGCCTAACCGAGACGGATCCCGGCCAGTTGGGCGCCGTGCGCGACGATCCGTCCTGAGCAATCCCATATCCAGCACGTCTCGTCGACCCGCTGGGCGTCGATGAGGTGAGCCTTCTGCAGGACCCGCACCGGTCCGGGCTGGGGCATCGCCCGGACATACACAGTCAACTCCAAAGTGGGCACCCACCCCGTCAGCTCGATGTCGAGGGTCGCCGGCGGGAACGCATCGACGGCGAACAGCAAGGCGATCGGGTCGAAGGGCTCGTTGTGAGGCAACTGCAGCCAGCCCCGCAGTTCCCCCCGTCCCGACGGGACGCCGCGACCGAAACCCATCGACTCGCGCTCGATGCGCAGATCGACCTGATCCATGATCGCTACGTGCAGTCCGGCCGGGTTGGTGCTGTGAAGTCGCGTACTGGTCTCGAAGTCGGCGACGCCCACGTTTGGAGTGCCCGCCGACCAGTAGGGCGCCGTCTCCGGCTCCAGCCGGCTGATCGTGAAGAGCGCTTCGACGCACGGCTGGTCGCCCTGGCTCATCCGGGCCCGCACCTGACTGGCCGAACGCCCGGCGCGCAGCACCTCGGCCACGATCTCGACCGACCCGGGATCGGGCGAGTGCAGGTAGTGCGCGCTCGCCGCGATGACGTGCTTGTGCGAGGAGACGGCGACCGCGGCTCGACCGAGCATCGCGAGCAGGTACCCACCGTTGGGTTTGCCGCCGATCGTCCATTCCGGGTGCACCGCGGCATCGAAGCGGCCGGCGGACACCGTCGTGATCGCCGAGGCCTCGGCGAAGGCGACGGGGTCCATGCGTCGATCAAACACTGGCCGGGCGGGGGCCAGCCGGTAGCGTCGCCACTGTCACACGCCGTGATCAGCGCGGGTTCGCGTCAGTCCCCGAGCGCGGCGTCCAGGGTGATCTCGACACCGGTGAGGGCCTTGCTGATCGGACAGCCGGCCTTGGCCGCGGCGGCCGCCTCTTGGAACGCGGCGGCATCGAGTCCCTCGACCTCGCCGCGGACCGTGAGCGTGATGCCAGTCAGGTGAAATCCACCCGCCGGGTCCGGTCCGATGCTGACGTCGGCCCGCACGTCCAGTGCGATCGGGGTGCCCCCCGCGCGCGCGATCCCCCCGGAGAGCGACATCGCGTAACACGCCGCGTGCGCTGCGGCGACGAGCTCCTCGGGACTGGTGGTGCCGTCGGCGTCCTCGGCGGCGCGTTTGGGCCACGACACTTCGAACGTGCCGACCTTGGAACTGGACAGCTCGACCTGTCCCGAGCCTTCCATCAAGGTGCCGGTCCAGGCGGTACGGGCGGTGCGGGTGGGCATCGGGGTCTCCTTCGTTGCTGACTGTCTCAAAACCTACTCAGCGGCTCGGGAAGGCGCGAACGTCCCTCGAGGTTGGGTAGTACGAGGGCGAGAGGAGACCCCATGACGGAGACCATCAACCAGAAGTCAGGAACATTCGCGGTCGCGGGACGGACCGTGCACCGGCTCGGGTTCGGCGCGATGCGCCTCACCGGACCGGGAATTTGGGGGGAGCCGGCCGACCGCGCTGAATGCGTGCGCGTTGTGCGCCGCGCGGTCGAGCTCGGCGTCGACCTGATCGACACCGCGGATTCCTATGGGCCCTACGTCAGCGAGGAGATCATCCGGGAAGCGCTGTATCCGTATCCGGAGCAGGTTCTGGTGGCGACGAAGGCCGGTCTGGTGCGCCACGGCCCCGACAAGTGGATGCCGGTCGGGCGACCTGAGTACTTGCGCCAGGAAGCCGAGATGAGCCTGCGCCGTCTCGGCCTGGACCGCATCGACCTGTTCCAGCTGCACCGGATCGATGCGAAGGTGCCGCTCGAGGACCAGATTGGGGTTCTGACCGAGCTGCAGGACGAGGGCAAGATCGCCGCGATCGGCCTGTCCGAGGTGACGACGGACGAGATCGACGAGGTGCGCAAGCTCGCTGAGGTCGCCACCGTGCAGAACCTCTACAACCTGGCGAACCGCAAGTCCGAGGACGTCGTCGACTACTGCACGCGCGAGGGCATCGGGTTCATCCCGTGGTTCCCGATCGCGGCCGGGGAGCTCGCCCGGGACGGCGGTCCGGTGGACGAGGTCGCCAAGAAGCACGGGGCGACGCCGGCGCAGGTGGCTCTTGCGTGGCTGCTCGCGCGGTCGCAGATCGTCCTGCCGATCCCGGGGACGTCGAGTGTCCGGCACCTGGAGGAGAACCTCGCCGCGGCCCGGCTGTACGAAGAGCTGACCCGCGACGAGATCGACGAGCTGACCGC
>DATAQD010000143.1:0-18885 GCA_036264855.1 Jatrophihabitans sp. | reverse complement strand
CCGATCCCCTGCGTCGTCCCGCCGTGGATCTGCCCGACGACCGACAGCGGGTTGAGCGCCTTGCCAACGTCTTGCGCCGTCGTCACCTCGACGAGCCGCACCAGGCCGAGTTCGGTGTCGACGTCGGCCACCACGCGGTGGGCGGCGAAGGCGAACTGGACGTGCGCGTCGCCCTGCCCGATGGCGCCGGGCGCACCGAGGTCGCGGGTCAGGGCGCCGGTGGGCCGATGATGGAACTCGCGGGTCTCCTCGACCACGTGGGTTCCGATGACGTCGACGAGCGACGCGAGGACGGTGCCGTCGGGCGCGACGATGTTGCCCTCGCGCAGCACCGCTCCCTCGACGATCAGCTCGCGCGCGGCCGCCGCCGCGAAGACGCGGTCGCGCACGGCGTCGCAGGCCGCCTTGACCGCGCCGCCGGTGCAGTAGGTCTGCCGCGACGCCGACGTCGAGCCGGCGCTGCCGACGCTGGTGTCAGCCGGGTGGTTCACGACCTGCTCGACGCCCAGCTCGGTGCGCGCGATCTGCGCCATGACCGTGACCAGGCCCTGGCCCACCTCGGCCGCCGCGGTGTGCACCGTGGCGACGGCCTCGCCGCCCACCACCTCCAGGCGAACCCGGGCCGTCGAGTAGTCGTCGAACCCCTCGGAGTACCCGACGTTCTTGAACCCAACCGCGTAGCCGATCCCGCGCCGGACGCCCTCGCCGTGCGTGGTGTTGGAGACGCCGCCGGGCATCGTCCGCAGATCTTCGGACGCCTCGTCGGCCGGCAGCGGCGCGTCCCGCACGCGGCGCAGCAACTCGGCCACCGGCGCCGCACTATCGATCACCTGGCCGGTGGGCATGACCGAACCCTCGTGCATCGCATTGCGCACCCGGAGCTCGACCGGATCCAGCTGCAGCGCAGCGGCCAGCTTGTCCATCTGCGACTCGTACCCGAAGCACGCCTGCACCGCCCCGAACCCGCGCATCGCGCCGCACGGCGGGTTGTTCGTGTAGAGGACGTAACCGTCGATGAGCACGTTGTCGCACTCGTAGGGCCCGACCGCGAAGCTCGCGGCGTTGCTCGCCACCGCCGGCGAACTCGAGGCATAGGCGCCGCCGTCGAGGATCACCTCGGCCTTGACGTAGACGAGCCGGCCGTCCCGCTGCGCGCCGTGCTCGAACCGCATGGTCGCCGGGTGGCGGTGCACGTGCCCGTAGAAGGACTCCTCGCGGGAATAGACCATCTTGACCGGCCGGTTCGCTCGCAGCGCGAGCAGGCAGGCGTGGATCTGCATCGAGACGTCCTCGCGGGCCCCGAAGGCCCCGCCGACCCCGGCCAGCGACAACCGCACCTTCTCGTCGGGCAGGCCCAACGACTGCGCCACCTGGCGCTGGTCGACGTGCAACCACTGGGTCGCGATGTAGAGGTCCACGCCGCCGTCCTCGGCCGGCACAGCGAGTCCGGATTCCGGCCCGAGGAAGGCCTGGTCCTGCATGCCGACGTCGTACTCGCCGGTCACCACCACGTCGGCGACCGCTTCCGGAGTCCCGCGCCGGATCCGCACGTGCCGCAAGATGTTGCCGCCGCCCGGGTAGTGGTCCTGCGTGGGCGTCGCGTGCACGAGCGGTGACCCGGACGCCATGGCCGCGCGGCTGTCGGTGACGGGTTCGAGTACCTCGTAGTCCACGATGATCTTCGCGGCGGCCCGGCGCGCGGTCTCCGGGTGGTCGGCGGCGACGATCGCCACCGGCTCGCCGGCGTAGCGGACCTGGTCGATGGCGAGCACCGGCTGGTCGGCGATCTCGAGGCCGTAGTGCTTGCTGCCCGGCACGTCCTCGTGGGTGAGGACGGCGGTGACGCCGGCGGTCGCGACGGCCGCCCCGATGTCCAGGCTGCGGATGCGGGCCCGCGGGTGCGGGCTGCGCAGCGTGACGCCCCACAGCATGTCCTCCATCCAGAGGTCGGAGGAGTACGCGAAGTCGCCGGTCACCTTCGGGATGCCGTCCGGCCGCAGGGTGCTGTTGCCAACCCCGCCCGGGGCGGAGGTTGTCTCCGCCCCGCGCTGCGCTCGGGTGGATCCTGCGGTCATCGCGTGGCCCGGCGTTCGGCGGCCAGTCGCACCGCGTCCAGGATCTTCTCGTAGCCGGTGCACCGGCACAGGTTGCCCGCGAGGGCCTCCCGGATCTCGACGTCGGCCGGGGCCGGGTTGCGGGCGAGCAGGTCATGCGTGGTCACAATCAGGCCGGGGGTGCAGAAGCCGCACTGGACCGCACCGGTCTCGATGAACGCCTGCTGGATCGGGTCCAGCTCGCCGCTGCCGGCGGCCAATCCTTCGACGGTGCCCACCGCGCGGTCCTGGGCCTGGGCGGCGGCGACCAGGCAGGCGCAGACGAGCGTGCCGTCGAGGTAGACCGAGCACGAGCCGCACTCACCCTGCTCGCACGCGTTCTTCGTCCCCGGCAGGCCCAGCCGCTCGCGCAGCACGTACAGCAGGCTCTCCCCCGGCCACACGTCGTCGGCGACCTGCCGGGTCCCGTTGACCTCGAACGTCAGCCTCATCCGTCCGACCTCCGGTACTCCGTCCAGGCCCAGGTCAGGGTGCGGCGGGCCAGCACGCCGACCGCATGCCGACGGTAGCTCGCCGTCCCGCGCACGTCGTCGATCGGACGGGCGGCCGCGGCGGCGAGCTCGCCGAAGCGGGTCACCACCGCCGCGTCCAGCTCGGCGCGCGAGTCCCACAGCCCGCGGTCGGTGAGTTCGGCCTCGAGAAACTCTTCGGCGTCCGGCGTGGGCAGCACGGTCGGCCCGGCCGAACCGATGCAACCGGCCACCGAGCGCCGGTCCGGGTGCAGGGCCAGCGCGAACGAGCACACCGCGATCACCATCGCGTTGCGGGTGCCGACCTTGGCGAACTGCTGCGGCCCGGCGGCGACTGGCACGCGCACGGCGCGGATCAGCTCGTCGGCTTCGAGCACGCTGCGCTTGGGTCCCAGGAAGAAGTCGCGGACGGCGACGGTCCGTTCGCCGCGGGTCGAGGCGACCTCGACGGTGGCGTCGGCCACCAGCAGCGGGGGCAGCGCGTCGCCGGCCGGGGAGGCGGTGGCCAGGTTGCCGGCGAGGGTTGCTCGGTTGCGGATCTGCGGCGACCCGATCGTGCGCGCGGCGATGGCCAGACCGGGGGCGAGTGCCCCGATCTCGTCGATGACCCGGGTGAAGCACAGGCCCGCGCCGATGCGGACGACACCGCCGATCTGCTGCCACTCGGTCAGCTCCTCGACCGCGGTGAGATCGAGCAGTGCGGCCGGGCGGCGGCGGTCGAAGTTGAGGTCGACCATCAGATCGGTGCCGCCGCTGATCGGCACCGCGTCGGGCCGGTCGGCCTTCGCCCGGACCGCGTCGTCCCACGAGCGCGCGTACAGGAAGTCCATCAGCGCCTCGCTATCGTGGCGCTCGCCGCCGCCGCCCGCGCCGCCAGGGCAGCCGGGTCGGCCGTCCGCAGCACGCCGCCGGCGACGATCGGCCGCCCGCCGACGAGGAGGTGCTCGAGCGTGCTCGCCCCGAGGACCAGCGCGCAGATCGGGTCCTCGATCCCGGCGCCCGGCAAGTCGGCCATGCGCCACAGTGCCACATCGGCCAGCTTGCCCACCTCGATCGAGCCCAGCTCGGCCTCGCGGCCCAGGCAGCGGGCGCCACCCATCGTGGCCATCTGCAGCGATTCGCGTGCGGTCAGCGCCAGCGGACCGCCACCGTATCGGGCGACCAGCACGGCTTGGTGCAGCTCGTCCACCATCCGGCCGGACTCGTTGGACGCCGACCCGTCCACGCCGAGGCCGACCGAGACCCCGGCGTCCAGCAGCGCCCGCACCGGTGCGATCCCAGCACCGAGGCGGCCGTTGGACGTCGGGCAATGGGCCACGCCGGTCCCGGTCGCGGCGAAGCGCAGCACCGCGTCCGGCGCGAGGTGTACGCCGTGCGCCATCCACACGTCCGGACCCAGCCAGCCGAGGTCCTCGGCGTACTCGGCCGGCGTCCGCCCGTACGTCGCCTGACAGAACTCCTCCTCGTCCACCGTCTCGGCCAGGTGGGTGTGCAGTCGCACGCCACTCTCGCGCGCCAGCGCCGCGCAGTCGCGCATCAGTTCGGCGCTCACCGAGAACGGCGAGCACGGAGCGACGGCGACCCGCACCATCGCATCCGGCGCCGGGTCGTGCCAGCGATCGATCGCGTTCGCCGTCGCGGCCAGGATCGCGTCGTGGCTCTCGACGACCGCGTCGGGCGGCAATCCGCCGGCCGACTGTCCCAGGTTCATCGAGCCGCGGGCCGGGTGAAACCGCAGGCCGATGTCGCGGGCGGCGAGGATTTCGGCTTCGAGCAGGTCGCCCGCGCCATGCGGGAAGACGTAGTGGTGATCCGTGGACGTGGTGCACCCGGTCAGCGCGAGCCAGGCCAGGTTGGCGCTCGCGGCCGCGTGGACGAGGTCCGGCGTCAGCCGGGACCAGATCGGGTAGAGCGTGGCCAGCCAGCCGAACAGGGTGTCGTCGGTGGCGTACCCGCGAGTGATCCACTGGTACAGGTGGTGGTGGCTGTTCACCAACCCGGGCGTGAGCAGCAGGCCGGATGCGTCGATGCGCGTGGCGCCCTCGACGGCCGGGGCTGGGCCGGCGCCGACGGCGCTGATCCGCCCGTCGTCGATCACGACGTGGCCGGTCCGGTGCTCGGTCCCGGCCGCGTCCACGGTCGCGACGGGCCCGCCCTCGATGACGACGGTCATGCCATCACGAGCCGCGGTAGGTGGAGTAGGCGAACGGACTCAGCAGCAGCGGCACGTGATGGTGGGCGGCCGCATCGGTGATCCGGAACGCGATCACGATCTCGGGGAAGAAGTCGGAGTAGTCCGCGACGTCGAACCGCAGCCGGTAGGTGCCGGCGTCGGCCGAGTCGGCCAGGTCGGGCACTCGGCCGTCGCCGTCGGTGCGGCGCACGGCGACCTCGGCCCAGCCGTCCGGGGTCTGCCGTTCGAACACGACGCTGACCCCTGGGGCGGGCCGGCCGGCCACGGCGTCGAGCACGTGGGTGGACACACTCACGTCGGCCACCCTTTCATCGCAACGTCTTCGCCAGGCGGAGCCGGACGATCTCGGTGAGCTCGTGGCGGACGACTTCGCGCTCGACGCCCTCGTCGTTCCCGAGCCGATCCCGCAGCGCGGTCAGTATCTCCTCCGATGAGCGGCCGGTCGCGCAGATGAGGAATACGTGCCCGAACCGCCGCTCGTACTCGACGTTGCCCGCGCGCAGGGCCGCGGTCGCATCGGCCGCGGCATCGGCCGCGGCACCGGCCTCGGCGCAGGCCGCGCCATCGGCCGCGGCACCCGACTGCTCCTGGCGCGACCACAATGACTCGCGGCCGGCCCCCGCGGGGCGCTCGCCGATGCGCGGATGTGCGGCCAGCGCCTCTTCGAGGTCGGGCCAGCCGAGCCCGGCCAGCACGTCGTCCGAGCGCGCGACGAGGGCCGCAAGCACACCGAATGGGCGGCCGGCCACCAGGGCATCGATCCAGACCCGGCTCGCGCAGCACGGCCGGAGCAACATCTCGGCCGCCAGCGGTGACAGCCGGTCGAACGCCCCGGTCTCGACGAGTGCGTCGGTCATGGTGCGAACCTACGCACCGCGCGCGCGGTTGTGGGCCCGCTCGGCGGACGCGGGTGTGCCACGATCGGGCGATTAGCCGCACCACAATCTTCCGGGCGGCCCGCGTGATCACCGGCGGTCGGGAACGTCCGGCGAGTGTCGTGCTGCGCGACGGCCTGATCACCGACGTGCTCGACTCCGCCGACCCGGGCGGGGCTGACGTCATCGACCTCGGCGCCGACCGCGTCCTGCTGCCCGGCCTGGTCGACAGCCACGTCCACGTGAACGAGCCGGGACGGACCGAGTGGGAGGGCTTCGCCAGCGCCACCGCCGCCGCGGCGGCCGGCGGCGTCACCACCATCGTCGACATGCCGCTCAACAGCATCCCGCCCACCGTCGACGTGGCGGCGCTGCAGGTGAAGCGCACGGCGGCCGAGGGCCAGCTGGCCGTCGACGTCGCCTTCTGGGGCGGCGCGGTGCCGGGCAACGCCACCGATCTGGAACCCCTCCACGAAGCCGGGGTCGTCGGGTTCAAGTGCTTCCTGCTGCCCTCGGGAGTGGACGAGTTCCCGCCGCTCGATCGCGCCGGGCTGGCCGAGGCGATGCGCGCGATCGCCGCGTTCGACGGCCTGCTGATCGCGCATGCGGAGGACGGGCAAGTGATCGACGCAGCGCCGCCCGCGCGCGGTCGCAGCTACGCCGACTTCGTCGCCTCCCGTCCGGGTGCGGCCGAGGTCCGCGCGATCAGCACCCTGCTGGCCGAGACCCGGCGTACCGGCTGCCGTACCCACGTCGTCCATCTCTCCAGCGCGGCCTCCCTTCCCCTGATCCGGGCGGCCAAGGCCGAGGGGCTGCCGGTGACCGCCGAGACCTGCCCGCACTACCTGACGCTGCGGGCCGAGGACGTCCCGGACGGCGCGACCCAGTTCAAGTGCTGCCCCCCGATCCGCGACGACGCGAACCGGGGCGCGCTCTGGTCCGGGCTCGAGGACGCGACGATCGACTGCGTGGTCTCCGACCACTCGCCGTGCCCGATCGCGGCCAAGGAACTCGACGCGGGCGACTTCGCCGCGGCGTGGGGGGGCATCGCGTCGGTCCAGCTCGGGCTGGCGGTGATGTGGACGGAGGCCGCGCGCCGCGGCGTCGCGCTCGCCCGCCTCGCCCAGTGGATGGCCGCCGGACCTGCCGCCCTCGCCGGACTGTCCGGCCGCGGTGCCATCCGGCCGGGCGCCCGCGCCGACCTCTGCGTCTTCGCCCCCGACGAGACGTTCGTCGTCGATCCGGCCCAGCTGCGGCACCGCAACCCGATCACCCCCTACGCCGGCCGCACCTTGCAGGGCGTGGTGAAGCAGACGTGGTTGGCTGGGCAGCGGGTCGGCGGCGAGCGCCGGGGCCAGCTGGTGACGGCCGGAGGCGGGAGATGACGGAGCGGGCGGGGAACCAGCTCGACTTCCGGTGCCTGCCGGATCTCGCGTCGCGGCTGCTCGGCGGCTCGGTCATGTACGCCAACGACGAGTTCTTCGCCGACGCGCAGAGCTTGATCGCGGCCGGACCGGCGGCCCACGACCCCGCCGCGTTCGGACCGCGCGGCAAGGTCTACGACGGGTGGGAGACGCGCCGGCGCCGGGGTCCGGGCGAGGACTTCGTAATCATCCGGCTCGCCGTCCCCGGCGTGGTGCGCGGCGTCAACGTCGACACGGCGCACTTCGTCGGCAATTACCCGCCCTTCGCCTCGGTCGCGGCCACCACGTTGCTCGGCTATCCCACGATCGACGAGGTGCTCGCCGCCGAGTGGACGACGCTGATCGACAAGGCCGACCTCGACGGCGACACGGCGAACATCCGATCGGTCCAGGCCCCCGACCGCCTGGTGACGCATGTCAGGCTGACGATTCACCCCGACGGCGGCGTTGCCCGCTTCCGGGTCTTCGGTGAGGTGGTCCCCGATCCGCGTCGCCTCGGGGGGCGGGTCGATCTGGCCGCGCTGACCCACGGCGGCGTCATCGACTCGTGCAGCAACATGTTCTACGCCGCGCCGGCCAACGCCCTCGCCCCCGGCCGGGCCCAGGTGATGTCGGACGGGTGGGAGACCACGCGGCGACGCGACGACGGCAACGACTGGCTCGTCGTCCGGCTCGCGGCCCCCGGCGTGCTTAACGAGGTGGTCATCGACACCTCGCGCTTCGTCGGCAACGCGCCGGGCTGGGCCGCGGTGAGCGACGCCGAGACCGGCACGATGATCCTCCCGCGCACCCGGCTGATCCCGGACACCGAGCACCGCCTGCGCGCCCGGCCGGCGCCCCCCGCCCGGCTCGTCCGGCTCGACATCTACCCCGACGGCGGCATCTCCCGGCTGCGGCTGATCGGCACCGTCCCGGCCGAGCTGTACGACGGCATCGCCCGGCGGTGGCTCGACCGGCTGCCGCCCGACCAGGCCGGCCGCAGCGATCCGACCGAGTTCTTCGCCTGAGGAGACCGCTGATGCTCGACCCGGCCTTCGCCGGCCAGCTCGACGCGGTGCTGGCCGCTGACGACGCGCAACGCACGAGCCGTTACCCGGGGTCGCGCGCCGGGCGTCAGCCGGTCCACACGGTCTATGTCCCGGCGGATCGCTTCGGCGAGCAGACCGTGGACGACTGGCGCGTCGACGCGCTCGCGGCGGTGGACGAACACGGCCCGCTCCCCGACGTCGACGCCGATCTGCAGGCCCGGGTCCGCGCCAAGCTCGAGGACGAGCCGATCGAGGATCTGCGCATCGACTTCGAGGACGGCTACGGGGTTCGCGACGACGACGCCGAGGACGAGGCGGCCCGGGCGGCCGGCGGCGCGCTGGCCCGGATGGCCCATCCCGCGTTCGTGGGTATCCGGATGAAATCACTCGAGGGCCCGACCCGGCGGCGGAGCGTCCGGACCCTCGAGCTGTTCCTGGAGAGCCTGCTCGGCGCCGGGCCACTGCCACCGGGATTCCGGTTCACGCTGCCCAAAGTGACGTCGGTGCGCCAGGTCGAGGCGATGGTCGAGATCTGCGCGGCGCTGGAATCGGCGTACTCACTGCCCACGCTGGGCTTCGAGATCCAGATCGAGACGCCGCAGGCGATCGTCGGCGCGGACGGCGCCGCGCTCGTCGCGCCGATGCTGCACGTGGCGGCCGGACGCTGCGCCGGCCTGCACTACGGCACGTATGACTACAGCGCCTCGCTCGGGATCGCGGCCGCGTTCCAGAGCATGGAGCATCCAGCTGCCGACCACGCGAAGGCGGTGATGCAGGTGGCCGCGGCCGGCACCGGCGTCCCGGTGTGCGACGGTTCGACGAACGTCCTGCCGGTGGGCACGCGGGAGTCGGTGCGCGACGCGTGGACGCTGCACGCCCGCCTCGTCCGCCGATCCCTCGAACGCGGCTTCTACCAGGGCTGGGACCTGCACCCGGCCCAGCTGCCCACCCGCTACGCGGCCACGTTCGGCTTCTACCGCGACAGCGCCGCCGCCTCCGCCGCGCGCCTGCGCGCTTACCTGGCGCGGGCCGAAAGCGGGGTGCTGGACGAGCCGGCCACCGCCCGGGCCCTGGCCGGATTCCTGCTCCGGGGCATCCAGTGCGGCGCGCTCGAAGGCGAGGACATCCAGACCGCCAGCGGAGTCGACACCGCTGCCCTGTCGGCTCTCATCGGTTGATCAGAGGCTGTACGCCGTCTGCACGTCGGTGACGTCCGTGGCCGCCGCGAGCAGCGCAGTGCCGGCGGCTTCGAGGCTGGCCTCGGCGGCGGCGTAGGCGACGTGCGAGTCGGCGCGCGCGGCGCTCGGCGACAGGGCCAGCATCGTCGTCACGGCGAGGTTCGCCGCCGCGGTCGCACTCGACAGCTGGGTCGATGCGTCGGCCATGGCGAGCAGGCCGGCCGCCGGGTCAAGCACCGCCGGGTCGACGATCGTCGGATCGGACAGTTTGGCGACGAGGTCGGCGACGGTCGTACTCGTGGCGGCGGCCTGGGCGGCCGCGGTGTCAGCGGCGACGACGACCTGGAACTGCATCCGGGCGAGCTGTCGCGTGGTGCCCGCGGCGGCTACCAGGACGCGCAGGGCCCTGACGCTGGTCGCGTCCGCGACTGCGGCGAGATCGGACTGGAGCGCGGCTTGGTCGGCAGCCAGTGCGCTACCCAGCGCGGCGCCATCGCTCAGGGTGAGGCCGGAGGCGTTGGCGACAAGGCGCGCAACCGCCTTGGACTGGGCGGCGATGGCGTGCGACGCGCCGCGGCGGGGGCCGGCGAGCCGGTCGTGGACCGCGGGCTTGGTCTTGTGCGTGTGCTTCGTCGCGTGCGTGTGGGTGTGCGTTGCGTGCGCAGCGCGGGCGCCGGCCACCGTCGGGAAGGCCGGAACGGCGACGAGCAGGGCGGCGACGACGGTCGCGGTGACGACCTTGGCCAGCTTGGACATGAGAATCCCTCGGAATTGGAATCCCCGCCAACGCGGCAACGTTAGCACCGATCTCACACGGATGGGAACCGGCGGGCCGCCACGACCCCCTCCGCCGCGGTGAACCGGACGGGAGGGGCCTTCGCCGGCGACAAGGTCAGAATGAAGCCTCCGGCACGTCCATGAGGACGTTGTCCATCGCCTCGGCGACCGCGCGCCGCGCCGCCAGCTCGGGCAGCACGGTGGTCGCGAAGAACCGGGCCACGGCCGGCTTGCCTTCATAGAACGCGCGGTCGGCGGCCGAGACCCCGTTGGCGTCCAACTTCGTCAGCGCCGCCGACGCCTGGCGCAGCAGCAGGTATCCGACCATCAGGTCGCCGGCCGACATCAACAGCCGAGTGGCGTTCTGGCCGACCTTGTAGACGTTGCGGACGTCCTCCTGGCCGCTCATCAGCTGCTGGAACATCGCGCTGACGATGCCGCCGAAGTCCTCGAGCGCCTTCTGCAGCAGGGCCGCCTCTTCCTTGAGCCGGCCCTCGCCGGCGATCGACTCGAGGAAGTCGGTGATCTCGGCCGAGAGCGCGCCGAGCGCCTGGCCCTTGTTCCGGACGATCTTGCGGAAGAAGAAGTCCTGGGCCTGGATCGCGGTGGTGCCCTCGTAGAGGGTGTCGATCTTGGCGTCGCGGATGTACTGCTCGAGCGGGTAGTCCTGCAGGTAGCCCGAGCCGCCGAACGTCTGCAGCGCCTGGGCGAGCTGGTCGTAGGACCGCTCGGAGCCGACCCCCTTGACGATGGGCAGCAGCAGGTCGTTGATGGCCTCGTCGAGGGTGGTGTCGCTGCCGTTGTGCTCGCCGATGATGATCCGGTCCTGCGCGGCGGCGGTGTAGAGGACGAGCGAGCGCAGGCCCTCGGCGTAGGCCTTGTTCAGCATCAGGCCGCGGCGCACGTCGGGGTGGTTGATGATCGTGACGCGCGGCGCGGTCTTGTCCGAGGCCTGGGTGAGGTCGGCCGACTGGACGCGGGTCTTCGCGAAGTCCAGCGCGTTGAGGTAGCCGGTCGAGAGGGTCGCGATCGCCTTGGTGCCGACCATCATCCGAGCGTGCTCGATCACCTGGAACATCTGGGCGATCCCGTCGTGGACGTCGCCGACGAGCCAGCCCTTGGCCGGGACGTCGGGGTTCTCGCCGAAGCGCAGCTCGCACGTCGTGGACGCCTTCAGGCCCATCTTGTGCTCGACGTTGGTGACATAGACGCCATTGCGCTCGCCCAGCTCGCCGGTCTCGGGGTCGAAGTGGAACTTCGGCACCACGAACAGCGACAGGCCCTTGGTACCCGGACCGTGACCCTCGGGGCGGGCCAGCACAAGGTGGACGATGTTGTCGGTCATGTCGTGCTCGGCCGAGGTGATGAACCGCTTGACGCCCTCGATGTGCCAGGAACCGTCGGCCTGCTCGATCGCCTTGGTGCGGCCGGCGCCGACATCGGAGCCGGCGTCTGGCTCGGTCAGCACCATCGTGGCGCCCCAGCCGCGGTCGATCATCCGCTGGGCCATCTTCTTCTGGGTCTCGTTGCCGTTGCGGTAGAGGATGCCGGCGAACGGCGCGCCGGCCATGTACATGTGCAACGCGGGATTCGAGCCGAGGATCTGCTCGGCGACCGCCCAGACGACCGTGCGGGGGGCGAGCTGGCCGCCGAGTTCCGGGATCGTCTCGAGGCGCCACCACTCACTGTCGTACAGGGTCTTGAACGACTTCTTGACCGACTCGGGAACCGTCACCGAGTTCGTGTCCGGGTCGAACACGGGCGGGTTGCGGTCGCCGTCGGCGAAGGATTCGGCCAGCGGGCCCTCGGCCAGCTTGGCGACCTCGGCGATCATGCCGCGGGCGGTGTCGACGTCCAGGTCCGCGAACGGGCCGACACCCAGCACCGCGTCGGTCCCGAAGACCTCGAAGAGGTTGAACTCGATGTCACGGACATTGCTCTTGAAGTGGCCCATGGGAGGAATCTCCTGCTCTGGATGCGGTTCGGCTACCCGCCAGTAACATGGAGGATATTACCCGCCAGTAGCAAGCCGCAACCCGGCGCGCACAGAGATTCGAGCGGCACCCTCAGAAAAGCCAAGGAACGCCGGGGCATCGGAGCAGGCCCGATTCGCCGCAACCGGGTGCGGAGCTGGGCCCAGGGCTAGAAGATGACGCGCAGCCGGATGGTCTCGGGCATGGCGCGGATCTGATCGACGATCGACTGGGTGACACCGCTCGCACTGTCAGTGACCACGTAACCGGCGTCGCCGCGCGTCCCGAGCATCTGCGCCTCGACGTTCACCCCGCTCTCGGCGAGCAGGCCGTTGACCCGGGCCAGGACACCCGGGACGTTGTGGTGCAGGTGGATCAGCCGCAGGGTGCCGGCCGCGCGCGGCAGGGTGAGCCCGGGAACGTTCACACTCATCGACGTCGAGCCGTCGAGCACGAAGTCGCGGAACTTGTTCGCCACGAACCGGCCGATGTCCTGCTGCGCCTCCTCGGTCGACCCACCGATGTGCGGGGTGAGGATGACGTTCGGCAGCCCGCGCAGCTCGGAGACGAACTCGTCGCCGCGGCCCTTCGGCTCGACCGGGAAGACGTCCACGGCCGCCCCGGAGATGTGCCCGGCCTCGATGTGCGCGCGCAGCGCGGCGTAGTCGACGACGAAACCGCGGGACAGGTTCAGGAACAGCGCGCCCGGCCGCATCGTCGCGAAGTCGTCCTCGCCGAAGAAGTTCTCGTTCGCCGCCCGGCCGTCGACGTGCAGGGTGACGACGTCGGACTCGGCCAGCAACTCCTTCAACGACAGGCAGGCCCGCGCGTTGCCGAGGGCGAGCTTGTCGGCGGTGTCGTAGAAGAGAACCTTCATGCCGAGGTTCTCGGCCAGCACCGAAAGCTGGGTACCGATGTTTCCGTAGCCCACGATGCCGAGGGTGCGGCCACGGACCTCGTGCGCGCCGTCTGCGGACTTGTCCCACACACCGTCGTGCATGAAAGCGTTCTTCTCGGTCAGCCGGCGAGTCATCGCGATGATCTCGGCGATCGCCAGCTCGACGACCGAGCGGGTGTTGGAGAACGGGGCGTTGAAGACGGTGACGCCGCGCTCGGATGCGCTGACGAGGTCGATCTGGTTCGTGCCGATGCAGAAGGCGCCGATGGCGATGAGCTCCGGCGCTGCCTCCAGGACGCGCCGGGTGACGCGGGTCTTGGACCGGATCCCCAGCAGCGCCACTCCGGGCAGCTTCTCGATGAGCTCGTCCTCGTCGAGGGCGCGGGCCATGGCCTCGATCTCAAAGCCCGACGAACGCAGGATCTCCTCCGCGTCGGGGTGGATCTGCTCGAGGAGCAGGACGCGGGCGGGGGCGTCGGTCATATCGAGTGTGCCTTCGCGAGAGGGAGCGGACACCCTCGAGTCTAGGTGCGCACAGGCCTCGCCCCCGCCCGGATTGCCCGGACGGGGGCGAGGTCACATCGCGCCGGTGAGGCCTGGCGTCAGGCGCGCACCGACCGGTTGTGGCCGACCTTGCGGTAGATCAGCAAGGCGATCACCGCGCCGATGATGGAACCGAGCAGGCCGGCGGGCTGGAAGAACCCGCCCGACTTGTCGTGGTGGAACAGCACGTACCCGAGGAACCCGCCGATGAACGAGCCCACGATCCCCAGCAGGATCGTTGCGCCGATCCCCATCGGGTCGCGACCCGGCACCAGCAGTCGGGCCACCGCGCCGGCGATCAGGCCGACGATGATGAGGGTGATTATCAAGCCGAGCATGTGCGGACCTCCTCTAAATCAGATGCTCAGGAGGTACCCGGCGTTTCCGCGGCGCTAACCGCGGTCGTAACCGGTAGCAGTCGTCCTCAGCTCGAAACCGTGCGGCTGATGCCGATGCCGCCCGGGGTCTCGGCTCCGTAGCGCGCCATCTCTCGGCCCAGATCGAGCGGCCGGATAGCGGTGCGGCCGGCCCGCGCCTCGTCATCGAGCAGATCGGCCGGGACGATCCAGGCGATCTCGAACTCGAGGCCGTCCGGATCGCGGCCGTACAGCGATTTCGTGGTGCTGTGGTCCGACGATCCGACCAGCGCGCCGGCTTCGGCCAGCCGGGCGGCGATGCGCTCGAGGTCGCCCAGCGTGTCGACCTCCCAGGCCAGGTGGTACAGGCCCACGGTGCTGCGCCCGGCCTGGGACGACCCCGCCTGCGGCCCGAGCTCGAACAGCCCGAGGTCGTGGTCGTTAGTCGACCCCGCGGCGCGCAGGAACGCCGCCCGGGTTCCCAGCTGCATGATCACGTCGAAGTCGAGGACGTCGCGGTAGAAGGCGACGCTGCGGGTGACCTCGCGGACGTAGAGCACGGCGTGGTTGAGGCGGTGGATGGCCATGACGGACTCCTGTTCGGGTCCTCCATACACTACGTCCAAACAGTTGAAAGTTCAACCATGTAGTCTCGACGGATGGCGACCCGATGGCTTACCGCTGCCGAGCAGCGGGCGTGGCGGGCGTACCTCGAATCGAACAAGGTGCTCTTCGACGCGCTGGACCGCCAGCTCCAGCGCGAGGCGGACATGCCGCACACCTATTACGAGATTCTCGTCCGGCTCTCCGAAACCGAAGGTCGGACGATGCGGATGAGCGAGCTGGCCGCCGTCACACTCTCGTCCCGCAGCCGTCTCTCGCACGCGGTAGCGCGGCTGGAGGAACGCGGCTGGGTCGTGCGCGAGGATTGCCCGACCGACCGGCGCGGGCAGAACGCCCGGCTCACCGATATCGGCTTCGACGTGTTGGCCGCGGCCGCGCCGGGGCACGTCGAGACGGTCCGCAGCCACGTCATCGACGCCCTCACCCCCGAGCAGCTCGAGCAGCTGGCCGAGATCGGCGAGACGATCGTCGCGCGAGTGGCGAAGGAGTCCTGACTGCGGCTACCGCGTGACCGCCAGCAGGGCACGCCACGTGCTCTGATTCATCGCCCCGGTGATCGGGCAGCCGCTGTGCGTGGCCTGGAAATGCCTCACCGCGGAGACGGTCGCCGGGCCGAAGACGCCGGTCACGGTGACGTGCAGGGCCCGTTGCACCGCGCTGACGGCCGGCCCGCCCCACCCGCCGCGGACAGCGGCGCCCGAGTAGGTCACCAGCGCCTTCTTGGTCGCCGAAGCGGTGCCCTTAGCCTGGACCTGGGGATACTGCGGGCACGCCTGGGGGTTGACCCGCGTGTACAAGAAAGCCCAGTTCAGGTCCGCCGCGCGGCACGGCCCGAAGTCGGTCAGGTAGACGCGGTTCGTCCAGAAGGAGGTCCGGCCGGTCGCGCCGTTCCAGGACAGCGAGATGTGCATGTGGGTGCGGTGGCAGGCGTTGTCGTCGGCGCGGCCGGGCAGGTTCGCGCAGTTGTTGTAGGGCTGCCACGTGCCGTCCCAGGAGCCCCACATGCGGTTGTTGTAGATCAGGTACATGACGCCCAGCCGCCGGGCCATGGCGAACCGGTTGCCGGCCGCGTCGGTCGCGAGCAACCACGCGATCGTCGCCTTGGCGGCGGCGAACTGGCGGGGGTTGTGGACGTCGACCATCCAGTCGATGGCCCGGCCGTCGTAGTGCTCGCTGTGATTGCCGTCGGTGCCGCAGTCATAGGTCGAGGCCCAGCTCGTCGCGCTGTAGGACGTGTAGGTGGCTGCGAGCAGACGGGCGAGCTTGGCGGTGCCCGAACGTAGGTGCGGGTCGCAAGAGACCTGCTCGACGTAGTCCGCGAGGGGCTCGATCGTGCGGGTCAGACCGGCCGGCGCGGCCGGGTGGGGGACGGTGGCGCTGGCCGGGGCAGCCAGCACGAGCCCGGTCGAGGCGAGGACCGTCGCCGCCACGGCGATGAGGGTGGCGAGTCGGGGCTGGGACATCGGCATTGGGATCCTTCGCCGGTTGGGCCCCGCGCTTACCCCGCGTGCCCAGTATGGAGTCGTGGCCGATGTCGGAACAGGGTGAGAAGACCCGGACCGTTGGTCCTTGGTGGTGCCGGTCCGCTGGTCCGCCCGCGGGTGACCGGTCCTCGGGCGGCCCGACCGCGGCGGCGGCCGGGCCGAACGCCGGCACGTATTCGCCGTGCACCTGGGCCCGCGTTCGCCCGGGACCCAGTGCGGAGTCGTGCCGACGAGCCTCGCCTCGAGCTGCCAACCGTCGGCGGTCGGTTCGAGGTTCCGGTCACTGGCTCTGCTGTTCAAGTGGGCCTCGAGCGCGTCGCGGCTAGGCAACTACCGGGGTGACGATGGGGGACCTTGGTCCCGTCATCGGCGCGTGAAGCGTGGGTAGGAGCAGCACGTCGTGTCATGGGCGGCGGTGTGGGCGGAGGATCGATGACGCGAGGAACGCCGGGCGCCGGGCCTCCGCCGCCCTTCACCGGTCTGGAGGTGGCGACCACCGCCGCCGACGCGCTCACCGCGACCATCCGGGTCACGGGGGTGCTGTCCCCCCGAACCTGCCCGATGCTCCTGAGCGTCCTGGGCACGCACATCCGTTCCGGACGTCGCCACTTGCGCGTGGACGTCGGCGGTGCCCGCATCACCGATGAGTCGGTACGGCGCATGCTGGCGGCCACTCGGGCCACGCTCGCCAACATCGGCGGAGCCTTCGAGCTGCTCGGCACCGACTCCCGCAGCGCCGACATCCGCGACCGCCGGGTCAGCCCGGGCTGAGTTCGGCTCGAGGTGTCTTTGATCGTCCGGACGCGGCGTCACGGATCACCATGCTGGCGCACTCAGCCCGGACTGATCCCGGCCAGCGGGGCGTCCGCGCCGCCCTCGGCGGGGGCCTCGGCCCGGGCGCCCGCGCCGTGCCCTCCGTGGACCGGTTCAAGCACGAACAGCGCGATCGCGATCGACACCGCGACGAGCGCGGCGGCGACCCAGAACGCGAGGTGATATCCGCCGGTGAGCGCCGCCTTGGTCCCCACGCCGTCCTCGCCCAGCCCGGCGGTCCGCGAGGCGGACAGCGTGGCCAGGACCGCCAGGCCGAGCGCGGCCCCGACCTGCGCGGTGGTGTTCACCAACCCCGAGGCCAAGCCGGCGTTCTCGCCCGTGGCGCCCGACATCGCGAGCGTCATGAGTGCCGGGAAGGCCAGGCCGGCGCCGATGCCCAGCAGCACCATGACGGGCAGGACGTGCTGCACGTAGTGCCCGTCCACCGGAGCCTGGGTGAATACGCCAAGTCCGAGGGCGATGAGCACCAGGCCCGTCACCATCACCGGGCGCGCGCCGAATCGATAGACGAGCGGCTCGGTGAACCGGACCGAGAGCGCACCCATGAGCACCGTCGTCGGCAGGAACGCCAGGCCGATGTCCATCGGGTCGTACCCCAGGACCTTCTTGAGGTAGAGCGACCCCATGAAGAAGATGCCGAACATGCCGGCGACGCTGGCGATCTGGATCAGGTTCGCGCCGGTGACGTTGCGCGACCGGAAGATCCCCATGGGCACGAGCGGATTGGACGCGGTGAGCTCGCGGGCGATGAACAGCCCGAGCAACAGCAGCGCCGCCGCGCCGAACCCCAGCGTCGGGGCAGCGCCCCAGCCGTCGGTGGCGGCCGGCCCGACGATCGCGTAGACCCCGAGCATCAGCGCGGCGGTCACCGTCAGGGCGCCGAGCACGTCCGTGCCCTCGCGCCGGCCGATGCCGTGCTCGTGATCGACCAACCGCAGCGCCAGCAGCCCGGTGACGACCCCGAACGGGATGTTGATGAAGAAGATCCAGTGCCAGTTGATCGTCTGGGTGAGCAGGCCGCCGGCCAGCAGGCCGACGGCCCCGCCGGCGGACGCAACGAACGCGAAGGCCCCGATCGCGCGGGCTTGCTCGCGGGGCTCCGGGAACATCGTCACGATCATCCCGAGGATCACGGCCGAGGTCATCGCCCCGCCGATCCCCTGAACGAAGCGCGCAGCCACGAGCACGCCTGCGCTCTGCGCCAGGCCGCAGGCGAGCGAGGCAACGGTGAACAACGCCAGCCCGGCCAGGAACACCCGGCGCCGCCCGACCAGGTCACCTATGCGCCCGGCAAGCAGCAGCAGGCCCCCGAACGCGATCATGTACGCGTTAACGACCCAGGCGAGGCTCGACTCCGAGAAACCCAGGTCGGCCTGGATCGCCGACAGCGCGACGTTCACGACGGTGAGGTCGAGGACGATCATGAGCATCCCCATGCAGAGGACGATCAGGGCCGCCCAGCGACGGCGGTCGGCGGTCATGCGTGGTGTCTCCCCTCGGATCGTGTGGTCAGGCGTTGGCCGCGAGGACGTCCCCGAGCTTGTCGAGGATCTGGTTCGTCCCCTCTTCGCGCGCGGCGCTGGTGTCGAGGCCGTCGAGGTAGGCGCCTTGCTCGGTGAGCACCAGGCTGGTCCCGCCGGCGACGCCGGTGATCTCGAGCGTGGCCACCGAGACCGAGATGCGGCGGCCGTCGAGGTGCATCGAGTAGGACCACACCGCGCGCTCGTTATCGACGATGTCCTCATAGACCGCGTCGTAGGAGAACGTCGGGCCGTCGGGGACCTTGCCGCTCATGTGCTCGCGTCCGCCGATCTGGAAGTCCAGGGTGTGGTCGTGGGTCGCTGCGTCGTCCTCGCCGAACCACTGCGACTTCGCCGACTGCGAGGCCCACGCCGCGAACACCCGCTCGGGTGCCGCCGGGTAGGTCCGCTCGAGACGGAAGGTGTCGTGCACGACGCTCATGGCTTCTCCTTCTTCGGGTTGGGTTGTGCGTCGGGGTGGGCGGCCAAGTAGTCGCCGAGACGATCGAGGCGGCGTTCCCAGGTCTGGCGACGCGCGGTGATCCAGTCCTGCACCGTGTCGAGGCGCTTGACGTCGAGGCGGCAGGTGCGGA
>DATAQD010000107.1:0-6956 GCA_036264855.1 Jatrophihabitans sp. | reverse complement strand
GACGATGTTCGCGCCGGTGGCCTCGTCGCCGGTGAGCTCGAGCTTCTCGAACGCCGTCACCGTGGCGTTGGCCAGAGCCACGCCACCGCCCGGGAGCAGGCCCTCTTCGACGGCCGCCTTCGCGTTGCGAACGGCGTCCTCAATGCGGTGCTTGCGCTCCTTGAGCTCGACCTCGGTGGCCGCGCCGACCTTGATGACCGCAACACCGCCGGCGAGCTTCGCCAGACGCTCCTGCAGCTTCTCGCGGTCGTAGTCGGAGTCGCTCTTCTCGATTTCGGCGCGGATCTGGTTGACGCGGCCCTGGATCTGCTCCGCGTCACCCGCACCCTCGACGATCGTCGTCTCGTCCTTGGTGGTGGTGAACTTGCGCGCCCGGCCGAGCAGCTCCAGCCCGGCGGTCTCGAGCTTGAGACCGACGGTGTCGCTGATGACCTCGCCACCGGTGAGGATGGCGATGTCGGCGAGCATGGCCTTGCGGCGGTCGCCGAAGCCCGGGGCCTTGACCGCGACGGACTTGAACGTGCCGCGGATCTTGTTCACGACCAGGGTCGCGAGGGCCTCGCCCTCGACGTCCTCGGCGATGATCGCCAGGGGCTTGCCCGTCTGCATGACCTTCTCGAGCAGGGGCAGCATGTCCTTGACGTTCGAGATCTTGCCCTCGTGGATGAGGATGTACGGATCCTCGAGGTCGGTCTCCATGCGCTCGGCGTCAGTGACGAAGTAGGCGCTCAGGTGACCCTTGTCGAAGCGCATGCCCTCGGTGAGCTCGAGCTCGAGGCCGAAGGTGTTGCTCTCCTCGACGGTGATGACACCTTCCTTGCCGACCTTGTCCATGGCTTCGGCGATGATCTCGCCGACCGTGGTGTCAGCGGCGGAGATCGACGCGGTCGCGGCGATCTGCTCCTTGGTCTCGACGTCCTTGGCCTGGTTGCCCAGCACCTCGGACACCGACGCGACGGCCGCCTCGATGCCGCGCTTGAGCGCCATCGGGTTGGCGCCCGCGGCAACGTTGCGCAGGCCTTCCTTCACCAGGGCCTGGGCCAGGACGGTGGCCGTCGTCGTGCCGTCACCGGCGACGTCGTCGGTCTTCTTGGCAACTTCCTTGACGAGCTCGGCGCCGATCTTCTCGAACGGCTCCTCGAGCTCGATCTCCTTGGCGATCGATACGCCGTCGTTTGTGATTGTGGGGGCGCCCCACTTCTTCTCCAGCACGACATTGCGGCCCTTGGGGCCGAGCGTCACCTTGACGGCGTCGGCGAGCTGGTTCATGCCGCGCTCAAGGCCGCGACGGGCCTCTTCGTCGAACGCGATCAACTTGGCCATTCGGTGTGGTCCTCACTCTTAGGTGGACACGCTTGTCATACCGGCGTGCGGTGCCCGCGACGGACGGCCCGATACCGGACCTCACTGCGCAACCGGCTGGCACTCAGCCTAGCCGAGTGCCAATTCAGGTTTAGCACTCGGTCCCCGAGAGTGCAAGGTGGCGAGACGGTGACCCGGCAGAGACCTATCCTGGCGCGACCATGGCGACCGTCCCGCAGTTGCGACAAGTGGCGGCCTTCGCGTCCGAGCTGTACCGGGCGAGGGCGGTCACCGCCTACCACGGGTACGTCCGGAACGACCCGATGTCACTGCTGATGCTCGGCCCGGCGCGCGACAACCCGTACCCGATCTATGAGCGATTGCGCGCCGAAGGACCGATCGTCGCGACCCGGCTCGGCAACTGGGTGACGACCAGCCACGCGGTGAGCAACCGGGTGCTGCGCGACCGTCATTTCGGCGTCCATCCCGAGGGCGCGGTCCCCGGCGACCAGGCGTTCGACCTGTCCTTCCTGGAGCTCAACCCGCCCGATCACACCCGGTTGCGCCGACTGGCGACGCCAGCGTTCAGCCCCAAGCAGATTGCCGGCTATGCCGCGCGGATCGAGAAGACCGTCCACCAGCTGATCGACGACCTGCCCCGAACCGGTTGCGTCGACCTCGTGCAGTCCTTCGCCGCACCGCTGCCGATCAAGGTCATCACTGATCTGCTCGGTGTCCCCAACACCCGCGTGGACGATTTCGCGCGCTGGGGCGCAACGATCGGCAGTGCGCTGGACGGCGTGAAGTCGCTGCGTCACGCCCGCGCGCTGATGCAGGCCAACGCCGGGCTCGAGGCGATGTTCGGCGAGCTGTTCGAGTTGCGCCGCCACGAGCCGGCCGACGACGTCATCAGCACGATCGTCGCCGCCGAGGGCGACCGCATCGAGGCTCACGAGATGGTGCCCCTGTGCGTCCTGCTACTGATCGCCGGCTTCGAGACCACCGTCAACCTCGTCAGTAACGGCGTGCTCGCATTGCTCGACCACCCGGACCAGTGGGCTTCATTGTGCAACGACCCGGGCCTCGCCGCGGATGCCACCGAAGAGACCCTGCGCTTCGACCCGCCCGTGCAGCGCACCGGCCGCCTTGCGCTGCACGACGTCGACCTCGACGGTGTCGCGGTGCGCAGGGGACAGTTCGTCGCCACACTCATCGGCGGCGCGAACCGCGACCCGCACGTGTACGCCGACCCGGCGCGATTCGACATCGCTCGCACGCCGCCGGTCGAGCACCTGGCGTTCTCGAGCGGCATCCACTACTGCCTCGGGCAGGGACTGGCGCGGCTCGAGGCAACCACCGCCTTCGCCGCGCTGGCCCAGCGTCTTCCCGACCTGCGCCGCGCCGGACGAGTGGTGCGCCGCAACGCCGCGACCATCCGCGGGCCCCTGCACCTGCCAGTGACGCCCGGCCGACCCCGGTGAAAGCACGAGCGGCCCGGTCCGTTTCCGGTCCGGGCCGCCTGGTGGCTGCGGTCCTCAGCCGGTTATGACGCGGACGTTCTCGGCTTGCGGGCCTTTCGGGCCCTGAGCGAGATCGAATTCCACGCGCTGGCCTTCGTCCAGTGTCCGATAACCATCGGCCTGGATGGCGGAGAAGTGGACGAAGACGTCCTCCCCGCCGTCCACGGCGATGAAGCCGAAGCCCTTCTCGCCGTTGAACCATTTCACGGTGCCCTGTGCCACGTGCACTCCTTCGAACAGGCCGGTCCGATCCCACAGTTCGTGGGCCTCGGGGTCTTCGTTCCGCGGTCCCGCATCTGTGCAGTGCACGCTCCCTGAGGACCGTGGGACTTCGCCTGCGAAAACGTCGGTCACTTCGACCGCCGGGGACGCTACACGGACCTCAGCCAGGCCGCCAAGACCCGGTTTACCCGGTTCTAACGCCGGTTTGGACGCGTCCCTGGAGGCGCTCGCGCTGCGGCCGGGCACGGCGCTAACGCCTGTCAAACGTCAGCGTCGTGCTGCCCTTCGTCAGCCTCAGGGTGTCGTCTTTGACCGCCCAGCTGACGTGGCCGGTGAGGACGCCGTCCACCTCGCGGTCCTGATTGGCTTCCTGCTGGGTCGGGTTGGCGGGGCACCTGTGCGGCAGGTCCGGCGTGAGGTTTCGGATGTCGATGGTGCCGTTGCCGAGGCCCGCGTCGCCGCGCTTGATGTAGCAGCGGTGATTGATCGTCACTCGCCCGGCGCGGTCGAACTGGACGGCGCCGCCCATGTCCGAGGATCCGCTCCCCGATGCCGAGTTGCCGGTGGTGTGCTCGATCCCGTTGAGGGTCCAGGTGCCGACGAGCAGCGCCGGATCGGTGACCGGCGTCGTTGGTGGCGTCACGCGATAGGTCAGCGTGCCGGCGCCGGGCTTCGTCAGGGTCAGGCTGCCGTTGTCGACCGACCACGTCACCGTGCCGACGAGGATCCTGTCGACGCGCCCCGAGGACTCGCCGCGCGCTCCCAAACAACCCATGGCCGTCATCGCGATGTCGCGGAACTCCAGCGTGGTGTCGGTAACGGTCCCGGAGCCACCGCCGGAGTTGCACCCGTCGTTGACCTGGATCTTGTCTCGGTCGACGAACAGCGCGCCGCCGTAGTCGCCGGCCACGCCGTCGATGCTCGCCAACCGCCAATGCACCTGCTCGATCGCCCTCGACCCAGTGGCGCCGGGTCGGGGGCCGTTGGAGTCACGTCCGGACAGTCCGAGCGCCACACCGATTTCGAGGGCGACGACCGCCGCAGCGGACAGCCCCATAATGATCTTGCTCCGGACGCTGTTCGCCGGGGCGACGATGAGCTCCTGCACGTCGGATCCTGCTGGGTCTTGGGCCATGCCGCCAGGCTGCTCGACACTCGCCGCCCGCCAGTTCGCGCCAGCGGTTCGCAGTCGGCCATCCATCTGCTCGTCAGTGGTCATCGTCGTCTCCCAAGATCGTGCGCAGCCGGGCCCGGGCGTCATAGAGCGTCGACTTGACGGTGCCAGGCGAGCAGGCCATGACTGCGGCGGCGTCCTCGACGCTCAGGCCGACGAAGTAGTGCAGGTGGACAGCGAGCCGCTGCCGTTCGGCCAGTTGGTCGATCGCGCGTTCCAGGTCGACATCGACGGCGGTATCGGTTGTCGGGCACTCGGGCAGCTCGGCGGAGTCGTCGACGACGCGCAGGCGCCGTGTCCGGCTGCGCCGCGCCCCGCGGGCCTGGTCCGCGGTGATCGCCAGCAGCCAGGTCGTCGACGTGCCGCGCTCGGCGTCGAACAGGGCCCGCTTCTGCCAAGCGCGAGCGAGGGCGTCTTGGACCACGTCGTCAGGGTCGGCGTGCGGGGCCAGACGTCGGGCCAAGCGCTTCATCGCGACCAGCGACGGACCGGCCCATGCGGCGAACTCGGCGGCCGCGGTGGCATCGGGCTCGGCCGGGCGTCTCGCTCCAGTGCGCACGTCCACACCCTGTCTACGTCCAGACCGCGCGGCAAGGTTGGGTCCGACGATCACCTTTTCCTGTCGCCCGCCCGCGTCGCCCGAAGCTCGCATCACGCTTCCTCGCGCGTAACCGGTTCCAGCCTCGAAATCGGTCACACGCGAGGAAAGGGTGATCAGCAGCTAGAGCAGGCCGGCCTCGCGCATCCCCTTCAGGGTCGGCGGGATCACGGCCGTGGGGTGGGCGCCCTCGCTGATCGCGTCGATCGTCTTCAGGCCGTCGCCGGTGTTGTAGAGGACGGTCTCGACGGACGTGTCGATCGCACCGGCCGCCACGAGCTTGCGCAGCACCGCAACGGTCACTCCGCCCGCGGTCTCGGCGAACACACCAGTTGTGCGCGCGAGCAGCCGGATGCCCTCCCGGATCTCGTCGTCCCCGACGGAGGCCATCGCTCCCCCAGTGCTGCGGACGGCGTCGAGCGCGTACGGGCCGTCGGCCGGATTGCCGATGTTCAGCGACTTCGCGATACCGATCGGCTTGACGGGCGTCACGACATCGACGCCCGACTCGAACGCGGTCGCGATCGGGGAACAACCGGCCGATTGCGCGCCGTACACCTTCCACGTCGATGCCGGGACCAGGCCGGCCGTCACCAGCTCCTTGAACGCCTTGTGGATCTTCGTCAGCATCGACCCGGACGCCATCGGCGCGACGTACTGGCCGGGGATCCGCCACCCGAGCTGCTCGGCGACCTCGTATCCGAGCGTCTTGGAACCTTCGGCGTAGTACGGACGGATGTTGACGTTGACGAAGCCGGTGTTCTCGAACTCGTCGGTCTCGGACAGCTCGGAGCACAGCCGGTTGACGTCGTCGTAGGAGCCCTGGATGCCGACCAGCGTGCCGCCGTAGATCGCGGTCTGGACGATCTTGGCGGGTTCGAGGTCAGAGGGGACGAACACGATCGAGGGCATGCCCACCCGGGCCGCATGTGCGGCCACCGAGTTGGCGAGGTTGCCGGTCGAGGCGCACGCGATCCGCTCGAAGCCGAGCTCGCGGGCCGCCGTGATGGCGACCGAGACGACGCGGTCCTTGAACGAGTGCGTGGGATTCGCCGAGTCGTCCTTGATCCACACCGGGGCGGTGAAGCCGAGCTCGTCGGCGAGCCGGTCGGCGCGGATGAGCGGCGTCATGCCGGTCCCGGAATCGACCCGGGCGGCCGACTGGCCAACCGGCAGCAGGCCGGCGTATCGCCAGATCGAGTGGGGGCCGGCCTGGATCTCGTCGTGCGTGACGCGCGCGAGCGCCGCGGGGTCGTAACCGATCTCCAGCGGACCCCAACACTCGGCGCACGCGTGTTGCGGACCGAGCGGGTACTCGGCGCCGCAGTTGCGACACACGAGCGCAGAGGCGGGGGAGGGCACGGTGTGCCGGTCAGCGAGGACAGTCATGAGTACGAGGCCTTTCTCCTCATCTTTCCCGTCGCGGTCACGCGCGGGCCGGAGTTGGCACCTGCGTACGGCGGCCTCGCGACCGATCGAAGGAGATCGGTGGAGTCAACGTGCGCGGTTGCCGGGGCTTCGTCGGGCCGGTCCCTCTGCCCCTCTGGATGAGCGGTGCTATTCGGTTGTGCCGTCCATGATGACACAGCCGATTCGCGCGTTATCCCGCCGAGTAGTCCGGCGTGAGGACGACCACGATCGGCCCGCTGGGCAGTTCGGCGAACTTCGGCTCGACCCGCTTGATCGTCGGGTACTGCGCCTGAAGCGCCTCCGCCGCAGCCTTTGAACCGGGCTGGGCGGGGTCGTAGTACGCGCACGTCGACAAGATGCTGTTCTGGTAGTTGTCGTAGCGGGTGACCGTCCAGCCGCCGGACTCGAAGCGCTGGGCAGCCTGCTTCGCGAGGCCCGTGGTCGTCGTGTTGTTCAGGACGACCAGCGGGATGTCCTTGACCCGGGCCCCGGACTGCACGTCGGCGGTGGGCGGGGCCGACGATGCCGGGTGGGTCTTCGACGCGGTCGGGGTGGGCGCGTGCGTCGAACTCAACGCGCTCGTGCGGCCTGCGGCCGCGGTAGCGCCATGCCCATTCGGCTCGCGCAGCGCCACGATCGCCACTGCCGCGACGAACAGCCCGACGAGGACGACGGCAACGCCCGCCGCGCGCTCACGCTGTCGCCGGCGTGCCTGCTGCCGGGCCAGACG
>DATAQD010000103.1:0-7099 GCA_036264855.1 Jatrophihabitans sp. | reverse complement strand
AACGCGGCCGCAGCACCGAAGGAGCCGCTCTCGAACTGGGTCTGGATCACCTGCGCGAACTCGGCGTGCGCCTGGGTATAGGCCGCGGCCGCTTTCGCCGATGCTCGGGTAGCGGCCTGGGCCGCCTTTTGTCGTTTGCCGACCACGACCTGAGCGTGGTCATACTTCTCGACGAGCTGCGAGTTCTTCAGGGCCAGCGCGCCGAGCTGCTTCTGGACCGACGTGACCGACGGCTGCGCGTGGGGCGCGGCTTCGGCCAGCGTCGGGGCGACCACGATGGTGGCGCCCAGAGCGACTACGGCGAGCAGGGGACGTACACGACACGCGAAACGGATCGCCACGGTCGGCAGATCTCCTTCTTCCTCGTCCGCCTACCGGGTTAGCTGACGGGTTCGGGCCAGGAAGTAGCCCTACGGAGTGGCCCGGCCGCGCCAGTCCGACGCGGTGGAACACCCCGATTCACCCCAAGGGACACGTTGGGTCCCCGGTTCGCCCCCGCGGCCGACGCACCGGTCGATGCGCGCGCCAGCCACAAAGTCAATTGCGATTCGGCGGTACCTCCGGTGATGGCCCGGGTAAGGCCACCGTGGAACCGAAGGTCTCGGAAAGGTTACGACCCGTACCGGAACCTGTGCAACGCGACCCCCCAGGCCCGTCGGAATTCGTGCAGAAAGTCAGGCAACAACCCCGACAATCTTGGACGAACCCGGCACAAGCCGCAGCGGCGGCACGAGCCCTGCGTCGGCCAGCGTGCCGATTGCCCGCCGCTCGGCGTCGTCGAACTCGATCGGTTCCGGTGCCGTTCCGAGCATCACGGTGATCACGCAGTCGCGGCAGGCGCGGTCGCGGGCGATGCAGGTCTCGCAGTCGATCAGCATGCGCACTCCTCGGTCGTGCCGGCCTCCACCGGCTCGCCCGCAACGCTAGGTAGCCCCACCGACACTTTTCGCCGAGCGCGCGGCAACGGCTCAGCCGAGCCGGGCCAGCAGCACCGCGGACGGCACCGCCCACGCGCCGTGCCGGCCGGTGTCGGTCACGACCTGCCGGTCACTGGTCACCACGACGACCGGCCGGCCGTCCGGCTCGCCGGCCACGAGCCGCCGGATGAGATCGTCGGCGATCTCGTTCGCAGCGCTGAACAGAACGCGCACACCCCGGGGTGCAGGAGGCTGCGCGGGCGGCTTGGCCCCGCCGTCGAACGCAACCGTGATCTCGGCGCCGGACTGCCCGGCGAGCGCAGCGAGCGCACCGATCAGCCGGGTTCGCTGCTCGACGAGCGAGAGGTCGCCGTAACCGGTCTTGGTGACGTTGTAGCCGTCGATGATGACGTGGACGTTGGGCAGGGCGAGCAGCCGGTCGAGGGCGGCCACGTCATCGGCGCTGCGGCCGGTAGCGCCCGCCCCGGCCGAGGCGATGGCGTCGGCCGGGCGCATCGTCGGCGCGGCCAGCGACAGCTCCCGCCGCACTCCCCCGGCCGCCTGGACCAGCGTGTCGACGAGCAGCCACAGCCGGGCGTCGTCCATGTCGCGTTCGGTGCGCGAGCCGCGGCGCGCCGCCTCCGCCGCTCGCTCCGCTTCGGCGAGCCGGCCGCGGAGGCGGCGCAGCTCGCTGTCGTTCGCGCTCGCCTGAGCTTCGAGCCGGGCGCGCAGGTCGGCCCCGGCCTGCTGGGCCGCCGCCAGGTCCCGCTCGGCGGCGCGCAGTTCGCGAGTGCGGTCGCGCAGCGCGCGGCGCAGGTCGGCGAGGTCGGCGTCGGTCTTCGCACCGGCGGTGGCCACCGCCTCGCGAACCCGAGCGCTCTCGCCCCGCGCTTGCGTTCGCAGCTCGGCGAGTTCGGTGCGCAGCCGGGTGATCTCGTCCTTGGAGCCGACCGCCGCGGCGCGCTCCTCCGCCCACCGCCGGCCGGCTCGGGCGAGGATGTCACCCCACCCCGCGGGGCGGGTCAGATAGGCCACCACGGCGACGTCGATGGGATCCGCGGCGCTCGTGGGGGTTCCGTCCCGCACCGCGGCGGTGAGATCCGGCGACGCCTCGGTCACGGCCTCGGCCACCTTCCCCCGGAACGTGTCGTCGGAATCTAGCGCGGCGGCGATCGCGACCCCGCCGAGCCGTTGCCGCTTGGCCGGCGCGAACCTCGCGATCGCCCGCAGGGACGCGGGCACCTCGTCGGCCGGCAGCCGGCCGAGGACCTCCGCGGCCAGCCCGATGAGCTGGGCCCGGGCCGGCTCGTTGAGCGCCGCGTCGACGGCGTCATCTGGTCCTGGCGTGCCCACGTCGGCAGGGTACGGCCCGCGGGTGGGCGTGGCTGCGCGGTTTCGTCGGACCTTCGGCCTAACTTGCGCAGCATGACGTCGGCACCGCTGCAGCTGAGCCTGGACGAGCTCGGCGAGCCGCTGCGGACGACGACGTTCGTGGTCGTCGACCTCGAGACCACCGGTGGGGCGGCCGCGGGCGACGCCATCACCGAGATCGGGGCGGTGAAGGTCCGCGGTGGCGACGTGCTCGGCGAGTTCCAGACCCTCGTCGATCCCGGCATGGCGATCTCGCCGTTCGTCAGTGTCCTCACCGGGATCACCGATGCGATGGTGTGCGGCGCGCCCAGCATCGGGGCGGCCATCCCGTCCTTTCTCGAATTCGCCCGCGGCAGCGTCCTCGTCGCCCACAACGCGCCGTTCGACGTCGGCTTCCTGAAGGCCGCGTGCGCGCAACTCGCCATCGCGTGGCCGGGCTTCGCGGTCGTCGACACGGCGGTCCTCGCCCGCCGGGTGCTGACCCGCGACGAGGTGCCCAACTGCAAGCTCGCGACTCTGGCGCCGTTCTTCCACGCCGCCACGACGCCCAACCACCGCGCGCTCGAGGACGCCCGGGCGACCGTCGACGTCTTGCATGGACTGATTGCCCGCCTCGGTGGCCTCGGCGTCCATTCGCTGCCCGAACTCCGCTCGTTCACGGCCCAGGTCACCGACGCCCAGCGCCGCAAGCGGCACCTCGCCAACGACCTGCCGACGGGTCCGGGCGTCTACATCTTCCGCGACGCCCAGGGCCGACCGCTCTACGTCGGGACCAGTCGCAACGTCCGGGCCCGGGTCCGGCAGTACTTCGTCGCCAGCGAGACCCGCAGCCGGATGGGCGAGATGGTCGGCCTCGCCGACCGGGTCGACCCGATCGCCTGCGCCCACCCGCTCGAGGCCCAAGTTCGGGAGCTGCGCCTGATTGCCGCGCACAAGCCCCGGTACAACCGGCGCTCCAAGTTCCCCGAACGGGCGGTATGGCTCAAGCTGACCGTCGAACCCTTCCCCCGACTGTCGATCGTGCGCGACCGGCGCGACGACGGCGCGTCCTATCTCGGGCCGCTGCGCTCGCACCGCCAGGCCGAGGCCGTGCGTGACGCGATCCACGACGCGGTGCCGCTGCGGCAGTGCACCGACCGGCTCTCGCTGCGTCGCGTCGTCCGGGCCGCGTGCGCGCTCGCCGGCATCGGCCGCTGCGGGGCACCGTGCGAGGGCCAGACCAGCCCCCAGCAGTACGCCGCCTTGGTGGGGCTGGTCGCCTCGGCCTGGACGGGTGACGTCCGGCCGCTCGTCCAGCCGCTCGAGCGCAAGCTCGCCGCGCTGTCCGAGGACCAGCGCTTCGAGCGCGCGGCGGTGGTCCGCGACCGCATCGCGACGGTCGTGCGCGCCTGCGCGCGCATGCAGCGGCTCGCGTCGCTGCGGGCCGTCGCCGAACTCGTTGCCGCCCGCCCCGACGGCGGCGGCGGGTGGGAACTCGCGGTGGTGCGCGCGGGCCGGCTGGCCGCTGCCGGGCACGCCCCGTGCGGGGTGCCGCCGTGGCCGATCATCGATGCCCTGCGCTCGACCGCCGACGTCGTCGACGAAAGTCACACTCCGCTCGCCGAAGAAACCGAGTGCATCCTGCGCTGGCTGGAAGAGCCGGGGACCCGTCTCGCGTTCGCGACCGATCCGTGGATGATGCCGGCGTTCGGCGCCGGCCGGATGCGCAGCTATCTGGGCGCGGGCAGCGGGCGAGCGGCGGCGGACCCGTTCGCCGATCGGCGTCGGTTGCCCGTCGTCAGCCAGCCGGCTCGACCTAAGCTGACGGCATGATCTCGCCTCACCAAACCGCCCCGCTGCCGCTCCGGAATCTCGCGGTGACGCCGGGATGATCACCGCGATCGTGATGATCGCCGTCGAGGCCGACAAGATCCCCGAGGTCGCCGAGGCCATCGCCGGGCTGGACGGCGTCAGCGAGGTTTACTCGGTCGCCGGCGACGTCGACCTCGTGGCGATCGTGCGGGTGCGGGAATTCGACGCGATCGCCGACGTCATCGCCGGGCGACTGTCGAAGGTGCCCGGCGTCGTGCACACCGACACCCACATCGCGTTCCGCGCCTACTCCCGCCACGACTTGGAAGCAACGTTCGACATCGGAATCGCCTGATCAATCCCGCCCGGCCAGCTTGCCGAGCCACTCGTTGTAGGCAGCCCGGGCGGCGTCGTCCTCATCCATCGCCGCGGCGGCGTCGCCATCCCCGCCGGTGTGCGCGGCGAACGTTGCCGACCGGGCCTGTTCCAGCCAGCCCTGGTCGGGCGGGCGGGTCTCGACCCGGCGTAACCAGCCGACGACCAGGCCGACCATGATCGCCGCCATGATCGCGTCCCCGCCGAACCACATGATGGCGCCGCCGGTCCGGGTGTCCGACAGCGCGTTCACGTCGAGCGCCGAGGGTAGGAGGTCGATCGCGTGCGTGCCCTGCATGAGCACGATGCCGGTGAAGGTGTCGACCGCCATCGCGATCGCGAGCAGCAGCCAGCGCGCCGGGGATGCCAGCCGCCAGCGAATCGGTTCGCTACCGACGACGAGGACGAAGAACTGGCATCCGGCCAGGACGTACACGAGGTGTTCCACCTGCCCGGCCCAGGTGTTGCGCATGATCGAATCCATCAGCCCGGTCAGATGGCTCCCGACGATCACGGCGGCGTAGGACGCGAGCGCCACCGGTGGGGCGGTCAGCAGCGAGACGACTCGCCCCCGCGCGATCCGCACGAGCCGCTCGCGGCGCCCGGGCGGCGCTGCGGCGATCGCCAGCCCGAGCGGCCGGCCCGCGACGAGCAGGGCCGGGGCCACCATGACCAGAGCCAGGTGCCCGGCCATGTGGGCGGTGAACAGCACCTGGTCGTAGACCGCGATGCTGCCGTTGGTGGCGAACGCGCATACGGCCAGGCCGGCGATGAACGCGGCGCTGCGATGGAGCGGCCAGCGTTCCCCCGGCGCGCGGAGCGGGACCAGCGCGACGCCGGTCAGGTAGGTCGCGGCCACCAGCACCAGGACGGCGACCGCAACCGCGTCGAGCTGCCACGCGCTCAGCAGCGCCGGGCCGAACAGGGGTTGCAGGGGGCTGCTCGAGCCGCCGCGGGTGAGGGCCTCGGCGGCCGGTAGCCCCATTCCCGGCATGCCGGCGTGCGCGTGGGCCGCGAAGCCGTGGGCCAGGTAGTGCCACACCGCGACGGCGAGCCCCGCGATCGTTACGGCGGCGATCGCCCAGGCGGCGATCGCCAGGCGAGGCAACCGCGGCGACGTCACCCGCCCAGTATCCGCGACCGGACCGCTGCGGGCGCCACGGACCGCCGCCACCGGCGGTCGCCGCGCCGGCAGCCGTGCGCGACCGGTTCGTGCGCGACCGGTCCGTGCGCGGGCGCGACCGGCAGCCGCCGCCGACCCTACCCTCCTAATTGACAGTGTCATGTGACAGTGTCATATTCGGTTTCATGGAGATGACGATCGGCGAGCTGGCCGCCACCGCCGCGGCCGCGGTGGCGGCCGCTGACGTTCGCGGCGCCAACCGGCGGATCACCGACCTCCCCGATCAGCGCACGATCCGGTGGTACTCGACGATCGGCCTGCTCGATCGCCCCTCGGGAAGCCGCGGACGCACCGCTCTTTACGGCGAGCGGCACGTGCTGCAACTGGTCGCGATCAAGCGCCGCCAGGCCGCAGGCCGCACGCTCGCCGAGATCCAAGCCGAGCTCGTCGGTGCGACCGATCGCACCCTGCGCCGGATCGCCGACCTCCCCCGCAATCCGGACGCGCCGGCCGCGCCGAAACGGTCGGGTGCGTCGTCCACACGTCAGTTCTGGCGGGAGCGGCCGGCCACCGCGCGCACCGCGCACGTCCTGGCCGGCCTGGACCTCGGCGCTGGAGTCGTGCTGATGCTGCCCGCGCCGCCCGATGGGTCCGACGTCGAATCGATCCGAGCCGCGGCGCAACCGCTGCTCGACCTGCTGGCCGAGCGCCGGCTTACCCGAGGGAGCACACCATGACGATCCACGTCACCGAGCTCGGCGAGTACACCGCCGACGAGCCGCACGGCACCGGGTGCCTGACGACCGGGCGCGGCAACCTGCCGCTGCACGGCATGGACGTACGGGCCACGGTCGCCGGTCTCGTCGCGACCACCGAGCTGATCCAGCGCTTCCGCAACCCCTACGACACCGCGCTCGAGGCGACCTACGTCTTCCCCTTGCCCGACCGAGCCGCGCTCACCGCAATGACCTTGACGGCTGACGGGCACACGATCGTCGCCGACCTGCAGGAGCGGGCGAAAGCGCGGCAGGCATACGACGAGGCGATCGCGGCGGGCCGCCGCGCATCGATCGCCGAGGAGGAACGTCCCGACGTCTTCACGATGCGAGTAGGCAACATCGGACCGGGCGAACGGGTCGAGGTCTCGCTCACGGTCATCGGCCCGCTGCCGTTCGAGGACGGCGAGGCGACGTACCGCTTCCCCCTGGTCGTCGCGCCACGCTACATCCCTGGCCACCCGCTGCCGGGACCGCCCGCCGGCGAGGGTTACGCGCCCGACACCGACAGCACACCGGACGCATCCCGGATCACTCCCCCGGTGCTGCTCCCCGGTTTCCCGAACCCGATCGATCTCTCGATCGAAGTGATCATCGACCCGGCCGGCCTCCCCCTGGGCGACGTGCGATCGAGCCTGCACACCGTCACGACCGAGAACGCCGCGATCCGGGTGCAGCCTGGCGAACGCGTCAACCGCGACTTCATCCTGCGCCTGCCCTACGGTGACGCCGCGGCGGCCACGACC
>DATAQD010000082.1:0-4166 GCA_036264855.1 Jatrophihabitans sp. | reverse complement strand
CCGCGACTATGCACCTCGCCGTTGACGGGGAGCCGCTCAAGAACGGCACCGCGCGGATCCCAGCCCGCCGCCAAGACCGGCACCTAGCGGCTGACGAGAAGCTGCCGGAACGCGGCCAGCCGGGCGGGCGTCGAATGCCCCTGGGCCACCCACGCGTCCAGGTGGCAGCCCGCCTCGCCGGACCCGTGCTCGCAGCCCGGCAGGCACTGCGTCGCGCCGTCCTCGAGGTCGGGAAACGCCCACAGCAAGTCGTCCGCGGTGACGTGCGCCAACCCGAACGAGCGCACGCCGGGCGTGTCGATCACCCAGCCGTCGCCGCCCGGGAGCGCCAGCGCGACGACGGACGACGAGGTGTGCCGCCCCTTGCCGATCGCGCTCACCACGCCGGTCGCGCGGTAAGCGGTGGGCACCAGCGCGTTGATCAACGTCGACTTGCCGACCCCCGAATGGCCGATCAGGACCGATGCCTTCCCCACCAGATGGGCCCGGAGCTCGTCGAGCGGCCCGCCCCGGCGCGTCACGATCGCCGGGACGGACAGCGCCTCGTACCGCTCGATCACGGCCTGCGGGCCGGCGAGGTCGGACTTCGTCAGGCACAGCAGCGGCTCGATCCCGGCCGTCAAGGCCGCCACCAGGCAGCGGTCGATGAAGCCGTAGGACGGCTCGGGGTCGGCCAGCGCAGTCACCACGACCAGCTGGTCGGCGTTGGCGACGATGATCCGTTCTTGCGGATCGTTGTCGTCGGCGGTGCGGCGCAGCACCGTCTTGCGGTCGTCGAGGCGGACGATGCGGGCGAGCGTGTCGGTGGCGCCGGACACGTCGCCGACCACCCCGACCCGATCCCCGACGACCATCGACGCCCGGCCCAGCTCGCGGGCCCGCATGGCGGTCACCTCCGCACCGTCGACCATGACGCCGTAACGCCCGCGATCGACACTGAACACGGTTCCGGTCACGGCGTCGTCGTGCGCGGGCCGCTGCTTCGACCGGGGCCGGGTCCCGCGCGGGTTGGCGCGGGAGCGGACGTCGTCCTCGTCGAGGTCGCGACGGCGAGCCATTCAGCCGTCCACCGGGTCAGCTGCTCAACAGGGACGACCACATGCCGGGGAAGTCCGGCAGCGTCTTCGTCGTGCACTCGATGTCGTCGACCTCGATGCCGTCGACGACCAAGCCGATGATCGCGCCGGCCGTCGCCATCCGGTGATCCGCGTAGGCGTGCCAGGTGCCGGCGTGCAACGGGCGCGGCCGAATCGTCAGTCCATCGGCGTGCTCGACGACGTCGCCGCCCAGATTGCTCACCTCCGTGCACAGCGCCGCCAGCCGGTCGGTCTCGTGGCCGCGCAGGTGCCCGACGCCGCGCAGTGACGACGGTCCATCGGCCAGGGCGGCGAGCGCGGCGAGCGTGGGCGTCAGCTCGCCGACGTCATGCAGATCGGCGTCCAGACCGCGCAGCGTCCCCGAGCCGGTGACCGTGAGGCCGTCGGCGCCCAGGCGGACGTCAGCACCCATCGCGGCGAGCAAGTCGCGGAGTGCGTCACCGGCCTGCGTGGTCGACGTCGGCCACCCCGGAATCCGCACCGACCCGCCGGTGACGATCGCCGCGGCGAGGAACGGTGCGGCATTGGAGAGATCGGGCTCCACCCGCACGTCGCGCGCGGCCACCGGACCGGGTGCCACCTGCCACACACCGGGCGACACGCACGACGCTTCGACGCCGGCCGCCCGCAGCACCGCGAGCGTCATGTCGATATGGGGGATGGAGGGCACCGGCGCCGCCCCGGTATGCGTGATCTCGACGCCCTTGTCGTACCGGGCCGCGGCCAGGAGCAGCCCCGAGACGAACTGCGACGACGCCGAGGCGTCGATGCGTACCTGCCCGCCTGGCACCGACCCCCGTCCCAGCACGGTGAACGGCAGCGCCCCGCGGCCGTCGTCATCGACGCCGACGCCGGCCTGACGCAGCCCGTCCAACAGCGTGGCCATCGGGCGCTCGCGGGCGTAGACGTCGCCGTCGAAGGTGACCGGACCGTCGGCCAGCGCGGCGACCGGCGGGACGAAGCGCATCACGGTGCCAGCCAGCCCGGTGTCGATCGCCCCGCCATGGAGGCGGCCGGGCCACACGACCCAGTCGGCCCCGTCGTCGTCGACCGAGACTCCCAGTGCCCGCAGCGCACCCGCCATCAGCTCGGTGTCCCGGGCCCGCAGCGGCGTGCCGATCCGGGACGGGCCGTCGGCGAGGCCGGCGAGTAGCAGCAGCCGATTGGTCAGGGATTTCGAGCCAGGGACGGCGACCGCCGCGTGCACGGGTCCGTGCGAGCGCGGGGCCGGCCAGCTATGCATGCGCACAGTGTGCCGTATTCCGACGTGTCCGAGCGGCTGGGTAACGTCCACGGTATGTGCGGTCGCTACGTCTCGGTGCGCTCCGACGCCGATCTCACCGCCGAGTTCGAGGCCGTCGATGCGACGGACGGCCTGTGGCCGGAACCCGACTACAACGTGGCGCCGACCAAGCCCGTTCGCGTCGTGGTCAACCGTCCGCTGCGCGACGCCGACGGCCAGGCCGCCGCGACACCCACTCGGCAGCTGCGCGTGGTGTCGTGGGGACTGATCCCGTCGTGGTCGAAGGATCGCAAGACCCAAGGGCGCATGTTCAACGCCCGGGTCGAGAGCGTCGCGAGCACGAGCGCGTTCCGCCGCGCCTACGCCAAGCGCCGCTGCCTCGTGCCGGCCGACGGTTGGTATGAATGGCAGGCACTGGGCGACGGAACCAAGCAGCCGATGTTCATGACCCCCGAGGACCGGCACCCGCTGGCGTTCGCCGGCCTCTATGAGTTCTGGGGCGAGCGCGGCGCGACGATCACCACCTGCACGATCATCACCGCCCCGGCGGCGGGCGCGCTGACCGAGATCCATGACCGCATGCCGCTCGTCCTGCCCCGCGGCGGGTGGCAGCGCTGGCTCGACCCCACGGTCGACGATCCGGCCGATCTGCTCGCGCCTTGGGACGAGGCCGGCGGCGAACAGCTGGAGCTGCGGCCGGTTGCCACCCTCGTCAACAAGGTCGACAACAACGGCCCCGAACTCGTCGAGCGGGCCGAGCCCCAGCCCGAGCCGCAGCGGCTATTCTGATGCGCCTCGAGATCTCCACGCCGTCGGGACCGGCCTTGACCGAGCTGGACCGCCCCCGCGGGGAGCTGCGCGCCGTCCTGGTCCTCACCCACGGGGCCGGCGGCGGCGTCGAAACGAGCGACCTGATGGCGGTCCGCGGGGCCGCGCTCAAAGCCGGGATTGCCGTGGCCCGCGTGCTGCAGCCCTACCGGGTGCTGGGCCGCCGCTCGCCCCCTGCCCCCGCGGTCCAGGACAGCGCCTGGCTCGCGGTAGTGGCCGCGCTGCGGGCGCGGCGCGGGCTCACCGCAACGCCGCTGTTCGTCGGAGGCCGGTCGAACGGCGCTCGGGTCGCCTGCCGCACGGCTCGGGCGTCGGGCGCCACCGGGGTCATTGCCCTGGCCTTCCCGGTGCACCCGCCGGGCCGCCCGGACGCCTCGCGCCTCGACGAGCTGGACGGCGCCGGTGTTCCGGTCATCGTGATCCAGGGCGAGCGCGATCCGTTCGGCCGCCCGGCGCCCGGCGCGGACCGCGAAGTCGTCGTGATCCCCGGCGGCGATCACTCGCTCAAGCGCGATCCGGCGGCCGTAGCCGCCGCCGCTGTCGGGTTCGTGACATCGCTGATCGGTCATGCCAGGGTCGGGCCATGACGTCTGGAACGCAGCAGTTGCGCGCCGCCCGCGACCTGCTGATCGAGCACCGCACCGACTACGACGCCGCCCGGGCCGGTTTCCGCTGGCCCCGTCCCGAGCAGTTCAACTTCGCCATCGACTGGTTCGACGGCGTGCTCGCGGCCGAGCACCCGCACCGGGACGCGCTGCGGCTGATCGAGGCCGACGGGACCGAGGCCGCGTACACGTTCGGCGAGCTGTCGGCCCGGTCGGACCAACTCGCCGGCTGGTTGCGGGCCGAGGGCGTCGGTCGCGGCACGCACCTACTGGTGTTGCTCGGCAATCAGCTCGAGTTGTGGGAGACGACCCTCGCGGCGATGAAGCTCGGCGCGGTGATCATCCCGGCCACGACGCTGCTTGCCGAGGCCGACCTGCGCGACCGCATCGACC
>DATAQD010000019.1:0-11144 GCA_036264855.1 Jatrophihabitans sp. | reverse complement strand
TACATCGACGCGATCACCGCCAGCAGGACTTGGGCGGTGCAGATGTTCGAGGTCGCCTTCTCGCGCCGGATATGCTGCTCGCGGGTCTGCAGCGCGAGCCGATACGCGGGCGCGCCGTCGGCGTCCACGGAGACGCCCACCAACCGCCCGGGCAGCTGCCGCTCGAGACCGGCGCGGACGGCCAGATAGCCGGCATGCGGACCGCCGAAGCCGAGCGGCACCCCGAACCGCTGGGTGGTGCCGACTGCGATGTCCGCGCCGGCCTCGCCCGGCGGCGTGATCAACGTCAGCGCCAGCAGGTCGGCCGCGGCCACCAGCAGCGCCCCGCGCTCGTGCGCGGCGGCGGCCAGCGGCGCTAGATCCCGGATTGCCCCGGATGCCCCGGGGTACTGAACCAGCACCGCGAACACGTCGCCGGCGGGCAGCGGCGTCGCCAGGTCATGGACGACGACCTTCAGTCCCAGCGGCCGCGCACGGGTGCGGATGACGTCCAGCGTCTGCGGCAGCGCATCGATGTCGACGACGAAGGTGTCACCGACCCCGCTCGCCCGGTGCGCCAATGCCATCGCCTCGGCGGCCGCGGTCGCCTCGTCCAGCACCGACGCTCCGGCGACGGGCAGGGCGGTGAGGTCCTCGACGACGGTCTGGAAGTTCAGCAGCGCCTCGAGCCGGCCCTGGCTGATCTCGGGCTGGTAGGGCGTGTACGCGGTGTACCACGCCGGGTTCTCGAGCACGTTGCGGCGGATCACCGGCGGGGTGATCGTGCCGTGATACCCCAGCCCGATCATCGAGGTCAGCACCTGGTTGCGGGCGGCCAGGGCCCGCAGCTCGGCGGCCACCTCGGCCTCGGACGCGGCGGGCGGCAGCGCGAGCGCCAACTTCTCCCGGATCGAGGCGGGCACCGCGTCGGCGAGCAGGTCGTCGAGGGTGGCATAGCCGAGGGCGTCCAGCATCGGCCGCTGGTCGTCGGCCGCGATCCCGACGTGCCGGGACGCGAACGGGCTGGCCTGCTCGAATTCGGAGAGGGAGGTCATCGTGGGCTGCGCTCCTGGGTGCGGGCGGACACCGTCACCGTGTCCGGCAACAGCGTCCCCGTCTGTCGGGAGCGACCCTTCAGAGTGGCCTCAATCGTGCGGTCCTGGTGCCTGAGAGGTTCCGGGGAGGTTGCCCCTTCGGCGCCGGCACACCCTCGCCGGCTCTCCCACACGATGTCGTCAGCCACCCGCCACGGTACCAGCCGGGCGAGGGGCGCCGACGGCCCGACCCGCAGGAGTCAGGCCGTCGCGGTGCGCTGCTGGCGGCGCCGCGCGAGCTCGTCGCTGGGGTGCCCGCCGCTCTCGTCCACACTCGCCGAGTCGGCCCGCTCGCCGGGCAGGTGAGCCAAGGATCCGCGCAGTTCGCGCAGCGCTCCGCTGACGGCGATGCCGAACACGCCCTGACCGCCGCGGAGCAGGTCGACGACCTCCTCGCTCGACGTGCATTCGTAGACGGTGGTGCCGTCGGACAGCAGCGTGACCTGGGCGAGGTCATCGACGCCGCGCAGCCGCAGGGCGTCGACGGCGGCCCGGATGTTGTGCAGCGAGACGCCCGCGTCGAGCAGTCGCTTGACCACCTTGAGGACCAGGATGTCCTTGAACGAGTAGAGCCGCTGGCTGCCGGAGCCGGTCGCGGTCCGGATGGTGGGGACGACGAGGTCGGTACGGGCCCAATAGTCGAGCTGGCGATAGGTGATTCCAGCCGCTGAACACGCGGTCGGGCCGCGGTAGCCGATGATGTCGCCGCTCGGCGTCGACGGGTCGGCGAACAGCGTGCCCTGCTCCGGAAGATCGTCGCTGCTCGCCACGCTGAGCCCCTCTCGCCCCGCCGATCGGTGGAGAATTCCACCGTGGTGATTCGCTGGCCCTGACGGTAGGTGTGGCGCGGGGCCCGGGTCAATGCGACGCGCCGTTGTTCTTAACCCTCATGTTGAGGTTGATAGTTGTTGGGCCTACGCGCCGGACGCGAAGTCCTCCGGGGAAATGGAGTCGAGGAACTCCCGGAAGCGCTCGACCTCGTCCTCTTGCTCATCGGGGATCTCGATCCCAGCGGCGTCGAGCACGGCGTCCGAACCCAGGATCTCGACCTCGGCGCGCAGGGCGAGCGCGATCGCGTCCGAGGGCCGGGCGCTGACCGTGACGCCCCCGCTGAAGCGCAGCTCGGCGTAGTAGACGTCGTCGCGCAGTTCGGTGATGTGGACCGCTTCGAGCCGGACGCCGATGGCCTTGATGACGTCGCGGAGCAGGTCGTGGGTCAGCGGGCGGAGGGTCTGCACGCCCTGCTGCTGAAACGCGATCGCCGACGCCTCTACGGCGCCGATCCAGATCGGCAGGTAGCGGACGCCGTCCTCTTCGCGCAGCAGCACGACGGGCTGGTTGGCGGGCAGCTCGACCCGAACTCAAACGACTCGCATCGGATGCACGACCGACCTCCTCACCTCGCGTTACGCCTCACGACGCTACACGTTCGGACGAGGTTGGGGTGCCCGCTCAGGACCCTCCGACGACCTCGCGCAGGCCGATCTGCACAAGCGCGGCATGCAGCCGGACCGATAGTGCGGCGAGCTCGCGGACGGTCTCTTCGGCCCGCGCGCGCGCCTCACCGCCGCGCTGGCGCGACATCGGCCCGACGACCTGCGAGAACAGCCCGACCTCGCGTTCGGCGGCGGTGCGGAAGGCGCGCAGGTGCCGCCCCTCGAGCCCGAACCGGGCCAGGTCGGCGACGATCTTGGCCACCGCGAGCGCGTCGTCGTCGTAGTGCCCGCCCGGCTTGGCCGTGATCAGCCCGAACTGCTCGAGTTCGCGCAGCTGCTCGGCGCGCAGCCCGGCCGCGTTGAGCAGTTCGTCCTTCGACAGCCGCATGGCCGCCGGCGCCGGCCGGAAAAGCTCGGCGGTCGGCGCGTTGTTGTCGATCGACGCGACCGCGACGTGCGCGGCGCGGGGGCTGTCCGTGGACGTGCCAGGCGGGACCAGTCCGCGGTCGATCGCGTCGAGCTGGTCCTTGATCACGCGCAGCGGCAGGTAGTGGTCGCGTTGCTGGCCGAGGACGTAACGCAACCGGGCGACGTCGCCGGTGGAGTATTTCCGGTAGCCCGACGGCGTGCGCTCAGGCTGGACCAGGCCTTGGTCCTCGAGGAAGCGGATCTTGCTGATCGTGAGATTGGCGAACTCCACCTTGAGGTGGGCAAGGACGTCGCCGATCGTCAGCGTCGCCGCCGGGTTGCCCCTGGCCGCCGTGCCGAATGCCGTCATGTTTTTGCGCCTACGCCGGTGCGGACGGCTGCGGTCAGGTACACGAGTCGGAACTTGCCGATCTGCACCTCGTCGCCTCCGGACAGCGGCGCGGCGTCGATGCGCTCCCGATTGACGTAGGTGCCGTTGAGCGAACCCACGTCGTGGACGGTGTAGCCACTGCCTTCGCGGCGGAACTCGGCATGCCTGCGGGACACGGTGACATCGTCCAGGAAGATGTCGCTGTCCGGGTGACGACCCGCCGAGGTGACGTCCTGATCGAGCAGAAAACGACTGCCCGCGTTCGGTCCGCGCTTCACGACGAGCAACGCCGACCCGGGGGTCAGCGCGTCGACCGCCCCCTGGTGCGCCTCGGCTGAGAACTCGGTGTCGATATCGGGGATCGATCCGGTCGTCGAAATCGTGCTCGTCACATCCGGCCCGGACGCCGAAACCGGCAGCGCTGCTCCACAGTTCGCGCAGAAGTGACTGCCCGGCAGGTTCTCCGTGCCACAAGCGGTACAGAACACGCGCGCCACCCTTCGTGTGAAGTACGGCCGATCTCGGGGAACGCCGTCGCAACAGGTGCGGTTTCGGTCGGTGCAGCGAGCCTAGGTCCGGCTCGTAGCGAGGGTCAATCGACGTTCATGATCCACCTGTACTGCACATGGATCGTCCTGGCCTGCGAGCACGGAACGCTCAACCGGCGAGTGTGCTGTAGGCGGCGGCATCGAGCAACTCCTCGGACTCGGCCGCCTCCGAGGGCTCGATCTCGAGGATCCAGCCCTCGCCATACGGATCGGAGTTGATCAACTCCGGTTGCCCGTCGAGCTTCTCGTTACGCGCCTTCACCACGCCGGTGAGCGGCGCAAAGATGTCGGACACGCTCTTCGTCGACTCGATCTCCCCGACCGCGGCGCCCCTCGCGACGTCGGCGCCGACTTCGGGCAGGGACACGTACACGACGTCACCCAACGCCTCCTGCGCATAGTCGGTGACGCCGACGCGGACGGTGCTCGACCCTTCCGCGACGCGCACCCACTCGTGCTCGGCGGTGTATTTCAGGTCGTCGGGGACGTCGGACATGCGCATCGGCCTCTCTCGTACTGCGTCGGTCGGCACCGACCCTACCGAGTGGCTGGACGGCCTCGTGGCTGCGGTGGCTCACGGCGACGGCTTGGCGTACTTGGGCGTCGGGATCGATCGGGTGACGGTGATCGACACCTTTGTCTGCTCGGACACGGTGAGCGCGCCGCCCGCCGCCCGCACCGTCGCCGCGACCCCACCTGGGATGTTGAGGGCGGTGTCGAGCGTCTTCGGGTCGCCGATCGCAGTGACCCGGTACGGCGCCTCGAGGTGGGTCGTGTCGACGTCGACGCTGCCACCACTGCCCTCGAACGCCGTTGAGGTGCCTACCCGCACGCTGCCGAACTGGATCGCCTCAGCCCCCGCACCACGCAGTTCCTCGACGACGTCGAGCAGGTCCTCGCCGCCGAGCTTCGCGTCGGGGTCGGTGATGGTGACCGACACGCCGGGACCGGTCGCCGGCAGCGTCCCCAGCAGGACGCCGAGCGCTTGGGCCTGCTCGGTGGCCTGCTTGCGGGCCGCGGCGGACCGGTCGCCGGAGTCCTGGAGTTGCTGCAGGTTGCGCTGCAGGTCGTCGATCTGCTGACGGAGCCGGTCGGCCCGCGCGTTCTGGTTGTCGAGGATGCCGATGAGGTCGGTCTCCCGCAGCCCGGACAGGCTGTCCGAGGACGAGTTCGCGTGCACCTGGACGGCGATCGCGAACCCGAGGAGGAGGGTGAGCACGCCGATCACCGCGGCTGAGGCGTGCCGGCCGGTCAGCCGCCGCCTGGGGGGCGGAGCGGCGGGTTCGGACGGATCGGTCTTCGGGGCCGGACGGCGCACCACGGCCGGCTTCGTGCTGGGCCGCCGTCCGCTCGGACGTCGCTGGGACATCGATCAGGCCCGGAACAGACGTCGGCGGATCGCGGCGGCGTTGCCGAAGATCCGGATGCCGAGCACGACCACGACCGCGGTCGACAGCTGGCCGCCGACCCCGAGCTTGTCGCCGAGGAACACGATCAACGCGGCCACCACGACGTTGGAAATGAAGGACACGACGAACACCTTGGCGTCGAAGATTCCGTCCAGCCGGGCCCGAACCCCACCGAACACGGCGTCCAGCGCGGCGACCACGGCGATCGGCAGGTACGGCTCGAGCCAGTTCGGCACCGTCGGGCGGAATACCAGCCCGAGCACGACTCCCGCGACGAGCGCGAGCGCGGCGATCATCGGCCACCGGTCCGGCTGGCGGTGGGCCTCGGCACCGCGTAGCGCGGGACCGTCGGCGCGCTGGCCGGGAGGCTGAGGTGATCGCTCCCGGTGAACGAGAAGCCGATGCCGTCGACGCTGACCAGGGTCTGGTATCGGCTGGCGACGGCGCTCTGGGCGAAGGCGACCGACAAGTCGTCGGCATTGCCGACCGCCTCGATCTCGTACGGCGACGTGATCGGCTCGAAGTCGACGAGGACCGCCTGGCCGGCGAACCGGATCGCGCTGGTGGGCGTCAACCGCACCCCGTTCACGGCGATCGCCTCGGCGCCGTCGTGCCACAACTCGTTGACGACACTGCGCACATCACGGTCGGTGAGGATATTCGTCGCCTCGATCGGAGTGGTGCCGCCGCGCCCGGCCACGGCACTCGCGCTCGCGGCCGCCGGCTCTTGCAACGTGACGGTCAGGCCCGGCCCGGTGACCGCCGTCTGGCCGGCCGCGAGCTGCGCCCGTTGGAGTTGCTGGGCCAGCGCGCCGGACTGGGGCAGCGACTGCCCTCGGAGCGCAGCGAGCCGTCCTTCCAGATCGGCGAGACGGCTGGCGAGGTCGTCGGCGCCGTGCTGCGCGGCGCGCACCCGGGCGACCAGCCGGTCGTGCACCTTCGCGGCTTCCGGCGCGCCGCGGTTGGTGTGGATGTACGCGACGACGAGCATGAACCCGATGAGCAGGCAGCCCAACGCCACGGCGGGCTTCTCGTAGCGACGGCGCCCCGCCGACGGGTCGCGGCGCTGCGCGGCCGCGGCGTAACCCGGGTCGAGGGTGGTGTTGACGAGGTCGATGAGCAGGCGGGCAGAGACGAGGCTGCGCTCGTCCACGGTCGGTTTCGGCGAGCTCACGGCGCGACAGGCTGGCGGATCGGGTTGCGAAGCAGTCCCGCCACCTGCCGGAGGTAGACGGCACCTGACAACAGGTAGAGCGCGGTCCCCCAGATCGTGAACGCCCAGGCGGTCGGCCGTGCGATGTCGGCCAGCGTCCCGTGGTAGGTCCCGAGCAGCAGCAGCGGGAACGCGTAGAGCAAGCAGAACGTCGCCGCCTTGCCCAGGTAGTGCACCGACGGGGGCGCATAGCCCGCGCGCCGCAGCAGCGGCAGGCACACCGCGAGCACGACGTCGCGGCCCACGATGACGAGCGCCAGCCACAGCGGAATGACGTGCCGCAGGACCAGACCGACGAGCGTGGCCAGGATGTAGAGCCGGTCGGCGAGAGGGTCGAGCAGCGTCCCGAAGGCGCTCATCTGGTTGAGCTTTCGGGCGAGCACGCCGTCGAGCCAGTCGGTGAAACCGGACACCATCAGCACCACCAGCGCCCAGGCGTCGGCGTGCGGACCGAGCAGCAGCCACAGGAACAGCGGAACCCCGAGCAGCCGCAGGATGCTCAGCGCGTTCGGGATCGTCCAGAGACGATCGGTCCCCTCGGCGGCCGCAGTTTCGCTCAAGGAGACCTCCCCGCGCCTTACGTCTGTCGGGACGACAGGATTTGAACCTGCGACCCCCTGACCCCCAGTCAGGTGCGCTACCAAGCTGCGCCACGTCCCGGTGCTGGGCATTCCCAGTAACCGGCGGTAACCCTATCCGATGGAATCCGCCGGGCGCGGGTCCCCGTCTCGACCACTCACTTCGCTCGGGCCGATCCGCAGACCCGCATCGCGCCTTCGGCGCTCGCGCACGCTCGCTTCGCTCGCGCGCCGGCGGCTCTTCGCGCGTGCGCTCATCGCGTTCGTGGTCATCCCCAGAGCACCCCGTCGACGGTTCTTCGCGCGAGCGCTCATCGCGTTCGTGGTCACCGTTCACTCTCAGGGCCGGGTGTCGTGGTGAGGTCAGCGCTGGCGCTTTTCGCGGACGCGGATCGAGATCTCGATCGGGGTGCCGGCGAAGTCGAAGTCCTCGCGCAGCCGGCGTTCGATGAAGCGCCGGTAGCCGGCCTCGAGGAAGCCAGTGGTGAACAGGACGAAGCGCGGCGGCCGGGTGTCTGCCTGCGTCGCGAACAGCACCCGGGGTGCCTTGCCTCCGCGCGGGGGCGGGGGTGTCTGCGCGACGACCTCGGACAGCCAGGTGTTCAAGCGGCCGGTCGAGATGCGGCGGTCCCACGAGCCGAGCGAGGTGTGCAGGGCAGCGGCGAGCTTGTCGACCGCCCGCCCGGTCCGCGCCGAGACGTTGACCCGCGGCGCCCACGCGACCCGGGCCAGGTCGCGGGCGACCTCCTTGGTCAGCAACTCCCGACGGTCCTCGTCGACGAGGTCCCACTTGTTGAACGCCAGCACGAGCGCGCGGCCGGCGTCGACGACCTCGGCGATCACGCGCTGGTCCTGTTCGCTGAGCCGGTCCGACGCGTCGAGGAGGACGACCGCGACCTCGGCGGCCTCGATCGCGGCGGCCGTGCGCAGGCTCGCGTAATACTCCATGCCGCTGGCTTGGTGCACGCGGCGGCGCAGCCCTGCGGTGTCGACGAACCGCCAGACCTCCCCGCCCAGTTCGACGAGGCTGTCGACCGGGTCGATCGTGGTTCCGGCGACCGAGTCCACGACGGAGCGGGACTCGCCGGTGAGCCGGTTCAGCAAGCTGGACTTGCCGACGTTCGGACGTCCCACGAGCGCGACCCGGCGCGGACCGCCGTCGTCGTCGGTGTCCGGTGGGGCGTCCGGCAGGCGGGCCAGAACGGCGTCGAGCAGGTCGCCGCTGCCCCGGCCGTGCAACCCGCTGACCGGGAACGGTTCGCCCAGCCCGAGGGACCACAGCTCGGCCGTGTCGGGCTCGAGCCGCTCGTCGTCGACCTTCGTCACCGCCAGCACGACGGGCCGCTTGGCGCGACGCAGCGTGCGAGCCACGGTCAGGTCCGTGTCAGTGGCCCCAGTGCGGCCGTCCACGACGAACAGGACGAGGTCGGCCGTGGCCACGGCCCGCTCGGCCTGCGCCGACACCATCGCCATCAGCCCCTGCGAGTCCGGTTCCCAGCCACCGGTGTCGACGAGAGTGAACCGCCGCCCGTTCCACAGGGCGTCGTAGGCGACGCGGTCGCGGGTGACGCCAGGAACGTCCTGGACGACGGCCTCGCGGCGGCCCAGGATGCGGTTGACGAGGGTCGACTTGCCGACGTTCGGTCGCCCCACCACGGCGACGACGGGCGCGACCGGCGGGCCTTCGGTGATGTCCTCGGTCATCAGCGCGCTGCGTCGGCGAGCTCGACCAAGCGCGCGACGACCTGGTCGATGTCGAGGTCGGTCGTGTCGACCTCGATCGCGTCTGCGGACTGGGTGAGCGGGCTCGCCGCTCGAGTGCTGTCGAGGCGGTCACGACGCTCGATATCGGCGGCCACGACGGCCACGGCCTGGCCAACCTCGCCGGCTCGCCGCTGCGCCCGGGCCTGCGCGCTCGCGGTGAGATACACCTTGGGACGGGCGGTCGGCCACACGACCGAGCCGATGTCGCGGCCCTCGACGACGATGCCGCCATCGGAGATCAGTTCCCGCTGGGCGGCGACGAGCAGGGCCCGCACCGACGGGACCGCCGACACCGCGCTCACCGCGGCCGTCGTCTCGGCCGAGCGGATCTCGACGTCGACCGGCTCGCCGTCGAGCCGGGTCGAGACCTTGTCGGGGTCGGTCGAGATCTCGATGACGGTGCCCTCGACGATGCGGGTGATGGCGACGGAGTCGGTGAGGTCCGCGCCGTCCCGAAGAACGGCGACCGTGGCCGCGCGGTACATCGCCCCCGTGTCGAGGTAGCGGGCGCCGAGCTGTCGGGCCAGCCGCCGCGCGACCGTGGACTTCCCGGTTCCCGAGGGGCCGTCGAGGGCCACCACCCCGGCGAAGGGCTGAATTGAGGTCACGAGCCGGCTCGCCGCAGACGGGTTCCCCTATTCACTCCACCAGGATACGGGCCTTACCGGGGCAGATCCGTCCGCAGGGCAGCCGCACCGCGGAGGTAGACGTGCCGGATGTCGGCCCGGGCGAGCGGCGTCTCGACGTGGGCCATCAGTCGCAGCACCCGCGGCATCGACCCGGGCACCGCAATCTCGGTCGCGCAGAGCAACGGGACGTCGGTGAGCCCCAGCAGCCGCGCCGCGTAGGCCGGGAACTCGGCGGTGAGATCAGGTGTGGCGGTGAACACGATGCTGATCAGGTCTGCGGCGTCGATCTGGTTGCGATCCAGCACCTCGGCGACCAGTTCGGAGGTGCCTTTGAGGATTTCGTCCCGGTCGTTGGCGTCGATCTGGATCGCACCCCGTACCGCTCGTACCGCCATGCCGCCGTTCCGCCTCTCGTCCGCCCATCCGATCGCCCGATCCAGCCTGCCATGCTGGCGATCACCCGTCGGGCGCGGCCTCGGCCTCGCGGTGCAGGTCGGCGAGCTCGGAGCGGCTGAGCTCCCGCAGCGTCCCGGCGCGCTGGCCGCCGAGGTGCACCGGCCCGATCCGGGTCCGGACCAGCCGCGCCACCGGGTGTCCGACCTCGGCCAGCAGTCGTCGCACGATGTGCTTGCGACCCTCGTGCAGGACGACCTCGACGATCGCCCGGTCACCCTGCGTCTGCACGACCCGAAAATCGTCGACCCGGACCGGACCGTCGTCGAGGACGACGCCGGCCCGCAGCCGACGCCCGACGGCCTTGCCGACCGGAGCCGGCACCGTCGCGAGGTAGGTCTTCGTCACCCCGAAGGACGGGTGCATCAGGCGATGCGCGAGGTCGCCGTCGTTGGTCAGCAGCAGCAGCCCCTCACTGTCGGCATCCAGCCGACCGACGTGGAACAGCCGCTCGGGTCGGTCCCCGACCAGGTCACCCACGGTCGGCCGCCCGCGGTCGTCGCTCATCGCGCTCAGGACGCCGCGGGGCTTGTTCAACGCCAGGTACACCAGGTCATCGCGCACGATCACGCGGTCGCCGTCGACGTGGATCACGGCGGTCAACGGATCGACTCGCGTCCCCAGTTCGGCGACCGTCCCGTCGACGGTGACGTGCCCGCCGGCGATCAACTCCTCGCAGGCGCGCCGCGACCCCAGTCCGGCCGCGGCGAGCACCTTCTGCAACCGGATGCGACCGGCATCAGAACTCGTCATCGGCGCCGATGCCGTCCAGGCCGTCGATGTCGGGCAGGAGCGGGGCGAGCGACGGCAGCTGATCGAGCGACTGCAGGCCCATCTTCTCGAGGAACAGCTCGGTCGTTCGGAACAACCCGCCGCCCGTGTCGGGGTCGGTGCCGACCTCGACGATCAGCCCCCGCGCCAACAGCGTGCGCACCACACCGTCGACGTTGACGCCGCGGATCGCCGACACCCGGGATCGGGTTACCGGCTGGCGATAGGCGACGACGGCCAGCGTCTCGAGGGCGGCCTGCGTCAGCCGGCTGCGCTGACCGTCCTGGAGGAAGTGTTCGACGATTTCGGCGTAGTCCGGACGCGTGTAGATCCGCACGCCACCGGCGATCTCGCGCAGTTCGATGCCGGCGCCCCGCTCGTCGTACCCGGCCCGCAACGCATCGAGGGCGGCCTGAACCGTGTCGGTGGTCTGCTGCACGGCGACCGCCAGCGACGGCACCGACACGGGCG
>DATAQD010000240.1:0-2017 GCA_036264855.1 Jatrophihabitans sp. | reverse complement strand
ATTCGCTCGCGGCAGGGGGCTGGCCCTCGCAGGTCCGTTGCTCTTGCGGCGGTCAGCTGGTAGCCACCTCACGTGTCCGACAAGTTCTCAACTCTGGACCACCCCCTCTCTCGTGTACCTAGACGGTACGTCGGGAAAAGCGGCTGCGGCAATGATGTTTTCGCTGGGAGCTCAGAACCCGGCCAGCCGCCGGATCTCGGCGTCGACGCCCGGCCGCCGCCCGCGCGGCTTGCCGTCGAGTTCGACGACGTCCACAGGTCCACGGACGCTGCCCACGAGCCACACGACGTCAGCCGCCTGCAGGTCATCGACGGTGGCGAGCGTCGCCGCAGTCTGCCACCCGGACGATTCGGCGCGGGCGAACAGCAGCCGCTGGGTCGTGCCGGCGAGGATGCCGGTGGCCCCGATCGGCGTCGTGTGCAGCATGCGACCGACCGACCACACGACCGATCCAGTGGGTGCCTCGAGGACGATGCCGTCGGCACTGACGAACAGCGCGTCGTCGGCGCCGCGCCGAACCGCCTCGCGCTGAGCCGCCATGTTGATCGCGTACGACAGCGACTTCACCCCGCCGAGCAGCCACGGCGCGTCGGCGAAAGCATCGCTCGCGATCCCGCGGGCCAGGGTCACCACCCGCAGGCCGTCCCGGCGCTGGCGCGGATAGTCCGCCGGCAACGGGCCGATCGCGACGAAGCCGGTCGGGCGCTCGCCGGGCCGACCCCGGGTGAGCAAAAGCTTCGCCGCGGCCTCGTCCGGCCCGGCCCAGGACGCCAGCGCCGCACCGATCAGCGCGCGCCAGGCGTCCTCGTCGAACTCGATCTCGAGGGAGGCGGCCGAACGGGCCATCCGGGCCAGGTGGGCCTCGAGCTTGTCGATAGCCGCCCTGCCGTCCGGGCCGACCCGGACCCGGCAGCCCTCGAAGCAACCGTCCCCTCGCGTGAGCCCGGCGTCGTCGGCGCGCACGACCGGCTGCCCGGCGTCCACCAGACCCGTCCCGAGGACGGCAAGGACAGCAGGGTGCCGCTCCGGCTCTGTCGTACCCGCCACGCGGCCAGGCTACCTACGATGGGGGCGATGGACGGTTCCCACCCGCACCCGAGCGCCCCGCCCGCGGATCTCGCCGGACAGCTGCGAGCCCGCGGTCTGCGAGTCACGGCTCAGCGCGAACACGTACTCGCCGCCGTGCGCGAGCTCGGTCACGCCACGCCCGAACAGATCAGCGAGTCGGTCACCGATGTCGACGTGACGACGGTCTACCGGACGCTGGAACTGCTCGAGGAACTCGGCCTGGTGCGCCATGCCCACCTCGGACACGGCGCGCCGTCGTACCGACCGGCCGAGGACGACCACATCCACGTCGTGTGCCATAGCTGCGGGAAGGTCGTCGATGCCGAGCCGAGCCTGGTCAGCGACCTGGCCCAGCGCCTGCACGCGGACAGTGGCTTCGTCCTGGACCGGTCGCATTTCACCGTCTTCGGCCGGTGCCGCGACTGCGCCGACCAGCCACCGGGACGCGAGCAGCTGTCCGGGGAACACAAGCAGCCGTCCGGGGAACACAACCAGCCGTCCGGGGAACAAAGGACGCCCGAATCACGATGACTCTTCTGCGATGACTACCTACCTGGACACGGCCGTGGCGGCCACCGGCCGAGACAGTGCAGTGGCCCTGCACTACGGCGATCCGCTGCGCGAGCAGCGTCTGCTCACGACGGGCGCGGGCGTGATCGACCGGAGCAATCGAGATGTCCTGGTGGTGCCCGGCGCGGACCGGCTGGGCTGGCTGCACTCGATCTGCTCGCAGCACGTCGCGGCGCTGTCGGACGGCGACGCCACCGAGTCGCTCGTCCTCTCCCCGCACGGGCACGTGGAGCAGCACTGGCAGGTGACCGAGCTGGGCGGGACCGTCTGGCTCGACACCGAGCCCGCCGCCGCGGCCGACGTCCTGGGCTATCTGCGCAAGATGCAGTTCCTGAAGCGCGTCGAGCCCGCCGATGTGTCCGCCGGCTGGGCCGTGCTG
>DATAQD010000190.1:0-5003 GCA_036264855.1 Jatrophihabitans sp. | reverse complement strand
CCAAACCTGCCTGTTCCCCGGCTGCCGCCGCCCGGCCACCGACTGCGACCAAGACCACCGCCGCGACCACGCCCGGGGCGGGCGCACCGAGGCCGGGAACCTCGCCCCCGGCTGCGGGCATGACCACGACCTGAAAACCCGGCGCGGCTGGCGCCTGACCCGCCGCACCCAGCACACCTACCTCTGGACCAGCCCCCTCGGCCGACGCCACCTCGTCCAAGTCCCGCCCATCGCACCCCCACTACCCCCACCCCAACCCCGACCACCCGACCCGGACACCGACCAGCCCGACCACAACCACGACTACGACGACGATGGATCAAACACGTCGACGTTCAGTCCGGTCACCCAACGCGGGCGACCACTGACCCCACCACCGACCAACCACCAACCTGGTCAACGGCCCGACCCGACCGAACCCGACCCGACTGACACCGAGCCGCCACCATTCTGATCACCCCGACCGGGCCGGAACCGTTCACCGACGACCCCACCGGCGCCGCTCGTGGCGACCGCCGCAACCCCCTCGGCGGTCAGGAACGCGCCACGACCGGATGACAGACTCCAGAACACCTTCCACCCGACACCGCACACCCAAGCCCGAACATCGCTGTACCCAGACGAACTAACGCCCGCCCGCGCTAGCTGCCGGGGCGGACGACCTGCTGGACGTTCCAGGCGTTGCCGTCGGGGTCCTTGAAGTACACGAACCGGCCCCACGGCAGATCCTCGACCTCGCCCACGTCGAGGCCGCGGCCGAGGAAGTCGGCCCGCGCCTTGTCGGCGTCGTCGACGACCAGCTGCAGGCCTTCCAACGAGCCGGGCGCCATCGTCGTCAGGCCCTCGCCGATGCAGATCGAGCAGGCCGATCCCGGCGGGGTGAGCTGGACGAAGCGCAGCGACTCGTTGACTCGTTGATCATGGTCGGCGTGGAAGCCGGCCTTCTCGACGTAGAACGCCTTGGCGCGGTCGACGTCGCTCACCGGTACACACATCAGCTCGAGTTTGTAGTCCATTCGAGGAAGCTATCGGGGCCCACCGACATGTGTGCGCCCGGCCGAGTGATCTTGGCTGCGCGACCGGTCACCGGAAGCGGACGTAGTCGGGCGGCACCGGGATGCCGAATCGCTCGCACAGCCGCGACACGTCCGCCCAGTCGTCCTCGTCGACGTCGTACCCGGTGTGGAACCGGACGGCCCAGCCCGGTGCGACGCAGCGGACGGTCCGCGCGCCCACCGTCCCGTACCCGGCCAGCGACCCGCTGGGGTAGATGTCAGTCGGCCCTGACCGCGCGTCGCCGGAATCGTCGAACTCGATCACGTGGAAGTCGACCTCGCGCCCGTGGGCGTCGCCGTACACGAAGTTCCACGGGCTGGTGTCGTCGCGCGGGGCGGGGGCGAACCCGCGCATGGTCAGGTGCTGGACCAGAGTGGGCGAGTGGCGCGCCTCGATGACGATGTCGAGATCTTCGTGGCGACGGGTCTGGGTCCCGAGCAACGCGTCCACGCCCCATCCGCCGTCGAGCCAGATCCCGATGCCGAGCTCCTGCGTCAGGTCGAGGAAGGCGCTGACGTCGGGCAGCGTCATCTCGCGGTAGTGCACTAGCTGATGGTGCCCGACTGCCGAAGCGAGTTGAGGTCCGCGTCGGAGTAGCCGATCTCGGCGAGCAGCTCCGCGGTGGCGGCGCCGACCTCGGTCTCGGGCCCGACCTGCCCCTGGGTGACGGAGAACCGCGGCGCCGGCGCCGCCAGCACGGCCTCGCCCACGGTCGTGTACGACCCCCGAGCGACGTTGTGCGGATGGTCCAGCGCTTCGGCGAGCGTCAGCACGGGGGCGACGCAGGCGTCGAGGGGAGCGAACAGCTCGGCCCACTCATCGCGCGTCCTGGTCTTGAAGGTGGTGCCCAAGACGTCCTTGCACGCAGCCCAGTCCGCCGGCACATAGGGCGTGGGCGTGGCCGCTTCGTCCAGCCCGAGGCCCGCGACCAGCGCCGACCAGAACTGCGGCTCGAGCGCCCCGACGGCGACGAACTTGCCGTCCGCGCATTCGTAGCAGCGGTAGTTCGGGGCACCGCCGTCGAGCATGTTGGCCTCGCGCTCGTCCTTCCACCCGCCGCGCGAGACGAACGTCCGGGTCATCGACCCGAGGTAGGCCGCCCCCTCGGTCATCGCGGCGTCGATCACCTGCCCCTCGCCGGTGGCGCGCGCGTGCAGGAGCGCGGCCAGCAGGCCGGTGGCGAGGAACATCGCCCCGCCGCCGAAGTCGGCGACGTAGTTCGCCGGCGGGACGGGCGGCCCCGCCGCAGGCCCGATGCCGTGCAGCAGTCCGGTGATCGCCAGATAGGTGATGTCGTGCCCCGCCGTCGGCGCCAGCGGACCGTCCTGGCCCCAGCCGGTCATCCGCCCGTACACGAGCCGCGGATTGCGGGCGAGCACCTCGGCCGGTCCCACGCCGAGGCGCTCGGCCACGCCGGGACGGAACCCCTCGATGAGCGCGTCGGCTGTCGCGGCGAGGCGCAGCACCACCTCGGCGCCACTGGGCTTGCGCAGGTCGAGCCCGATCGAGCGCCGCCCACGGCCCATCGGCCCCGCGGCCATCACGTCCCCCAAGCCGGCCGCGCCCGGGAGCCGGTCGACGCGCAGGACCTCCGCCCCGAGGTCGGCGAGCAGCATGCCCAGGAACGGCACCGGCCCCAGCGCCGGCAATTCGAGGACGCGCACGCCGGTCAGCGGTCCGGCCACGTCGCCACCTTCCTTGCCCTCATCCGACGCTCCCGCGACAAGAGTCGTCCGCCCCCCGGCCCGCCACGGCGTGACCAAGGGCGGACGACTAGCACGAGCAGACGGCTAGAACGTCTCGCCGTTCTCGGCCTTCTTGCGCAGCAGCGGGTTGGGCTCGAACCGCGCGCCGAACTTGGCGGCGAACTCGTCGGCCCGCGCGACGAACGCCGCGATGCCGCCGGGGAAGCCGTTGATGTACTGCAGCACGCCACCCGTCCACGGCGGGAAGCCGATGCCCATGATCGAGCCGATGTTCGCGTCGGCCGTCTCGATGATCACGCCTTCCTCGACGCACCGGGCCGACTCGACGGCCTCGATGACGAGCATCCGCTCCTCGAGTTCGTGGATGTCGACCTTGGCCGGGTCGCCCTGCACCGGGAACTGTTCAGCGAGCCCCGGCCAGAGCCCGGTGCGCTTGCCCGACTCGTCGTAGTCGAAGAACCCGGCGCCGCGCAGCCGGCCCGGCCGGCCCAGCTCGATCATCTTCTCCACGACCGCCTCGGCGGGATGGCCGACGTAGCTGTCGCCGGCCGCCTCGCGGGCCTCGTTGCGGATCTTGAGGAACAGCTCGAGGTTGAGCTCGTCGGCCAGCTGGAGCGCCCCGACCGGGTAGCCGGCCTGGGTGGTGGCCTGCTCGATCGTCGACGGGCTGACGCCTTCGCCGAGCATCGACAGTGCCTCGTTGACGAACGTCCCGATGACCCGCGAGGTGAAGAATCCGCGGCTGTCGTTGACGACGATCGGCGTCTTCTTGATCTGGGCCGCATAGTCCAGCGCGCGGGCCAGCGTCTCGTCAGACGTCTGCTCGCCGCGAATGATCTCCAGCAGCGGCATCTTGTCGACGGGGGAGAAGAAGTGCAGGCCGATGAAGTCCGGCTTGCGCTGCACGCCTTGCGCCAGCGAGGTGATCGGCAGCGTCGAGGTGTTCGAGCCGACCAGGGCATCGGGCGCCACGATGTCCTCGATCTGCTGGAAGACCTCGTGCTTGAGCGACACCTTCTCGAAGACGGCTTCGACGACGAGGTCGCAGCCGGCCAGATCGCTGTAGTCGGCGGTGGGCGTGATGCGAGCGAGGACCTCGTCGGCCTTCTCCTGCGTCGTCTTGCCGCGCGAGACCGCCTTCTCGAGGATCTTCTGCGAGTAGGCTTTGCCCTTCTCGGCCGCCTCGAGTGTGACGTCCTTGAGCACGACGTCCATCCCGTTGCGGGCGGAGACGTAGGCGATGCCCGCGCCCATCATGCCGGCGCCGAGCACGGCGACCTTGTGGGCCGGACGCTTCTCGTAGCCCTTCGGACGCGAGCCCCCACCGTTGATCGCGTTCAGGTCGAACCAGAACGCCTGGATCATGTTCTTGGCGGTCTGACCCTTGGCGAGGTTGACGAAGTAGCGGCCCTCGATCGCGAGCGCGGTGTCGAAGTCGACACCGGCACCTTCGACCGCGGCGCACATGATGTGGTGCGGCGCGGGCATCGGGGCGCCCTTGAGCTGCTTGCGCAGGTTGCCCGGGAACGCCGGCAGCATGCCCGCGAGCTTCGGGTTGGTCGGGGCGCCGCCGGGCATGCGGTAACCCTTGTCGTCCCACGGCTGGGTCGTCTGGGGGTTGGCCGCGATCCAGCTGCGGGCCGCCGCGAGCATCGCCTCGGGGGATTCGGCGATCTCGTGGATCAGGCCGAGCTCGAGCGCCTCGGCCGGCTTGTAGCGGGTCCCCTGCAGCAGGACCTTCATCAGGCCGTCGGCGATCCCGAGCAGCCGGATGATGCGCGTGACGCCGCCGGCACCGGGCAGCAGGCCGAGGGTGACCTCGGGCAGACCGAACTGCGACTTCGGGTTGTCGAGCGCGATGCGGCGGTTGCACGCCAGCGCGATCTCGAGGCCGCCGCCGAGCGCGGCGCCGTTGAGGGCGGCGACGGTCGGCTTGCCGAGCTTCTCGAGACGGCGAAAGTCCGCCTTGATCTTGGTGACGCCGTCGGCGAATTCGCGCGCGTTCTCGTCGGTGACCTGGGCCAGCAGCTTGAGGTCACCGCCGGCGAAGAAGGTGTCCTTGGCCGAGGTGATGATGACGCCGGTGATCGAGTCCTGCTCGGCCTCGAGGCGGTCGACTGCGGCGGTGAGCGACGACCGGAAGTCCTCGGTCATCGTGTTGGCGCGCTGGCTGGGGTCATCGAGGGTGAGCGTGACGATCCCGTCCGCGTCCTGGTCCCAGCGGATGGTGTTCTCAGACAT
>DATAQD010000168.1:0-11134 GCA_036264855.1 Jatrophihabitans sp. | reverse complement strand
CCTGGATCAGCCCAGGTGCGAGCGGGCAGACTCCGGGCATCGATCCGGTGTACCTCGGCTAGCACGTCGGTCGCGGATCCGGCGGTTTTCCACCGGGCGGATCCAGATCCGCCCGTTGTCCACAGGTCGGCGTGCCGTCGCCTGATACGTCGTCACCGGTCGGCAAGGTAGCCGTATGCCGCCGCTGTCAGCGCTTCTCGAGCTGGTGCTTCCTACCCGGTGCGTCGGGTGCGGGAGTCCCATCGCGGCCCTGTGCCCGCTGTGCATGCCCGCAGGCGAACTGGTTCGGCTGAGTGGGGCGCCGCCCACGGTCGCGGCGGCGCCGTACGCCGACGCGGTGCGGGCCGCGTTGATCGCGTACAAGGAGCGCGGTCGCCGCGATCTCGCCCGGCCCCTGGGCGCTCTACTCACCCGCGCGGTGCTCGGCACGCTGGGCGGATCCGACGCCGAACGCGCGCCGCCGCGGCGCACCGTGCTCGTGCCCGTCCCCTCGGCGCGCGCCGTCGCCGCGGCCCGCGGTGGTGATCACGTGGCGCGCCTGGCCCGCCGGGTCGCGCGGGCTACCGGGCTCCGGACGGCGCCCGACGTCCTGGTTCTGGCGCGGGCGGTCCGCGACTCGGCCGGCCTCGGCTCGGCCGAGCGCCGGACCAACCTGAGCGGCGCTATGGTCGCCCGGCTACCGCCGCCGGACTTGGCAGCGGTCCTGGTCGACGACATCGTGACGACCGGCGCCACGCTCGGCGAGGCGCGGCGGGCACTCGTCTCGGCCGGCTGGCCGGTCGTTGGTGCGGCGGTGGTTGCGGCGACTCCGCGCCAGCATCGGCGGGTCGGCGCCCCCATTGGCAGTCCGCACGTCAGCGGTCTAGCGTGGGGATGACCTAGCCGGAGAAGGCGCATTTCGGTCCAGGCACGGGCCCCCGAGAACTCCCCCCCGTGTAGTGACCGTCTCGCCGGGAAGCGTGGTGGAGGTCGCATGGACACTGTCGCGGGCATGGAGATCGTCGTCCGGGGCCGCAACGTCGTCATTCCCGATCACTATCGGCACCATGTGGCCGAGAAGCTCGGAAAGCTCGAGCGTTACGACCACAAGATCATCCGAACAGACGTCGAACTCCAACACGAAAAGAACCCGCGACAGAACGGCAGCTGCCAGCACGTCGAAATCACCTGCCGTACCCGCGGTCCGGTCGTACGCAGCGAGGCCTGTGCCGAGGATTTCTACAAGGCGCTCGATCTCGCCGCCGACCGCCTCGAACGGCGCTTGCGTCAAGCCGCCGACCGTCGACGGATCCACCACGGCCGGCGCACTCCGCGATCGGTCGCCGAGGTCACCGCTGGACTGTCCAACGGGCTGGCCGACAGTTCGTCCACCGAGGCGGACGACGACGCCGCACCCGAGGGGCCCGGTCGCGTCGTCCGCGAGAAGATCCACGCCGCGACCCCGATGTCAGTGGACCAGGCGCTGTTCGAGATGGAACTCGTCGGGCACGACTTCTTTCTGTTCAGCGACGCCGAAACCGGGCACCCGAGCGTCGTCTACCGGCGCCATGCCTATGACTACGGCCTCATCAGACTGGCGAACTGACTCGCCGGGTGCGTCGCTGCGCCAGCTCCCTCCCGCTGCGCTCATCGCGTTTACGCGTACCTGGGGTTGACGAGGGCGAAGCGCGCCTCGTCGCTGAACGTCGCGTCCGGGTTGCGCAGACGCGACCGGCGGGTCCCGTCGGGGACGAACCCGGCCGCGAGGGCCGCGCGCTGTGACGGCACGTTCGCCGTCTTCGCCCCGAGCTCCAAACGGGCGAAGTCGGCGGATTCGAACGCCCAGGGCACGAGCAGTCTGAGCGCCCGCGCGGTGTAGCCGCGTCCGCGAAACTCGGGGTGCACCACGTACCCGATCCCGCCGATCTGCGGCGGGCCCGCCTGGCGCAGGTTGAGCACGCCGGCAACCCGGCCGCTGGCCGCGTCGACCATCGAGAAGGTCGCGATGCGACCCACCAGCCATTCGAGCCCGGCCCACAAAGCGGTCCGCCGAGTCTCCTGCGGGGTGTGCGGCGCGCCGGTGAAGCCCCAGCGCAGCGTTTCCTCGTCGTCGGTGTCGGCCAGGGCCTGCGCGTCGTCGGGCTCCATGACCCGCAGGGTGAGCACGCCATCGGTCAGGCCCCGCGGCGGCAGCGGTGCGAACGCGTGCGGCACCCGGTGCCCGGAGTCATCGGGCAGCCGGGCGAACCGGGCGAGATCGCCGCATCGCGGGGGGACGATCCCGCCGCCTCCGGTGACCCCGTCCCGGGAGACCCCCTCGAAGCCGAATCCGGCGGCCAGCGCCGCCCGCACGGACGCCAGGTTGCGCACGTCGCATGAGACCCGCACCCGGCGCAGGCCCACCGCGAAGCCGAAATTGGCGAGGACCCGGGTGGCCTCGGTGGCATATCCCTTCCCCCGCGCGTCCGGCGCGATCCAGTACCCGACCTCGGGATCGCCGGCCAGGCGCAGCGAGGCCGATCCGACGACTCGACCCGATCCCTTTTCTACGACCGCGGACCCCAGGCCGGTGCCATCCCCGCGCCCCTCGTGGCCTAGTTCGGTGACGAACTGGATGGCGGCGGCGCGCGTGTACGGGTCGGGCAGGGCCAAGAATCGTGACATCGACGCGTCCTGCATCACGTCATGAACCCGGTCGGCGTCGTCGGGGCACCAGCGCCGCAGCAGGAGTCGATCACCAGCCAACCGCAGGTCGTCGAGTTCGACGCCGCGGAAGTGCCCCATATGGTCAGCTTGCCAGAGCGACACGGCCTCGACGTGAGCTGTCGGTGGCGCTGCCGCAACGGCCCGTACCATGGCCTGCGTGGTTCTTGCCAAGCTTCTGCGCGCCGGGGAACAGAAACAGGTCCGCCGGCTCTCCGCCATCGCCAGTCACATCGAGACGCTCGAGGACGACTACGTCGACTTGACCGACGCCGAACTCCGAGCGCTCACCGACACGTTCAAGGAACGCCTCGGTGACGGTGAGACGCTCGACGACCTCCTCCCGGAGGCGTTCGCGGTTGTCCGCGAGGCGGCGCGGCGCACGCTGGGCCAGTTCCACTACAAGGTCCAGCTCATGGGCGGTACCGCGCTGCACCTCGGCAACATCGCGGAGATGAAGACCGGCGAGGGCAAGACGCTGGTCTCGACGCTGCCGGTCTACCTCAACGCGCTCGCCGGCGATGGAGTGCACGTCGTCACGACCAACGATTACCTGGCCGCCCGCGACGCCGACTGGATGGGCCGCGTCCACCGCTTCCTTGGCCTCTCGGTCGGCAAGATCCTCAACGACCTCCCGCCGGAGAAGCGCCGCGCGTCCTATGCCTGCGACATCACTTACGGCACGAACAACGAGTTCGGCTTCGACTACCTGCGCGACAACATGGCGTGGTCGCTCGAGGACCTCGTCCAGCGCGGCCATCACTACGCGGTCGTCGACGAGGTCGACTCGATCCTCATCGACGAGGCGCGGACGCCGCTGATCATCAGCGGCCCGGCCGAGGAGAATCAGCGCTGGTACCTCGAGTTCGCGCGCATCGCGCCGCGGATGAACAAGGACGTTCACTACGAGGTGGAAGAGGGCAAGCGCACGGTCGCCGTCACTGAAGAGGGCGTCGCCTTCGTCGAGGACCAGCTCGGCATCGACAACCTCTACGAGGCCGCGAACACGCCGTTGGTGGGCTACCTGAACAACTCCCTGAAGGCCAAGGAGCTGTTCAAGCGCGACCGCGACTACATCGTCAACGACGGCAACGTGATGATCGTTGACGAGTTCACCGGCCGCGTGCTGCAGGGCCGCCGGTACAACGAAGGCATGCACCAGGCCATCGAGGCGAAGGAAGGCGTGCAGATCCAGCAGGAGAACCAGACGCTGGCGACGATCACGCTGCAGAACTACTTCCGCCTGTACGACAAGCTCGCCGGCATGACCGGTACGGCGCAGACCGAGGCCGCCGAACTGAACCAGATCTACAAGCTCGGCGTGGTCCCGATCCCGACGAACATGCCGATGATCCGCGACGACGAGACCGACCTGATCTACAAGAGCGAGGACGCCAAGTTCGCGGCCGTCATCGATGACATCGCCGAGCGGCACGAAGCGGGCCAGCCGGTGCTCGTCGGTACCGCCAGCGTCGCCAAGTCCGAGCGGCTTTCATCGTTGCTGCTGCGCAAGGGCATCCCGCACGAGGTCCTCAACGCCAAGCAGCACGCGCGGGAAGCCGCGATCATCGCCGCGGCCGGGCGCAAGGCCGCCGTCACGATCGCCACCAACATGGCTGGCCGCGGCACGGACATCATGCTCGGCGGCAACCCGGAGTTCATGGCCGATGCGGATCTGCGCGAGCGCGGGCTGACCCCGGACGAGACGCCCGAGGAATACGAAGCCGCATGGCCGGATGCGCTCGAGACGGCGAAGTCCGAAACCGCGAAGGAGCACGACGAGGTCGTCGAGCTCGGCGGGCTCTACGTACTCGGCACCGAGCGCCACGAGTCGCGTCGCATCGACAACCAGCTGCGCGGTCGCGCCGGCCGGCAGGGCGACCCGGGGCTGTCGCGGTTCTACCTGTCCCTCGGCGACGACCTGATGGTGCGCTTCAACGGCGAACGGGTCGCAGCGATGATGAACATGTTGCGCCTGCCCGAGGACGTCCCCATCGAAGCGAAGATGGTCTCGAAGGCGATCCGGTCGGCCCAGACGCAGGTCGAGCAGCAGAACTTCGAGATCCGCAAGAACGTGCTCAAGTACGACGAGGTGATGAACAAGCAGCGCTCGGTCGTCTACGGCGAGCGGCGTCAGGTGCTGCACGGTGAGGATCTCAGCGACCAGATCAGGCCGATGATCACCGATGTCGTGACGAGCTACGTCGAGGGCGCCACCGCGTCGGGCTACCCCGAAGAATGGGAGCTCGATCAGCTGTGGACGGCGCTGAAGACGCTGTACCCGATCTCCCTCACCATCGACGACGCGGTCGAGCAGGCCGGTGGCGAGCGCTCGGACCTGACCCGCGAGTTCCTCGTCGAGGAGATCGTGGCCGACGCCCAAGCGGCGTACGACGCCCGCGAAGAGGATCTCGGCGCCGAGGTGCTGCGCGAGCTCGAGCGCCGGGTGCTGCTCTCGGTGCTCGACCGCAAGTGGCGCGAGCACCTCTACGAGATGGACTACCTGCAAGAGGGCATCGGGCTGCGGGCCATGGCGCAGCGCGACCCGCTCGTCGAGTACCAGCGCGAAGGCTTCGACATGTTCGCCGCGATGATGGATGCGGTGAAGGAGGAGTCGGTCGGCTTCCTGTTCAACCTCGATGTAGAGGTGTCCGAGGACGGCGAGGCGGGCAGCGCCGCGACGATCGTGACGTCCGCTCCGGCGCCGGCGGTCGATGCGCCGGCCGACGAGGCGGGCGGCGACGCCGAGCCCGAGACGGGCGGTCCGAAGTTGGACGTGTCGCTGCTCAAGGCGGCGCAGGACGAGCACGAGGCCGGAGCCAACGGCGGCACGCCGCACATCCGGGCCAAGGGCCTCGACCGCGGCGCCGGCCGGGAGCGCCCACTGACCTACAGCGCGCCGGAACTCGGTTCGGACGGCCCGTCGGTGAACACCACGACCGACGACGACAAGCCCAGCGGCGCAAGCTCGGCGACGGCTCGGCGCCAGCAGGCCCGCAGCAACCCGAACCGCGGAAGCCGGGGCAACAAGGGCGGCGCGAAGAGCAAGCGCAAGCGCTGACGCTTCATCCGCCGGGATCGGGCTTCGATCTCGACCACTCACTTCGCTCGGGCCGATCTCTCATCCCGAGCCGCGCCGGGGCCGCTCCCGCCAGCTCGCTGCGCTCGCGCGGCGGCGGGCTCTTCAGGCGAGCGCTCATCGCGTTCGTTGTCACCATGACTGGTGGCCCAATCGCGTACGGGAGCTCGCTGAGCCCATCGAGATCGCCGGCCACCGTTAGCCGAGTTGGAGGCGGGTGCAGCGCCAGCGGCCGCGATGTTCCTCCAGGCGCATCGCCAGGGCGCGGACGCGGCGCCCCACCTCGAGCGTGGCGCAGAGTTCGGCCACACCGTCGGCGGGCTGGGTCGCGCGTACCGATCGGATGCTCGCCCGGTGCAGCCAATGCGGCTTGCCGATCTGGGCGGCGCGTTCGAAGTCGGCGCCGATCCCGCGGCACACGGACGGGCTCAGCAGTCCGCTGAGTTGGTGGAGTGGACGCCGTCCGGCGGCCGTCTCGATCATCCCGACGAGCAGTCGGCGCCCCCACGGCGTCGGGTCGGGCAGACCGCTCGGGCGAGCGGGACGCGCTCGCCATGCGGCGGTCCGGGGCGGGGTCCGTTCGAAGGGCAGCGCGCGGTCGTGCGGGCCATAGGGCGGCAACGGCTGCGGCAGCTCGTCGTCGAACGGCGGCTCGCGCCGTGGCGCCGCACGCAGGATGACCCGGCTGAGGGGCTGGGCGGCCGGCGAGTCGATCAGCGCTGCGGTCATGCCGGAGCCTCCTTCGAATGGTGGGTCGGCGCGTGCAGCACCTGCCCCGCAACGATCAGTGCCGGGTCGTCGCCGATGACGGCTCGGTTGGCCGCGTACCACCGCGGCCAGGCGGCGGCGATCTCGGCTGGGGTCACCCCGGCGCCGAGGCGTCGCCCGGCGATCAACCACAGCGAGTCCCCCGCGCGAACCGTGACGGCGCGGTCATCCGCGGGCCGGGACGGCCGGGACGGTTCCGGCACAGCCGCCCGCGGCGAGCGGACGGGCTCGGTCGACCCGGGCTCAGTCGGCCACCGCGGCGTCGGCACCGCCGACCCCGCGGTGTCCTCTCGCCCGATCGGGCCACCGTCGACGGGCCAGGTAGGCGCGGGCACGGGACGGGACAGGCCGCCCCTGGCCGGTGTCGGGCCGCCTGGCGTCGGCTGGGCCAGGGCGCTGACAGGAGCAAGGGCCACGCCGAGGCCGGCTGTTCCGGCCACGAGCCGGTACAGCACGCGGGGCAGGAGGGTGCGCGCCAGACGAGCCGCGATCCGCCCGGTGGAGCCCGGCAATGCGGCCACGGCCGCCGCGAGAAGACCCGCGGCCAGCCAGATCGCGGCGCAGCACAGCCCGGTGGCCGCGAGGGTGGCCAGGGCCGCGTCCGCACCCACGTCGGCCAGCCAGTGATGCGGCGACGCGAGTCCAGACGCGAGACGGCCGGGCGCGCGACGCAGGGCCCCGATCGCGGCCCCATCGGCACCGGCCAGGAGGAGCCCGGCGCAGACGTGTGGTCGACCCATGCGCATTCCTCCATTTGCTTTCGTTTACGTATATATGCCTACGATAGAGTGCGGTCAAGGGTCATGTCCGGACTGTGGATGCCGCGTCTGCTTCGATGGCCGGGGAGACTCCGGAAAGAGGCGCGCGCATGCGATGGGAAGCCCTGTTCGCTGATCTGGAGGCGCAGGCCGAGTTCCTGGAGCGGGCCGAGCGCGCCGGCGAGATCGACGAACGCACGCGGGGAGAGATCGGCAGCCTGCGCTGGCGCGATCGCGCGCGCTGCGCCGTCGACAGCTCAGTCCGGCTGCGGTTGGCCGGCGGCCTGGCCGCGTCCGGAAACCTGGCCAGGGTCGGGCCGGATTGGGTGCTACTGGACGAAGGGGGCGGCCACGAGGTCGTCGTGGCGTCGGCTGCCGTGCTCGTCGTCCGCGGCCTCGGGCGCTATGCCGCGGCGCCTGATTCCGTGGGGGTCGTGGAGTCGCGCCTGGGGCTGCGCCACGCGTTGCGCGGGATCGCTCGGGACCGCTCAGCCGTCCGCGTCCACCTCGTCGACGGCTCGACGCTCGACGGAACCGTCGACCGCGTCGGGGCGGATTTCATCGAGGTCGCAGCGCACCCGCCCGGCGAGCCGCGGCGCCGGCAAGAGGTCCGGGAGGTCGAACTCGTACCGTTGGGGGCGGTCGCCGCCGTGCGGCGCTCAGTCTGACGCCGCGTCCGGGCCGCCCCCGAGCCGCTCGCTCTCGACGAAGGGGTGCTTGTCGATGAAGTCGCGAGTCTGGTCGTACATCCGGGCGATGTAGTCCTCGAGCCGGTCCCGCTCGACCCGCCACTGGCCGCGTCCGCCGATCTTGATGGCGTCCAGCTCCTTGTTGCGCACGAGCGCGTACACCTGCGAGGTCGAGATGTTGAGTACCTCGGCGACGTCGGTGAGCGTCAGGAAGCGTGGTTCGGCAGCCATCTCAGGGACTGCGTCCTTCCGGTGGGCGGTGTCGTCGGCGTCGAGTGTGACAGGTGGGACGAGCGGGAACGGCAACCGTCCACAAGTCGACTCGCGGTGATTACGCCGGATGTGCATCTAGGGCACGATGGCCGACGTGGGAGTTCCACCGTCGTCGCCCGCACCCTCGCCGCAGCCGCGGCGGATCGCCATGCCGAGCTGGCTCGACGTCCGGCTCCTCCTCGGCGTCGTGCTGGTGCTCGGGTCCGTGCTGATCGGCGCGAAGGTCGTCTCCGGCGCAAGCAGGACCTACCCGGCCGTCGCCGTGACCAGAGACCTCGCGGCCGGCAAGATCCTCACCGCGGACGATGTGACGCTCGCGCAGGTCCAGCTACCCGGCCACGGCAAGGGTGTCTACCTGTCGACGCTGAACGACGCAGTGGGCAAGCAGCTCGATCGCCCCGTGTCGGCCGGCGAACTGGTGCCCGCCAACGCGGTCGCGCCGACCGCGCCGAGGACGACGCTCACGGTGCCCCTTGCCGCCGGCGCCGCGCCCGATCTGCGCGCCGGGCAGCGCATTGAGGTCTGGGTCTCGACCGCGACGTGTTCGTCCGTGGTTCTGCTGCCGGACGTCACCGTGCAGGGCGTGCACGCCGACGCCGGTGGCTCGTTCACGTCGGGCACCGGCGGCCTGGACGTCGTTATCAGCGTCCGGCCCGCCGTCGCCGACCGGGTTGTTGCTGCGCTCGCGCTCGAGGACCGGCAGCTGCGAGCGGGCGTGTTGGTGGGTGCGACGCCGACCCCGAGCCGGGCCGCGCCGGACTCGGCGCAGCTGCCCGACCTGTCCTCCTGTACGAGCGAGTCGCCGACGCGATGAAGCTCGCCGTGCTCAGCGTCGCGGACGGCGCCGCCTGGGAGGAGCGGCTGGTCACGGCCTTCGGCCGCGGCCCGCACCCGGTCGAGATCGTGCGCAGATGCGTGGACGTGGTCGACCTGCTCGCGGTTGCCGGCGCCGGACAGGGCCGGGCGGTGCTGGTGGCGTCCTCGCTGCGGCGGCTGGATTCCGACGTCGTCGACCGCCTGGCCGCAGCCGCCGTCGTGCCGGTGGGCGTCGCCCCGCGCGGCGACGTCGACGCCGAGGAGCGACTGCGCGCGGTAGGCATCGCCCACGTGCTGCCCGACGATGCCGAAGCCGCCGTCGTCGCCTCGGTGTTGACGGAGGCGGTCCGGTCCTCCGTCGACGAAGGGGGCGGGTCGGCGCCGTCCGCCCGCCGCTCGCAGCGAGCCTTCGCGGACCCGTCGACGTCCATGGCGATCCCGCCGGGCGCGGGGGACCCGGTGCCCGCCCGCGAACCGGCCCGCCGCGGCTCAATCGTCGCGGTGTGGGGGCCGACGGGCGCGCCCGGTCGGACCACCGTTGCGGTGACGCTGGCCGACGAGCTGGCCCGGTTGGGCGCGGCGAGCCTGCTCGTGGATGCGGACGTGTACGGCGGCACGGTTGCGGCGGTGCTGGGGCTGCTGGACGAGTCGCCGGGCGTCGCGGCGGCCTGCCGGCAGGCCGGCGGACAGCGGTTGGACGCGGTCGCGCTCGCGGCCTTGTGTTGGCAGCTCGGGCCCCAGTTCCGGGTGCTCACCGGAATCCCGCTGGCGTCTCGCTGGCCCGAGCTGCGGCCGTCGGCGCTGGGGACCGTGCTGGCCGCCGCTCGCGCCCTCGCCGACTTCACCGTGATCGACTGCGGCTTCTGCCTGGAGACCGACGAGGAGCTCTCCTTCGACACGCTCGCCCCTCGGCGCAACGGGGCGACGCTGGCGGTGCTCGACGACGCCGACCTTGTGCTGGTCGTCGGCGGGGCCGATCCCATCGGTATGCAGCGACTGGTTCGCGGCCTGGCCGAACTGCGCGACGCCGAGGTGGCGGCGCCGGTCTGGGTGGTGCTCAACCGGGTCCGGTCAGGAGCGGTGCCCGGGGACGCGGCCGCCGAGCTGACGGCGGCGCTCGAGCGGTTCGCCGGCCGCACCCCCGCGGCACTGCTGCCGGCCGACCCGCGATCGATGGATGCCGCGCTGGCGACGGGGCGGTTGCTGGGGGAGTCGCACCCGGCGAGCCCGCTGCGTCGGTCGATCGTCGAGCTCGCCGCCGCGCTGGCCGGGGTGCCGGTGCCGGCACCGCGTCGTCGACGCCGGCGCTGACGCTGTCCGACCCGGTGCTGAGCCCGACCCTGGTGCTGAAGCCCGACGCTGGCGCTGAAGCCCGACGCGGCCCTGCGCCGGGTGAGCGCCGAACTTGTCTGTGAGAATGGCCAGCTAGCGCGACGTGAATCCGGAGGGGGGCACTCGATGACCGAACGCATGTCGTCCGCGGACGTCGCGTTCCTCCATCGTGAGACTCGCACGGCTCCGCAGCACCTCGGCGGTCTGGCGGTCTTCACCGCGCCGCGGTCCGGTTTCGACTACGACCGCCTGGTCCGGCTGTTGGAGGAGCGGATCTCGCTGGCACCGCGATACCGCCAGCGGGTGCGGATGGTGCCCGGGCATCTGGCGAACCCGCTCTGGCTCGACGATCCGAGCTTCGACATCACCTACCACGTGCGGCGATCAGCCCTGCCGCGGCCGGGAACCGACGAGCAGCTGTTGGAGTTCTGCGCGCGGATCCAGTCGCGGCGCATCGATCGGTCGCGGCCCCTGTGGGAGATGTACCTCGTCGAGGGCTTGTCCGACGCACGGGTCGCGATCGTGACCAAGACCCATCAGGCGATGATCGACGAACGCGACGGAATCGACCTCGCCCAGGTGATCCTGGACGCTGCTCCGGAGCCCAGGCGCACAGTCGAGGCCATCTGGATGCCGGGGCCGGAGCCGAACTCGTTCGACCTGGTCCGCGACGCGCTGGTCGGCGTTGTGCACCGACCGCTCGCGCTGGCCGACACGGCGCGGGCCGCCGCTCGCGA
>DATAQD010000033.1:0-2465 GCA_036264855.1 Jatrophihabitans sp. | reverse complement strand
TCAGACATGTGCGATTCCCTCGTTTGTCGTGGATGCGCTCATCGATCCGCCTCCGGACCGCTTGCCGCGCTCAGGCCCGTCCGCGGCTGGACCCGCTCCTTGGTCGCGGACTGTGCTAGCTGGTTCTTCACGGGAGCGCTCATCAGATTCGCTCGACGATGGTGGCGACGCCCATGCCGCCGCCGACGCACAGGGTGGCCAGGCCGTAGCGCTGGTCGCGCCGCTCCAACTCGTCGACCAGCGAACCGAGGATCATCGCGCCCGTGGCGCCCAGCGGGTGGCCCAGGGCGATCGCCCCGCCGTTCACGTTGACCTTCTCGTGCGAGACGTTGAGGTCCTTCATGAACTTCATGACTACGGCCGCGAAGGCCTCGTTGACCTCGAACAGGTCGATGTCGTCGACGGTCAGCCCGGCCTTGGCCAGCGCCTTCTGCGCCGACGGTGCCGGTCCGGTGAGCATGATCGTGGGCTCGGACCCGACGACGCCCACCGAGACGATGCGGGCCCGGGGGGTCAGGCCGTTGTCGGTGCCGGCCTTCTCGCTGCCGATGACCATGAGCGAGGCGCCGTCGACGATGCCCGACGAGTTGCCGGGCGTGTGGACGTGGTTGATCTTCTCGACCCAGTGGTACTTCTGCAGGGCCACGGCGCCGAACCCGCCCATCTCGGCCACTGCGGCGAAGGAGGGCTTGAGACCGGCGAGGGTCTCGACCGTGGTGCCCGCGCGGGGGAACTCGTCGTGGTCGAGGACGACCTGGCCGTTGATGTCGACAACGGGGATGACCGAGTGCGAGAACGCGCCGTTCGCGATCGCCTTGGCCGCGCGCAGCTGTGACTCGGCCGCGAACGTGTCGACGTCCTCACGGCCGAAACCCTCGATCGTCGCGATGAGGTCCGCGCCCACGCCCTGGGGCACGAAGCCGGTGGCGTACGCGGTCTCCGGGTCCTGAGCCCAGGCGCCGCCGTCGGAACCCATCGGCACCCGCGACATCGACTCGACCCCGCCGGCGAAGATCAGGTCCTCCCAGCCCGACCGCACCTTCTGCGCGGCGATGTTCACGGCCTCGAGACCGGATGCGCAGAAGCGGTTGAGCTGGAAGCCCGGGCCGGACGTTTCGTAGCCGGCGGCCAGAGCCGCGGTGCGGGCGATGTCGGCACCCTGCTCGCCGACCGGTGATACGCAGCCGAGGATGACGTCCTCGACGTTCGCCGGGTCGAGGCTGGGGTTGCGCTTGCGCACCTCGTCGAGCAGACCCACGACCAGAGACACCGGCTTGGTGCCGTGCAGCGAACCGGTGTCCTTGCCCCGGCCGCGGGGAGTGCGTACTGCGTCGTAGACGAAAGCTTCGGTCATGCTCGTACCGTCCTGTCCATACTGGTTGGCTGACAGCGGGTTCGCACCAGGCCAGCGGTGTGCGGGTCTCAGTCTTACTGTCACAGTTGTCAAGTGCCAGTGAATGTGTCGCCCTACACGTGGCCGCCGTCTACGCTCGCGCCATGACCGGAGCCGATACCGCGGTAGCCGATGGTGAACTCACCGTCGACGAGCTGGCCGCCCGTACGGGGATGACCGTACGCACGGTCCGGTTCTACGCAAGCGAGGGCTTGCTGCCGCCCCCGCGGCGCCGCGGTCGTATCGCCTACTACGACGACCGGCACCGGATGCGGCTTGACCTCATCCGCACCTTGCAGGAGCACGGCTACACCCTGGCCGCCATCGAGCGCGTCCTCGCCCGCATCCCGCACGACGCGACGCCGGCCGAATACGGCGTGCAGAGCGCGGTGCTGGCGCCCTGGCTGCCCGGGCAGACCGAAGAGCTGGACCGGGCCGCGCTGGAGCGGCGGATCGGGCGGCGGATCGAGGACGAGCAGATCGACTACCTGGCCGCGGTCGGCGCACTGGAGCGGCTGGGGGACGGGCGGTTCCGGGCCGCGCCGTCGCTGCTGGGTCACGCCGTCGAACTGCTGCACCTGCCCGTGCCCCAGGGCGTCCTCGACGAGTCGGCGGCGATCATCCAGGAGCACGCGGCTGCGGTGGCCGACGGACTGACCGAGGTGTTCGCCCGGGGCATCTGGGGCCCCTACCAGCGCGGCGAGATCTCGTCCGACCAAGTCGTGGAGATCCTGCACCGGATGCGGCCGCTGGCCCTGCAAGGGCTGGTCGGGGCATTCGGTCAGGCGGCCGACCGCGCCGCCCGCCGCCGGCTCGAGCCGTCCTGATTGCGCCGGCATCGGGCTGTCCTTCATCCGCCGGGATCGGGCTTCGCTCTTGGCCGCTCGCTGCGCTCGGGCCGGTCTCTCATCCCGAGCCGCGCCTTCGGCGTTCCCGCAAGCTCGCTGCGCTCGCGCCGCGGCGGCTCTTCGCGCGAGCGCTCATCGCGCTCTCGGTTGCCCTTGCCCTGCTCGTTGCAGCTTCGGTCGACTACTTGCGGCGGGTGCAGAGCTTGGTCAGGTCGACCTCGCGC
>DATAQD010000003.1:0-6524 GCA_036264855.1 Jatrophihabitans sp. | reverse complement strand
TCCCGGTCGAACGGGATGCCGTCGTGGAGCCAGTTGTTCATCAGGAAGAACGCGTAGATCGCCAGTGCCGCCCAACGCAGCCCGCGCAGCACCTGCCCGACCGTGGTGTCGACCGGCACCCAGTCGGTGCGCTCGCGCCAGGCCCGGGGCAGCCGACGGCGGCGTCGGGAACCCGCCGGCGCGGTCGCCGGCTGCGCCGGGGTGGACGGCTGGGCCGGGGTGGACGGCTCGGCCGGGGGCGTTTCGGCCTCGGCATCCTGGGCGGTCACGGCTCGGGCTCACGATCGCTGTCGCGCGTGACCGTCTCGCCGCCGGGGGCGATGTTCACCAGCTCCTCGAAGCCGCCCGGGACGTCGAGCGCGCAAGCCAGCAGCGGCGTCGCATGCAGCTTGACGTCGAACCCGCCGAGCGCGCGGCGGTACGAGCCGACGTTCTCCCACTCGGTGAGCAGCAACCACGCGGCCGGATCATCGGTCGAGCGGCCGAGGGTGCCGCGCAGGTAGCCCGGCCGGGCCGCGAGCGCCGCGAGCGCCGTCCGGGCCCGCTCGGCGAAGTCGTCGGCCTCGTCGTGGAAGTGGGTCACCGCAATCATGTGGGGGCGTCCACCGGTCCGGCTCCGCCGAAACGCCGGTCGCGCTGGGCGTACTCGAGGCAGGCCTGCCACAAGTTCCGCCGGTCGAAGTCCGGCCACGGTGTCGGGACGAAGGCCAGCTCGGCGTACGCCGACTGCCACAGCAGGAAGTTCGACGTCCGCTGCTCCCCCGAGGTTCGGATGAGCAGGTCGACGTCGGGCAGCCCCGGCTCATCCAGGTAGGCGTCGACCGTCCGCTCGTCGATCTTGGCCGGATTGATCCGACCGGCCTGCACGTCCCGGCTGATGGCCCGGATCGCGTCCACGATCTCGGCGCGGCCCCCGTAGTTGACGCAGAACTGCAGGGTGAGCCGGGAGTTGTCGCGAGTGAATTGCTCGGCGTCCTCGAGCTGGCTGATGACGCTGCGCCACAGGCGGGGGCGACGCCCGGCCCACCGAATACGGACCCCGAGCGCGGCGAGCTCGTCACGGCGGCGGCGGATGACGTCCTTGTTGAAGCCCATCAGGAAGCGGACTTCTTCCGGCGAGCGACGCCAGTTCTCCGTCGAGAACGCGAAGGCCGAGATAGTGCCGACGCCCAGTTCGATCGCGCCGTGCAGGACGTCCATCAGACTGGCCTCGCCGGCCCGGTGCCCCTCGATCCGGGGCAGGCCCTGGGCCTGCGCCCACCGGCCGTTGCCGTCCATGACGATCGCGACGTGGCGTGGGACGAGCCGAGCCGGGATGACCGGCGGACGGGCCCCGGACGGGTGCGGCGGCGGATCGGGCCACCGTCGGTCGTCGGTGCGGGGCACGGTCATCCGGACACGGTACCGACTGGATTTTCGATCGCGACTCGTCCGGCCCGGGGGCGGGGCTCGGGTTGCGCGTGAACAGGTTGATCAACACCGACCGCTCGACCAGATCTGGTCGAGCGGCTCGAACTCGCCGGCGGTGTCGTAACGCCAGTGACCGACCATGCGGCGCGATGTCCCAGTCGTCGACTTCGGGTGGGCGGGGTATTCGATGGGTCAACCCGCTTGACGACGGGTCCAAATACCGTATAATAGCACTTATGTTCGAGGTTGGTCCAGATCGACGCGGCGATACCGCGCTGGCGGGGCTGGTCGCCACGCTCGCCGATCTGGATCAGGACGTCCATGACTCAGTACGCGTCGATCGGATCCGGCTGCTGGAGGTTCTCAAGTCGGCCGCTGCTGCCGCGCAGGCGAAGGAGGTGGCAGCATTCGCCGCCTCGCAACGCGCCGAGCAAGGGGCCCTCGGTGTTCCCGTCGACCGGATCGGGCGCGGCGTGGCCGCCCAGGTCGGCCTGGCCCGGCGGATCTCGCCGTTCCAGGCCCGCCGCTACCTAGGCTGGGCGAACATCCTGACCAGCGAACTGCCGAACACCTTTGCGGCCCTGCAGGGTGGTCGGGTCAGTGAATGGCGAGCGATGATCGTGGCCCGGGAGACGGCCTGGCTGTCGCGTGCCGATCGCGTCACGGTCGATGCGCAGCTGGCCGATCAGCTCGAGACGCTCGGCGATCGGCGCGTGGAGGCCGAGGCGAAGAAGCTCGCCTACCGGCTCGACCCGCAGGGCTATCTCGGCCGGATCCGCGGTGCCGAGAGCGATCGGCACGTCGGATTACGACCGGCGCCGGACACCATGGCCCGGCTCACCGGTTTCCTGCCGGTCGCCCAGGGCGTCGCCGCCTACGCCGCGCTGCGGCGCGAGGCCGACACCCTGATCAGCCAGGGCGATCCGCGCGGCCGGGGCCAGATCATGGCCGACACGATGGTCGAGCGGATCACCGGGCAGGCTCAGGCCAGCGAGGTGCCGGTGGAGATCAACCTGATCATGACCGATGCCACCCTGTTCGCGCCCGGCACCGCCGACGGAGACGAGCCGGCCCACCTCGTCGATGCTGGGACCATCCCGGCCCACGTCGCGCGTGGGCTCGCCCTCGACGTCAGCGATCGGGCGCCGAGATGGCTGCGCCGTCTCTACACCGAGCCCACGACCGGCGAGCTCGCCGCGATGGACAGCCATCGACGCAGCTTCACCGCCAACCAGCGGCGGTTCCTTCGCCTGCGCGACCAGTACTGCCGCACCTCGTGGTGCGAGGCGCCGATTCGCCACGCCGACCACGTTGTGCCGGCCGAACACAGCGGACCGACGAGCGTCGCTAACGGGCAGGGCTACTGCGAGGCGTGCAACTACGCCAAACAAGCCCCCGGCTGGCGAACCCGGCTGGTCGTCGGGCCAGCCGGCGCCGCCGAGGTCGAGATCATCACCCCCACCCGACACCGATACCGCAGCCGACCGCCGGATCCACCCGGGCGTCGGGTCCGCTGCGCCTCGCGGGTCGAAGCAACCCTGCTCGAACTCCTACGGGACCCGGCGCGCGCAGCCTAGCTGACCAATTTCCCAGCCATGTGACTGGTGTGGCTGATGTGATTTGGTGACGCAACTACTCGGTCACGACGAGGCCGACGCCCGCAACCGCGCTCGAGCATCTTGGAACTCACGGCTATTTGCGAGGGCGTCGTGCGGATCAAGACGGCCGGCGTGTTCTCCGCGGGCAAGCTGTACGTCACGAACTGCCCGGATCAGCGATCAGCGCATCGTCCACCCGGTAGCGCATCTCTCGTCCGGCCGGGGCACGTGGACCAACCCGACCGAGCCAGGTGGGTGTCCCAGCCGACAATCCGGTCTCGGTGAGCCGGAGCACGGTACCTGGGCCCGACGACGACCTGGGCCTGTCCGGCGGCGCGGTCACCGAAGACGAGCTCGCCGGTGGCACCCGAGGGGTACTCGCGGTTGATGCTTGCGTACTCCGTCACGCTAGCCCGGGGTCGTCCCGCTAACGCAACCACTGGTTGCCCATGACGTGCTCGCGCTGTCGTACGCACGCGCGATACTCCAGGCATGGCTTACGATCATGAACTCGCCGATCGCATTCGCGAGCTGCTCCAAAGCGAAACCGGCCTGACCGAGAAGGCGATGTTCGGTGGTCTCGCCTTCCTGATCAACGGCCGCATGGCGGTCAGCGCCAGCGGTCAGGGCGGCCTCCTGCTGCGGGTCGACCCGGCACGCACCGCGGACCTGGTCCAGGAGCCGCACGCCGGACGATTCGAGATGCGTGGCCGGCAGATGGATGGCTGGCTCCGGGTGGACACCGAGCTCGTCGAGACCGAGGAACAGCTGCGGGAATGGGTCCGGCACGGCGTCACCTATGCCCGATCACTGCCACCCAAATAGCGACGACCGGCCCGAACTCAGCTGCGGTCGACCAGCGGCAGCGAGCGCAGGCCACGCTCGAGATGCCACTGCAGGTGGGCGGCAACCAGGCCGTTCGCCTCACGACGCGCCGCCGACTCGCTCGCGTCGGCCACCGCCCAGTCCCCCGCAAGCAGCGCGACCATCAACCCGATCGTGGCCGGCTGGGGACGCGCCGAGCCCGCTGGACGGCAGTCGTCGCAGACCGCGCCACCGGCGGCCACGTTGAACGCCGCGTGCGGTCCGCCCGCCGAGCACTTCGCGCACTCGCGCAGCGCGGGCTCCCACCCGGCATTGGCCATCGCCCGGATGAGGAACGCGTCGAGGATCAGCCCAGGGTCGTGCTCGCGTCCGGTCAGCGCGCGCAGCGCGCCGACGACGAGCAGGTACAGGCGCAACGCGGGCTCGCCCTCTTCGGTCAGCCGCTCGGCCGTCTCGCAGATGACCGACGCCGTGGTCCAGCGCGGATAGTCGGTGGCCAGCTGCGCGCCGAACGCGCCCAGGGACTCGATCTGCTGGACGACGTCGAGCCCGCGCTGCCCGCCCGGAGCCGCCTGCCCCTCGGGTAACCGGGTGTAGAGCTGGACGTCGATGTGGCTGCCCGGCTCGAGCCGAGCACCGAACCGCGACGATGTTCGCCGCACGCCCTTGCCGACCGCCCGCACCCGGCCATGCCGCCTGGTCAGCATGGTGACGATGCGATCCGCTTCCCCGAGCTTGTGCACGCGGAGGACGACGGCTTCGTCCCGGTACAGCGGCATACTCCGATAGTCGCATCCCGAGGCGACACCGGATGGCTCCGACGCCCGCGGGCGCGTAGCGTCCCACGCAAGAACGCGGCGAGCCCGGATCGACGGCAACCCCAATTCCACCGGAGATCCAATGCACGGTACGTGGAGCACCGCAGCGGAGTCGGGCGCGGACAACGGCGTCCGCGACGGTCCACTGCCGGGTCACGGGATCGAGTCGGAATCCGACGAGCAACTCAGCACCCACAACCACGTCTTGGACCTGATCGTCCAGCACGCCTCGCTGCCGATCATCCTGCAGGTCATCAGCGCGATGGTCGAGCACGAGCTCCCCGGTTCTCGCGCCTCCATCCTGCTGCTCAACGAGGCGGACCTGCGGCTTCGGGTGGCGTCCTCATCGTTGCCGGCCAGCAACAACGTCCTCGTCGACGGGGTCGCGATCGGCCCGAGCGGCGGTACCGCCGGGACCGCGGCGTACGAGAAGAAGGTCGTGATCTCGCCGAACGTCGCCGAGGACCCCACGTGGGACGGGTGGCGCGCGTTCGCCAAGGCTGCCGGGGTGGCCGCCTGCTGGTCGACTCCGTTTTTCGGTCTGCGCAATCGAGTGCTGGGCACCTTCGTCGTCTACTTCGCCGGGCCGCGATACCCCGAGCAGTCCGAGCTCGATCTGCTGCAGGACGCGGGGTACCTCAGCGCGGTCGCGGTGCAGCAGGACGAGGCCCGGCGTCTGCTGCACACCAGCAGTCGCACCCATCCACTCACCGGCCTGCCCAACCGAGTCGTACTCAACGAGGAGTTGCGCGCCGTCGAGGCAACCGCCGCCGAGACCGGTGCCCGCTTCGCGGTCATCCAGGTGGCCGTCGATCGGATGGCTCCGATCAACGAGTCGCTCGGGCCCACGGTCGGTGACGAGGTACTTCGCACCGTCGCCGCGCGGCTCACCGACATCGTCACCGGGCGCGGCCTCGCCGCGCACCTGTGGGGATGTGACTTCGCCATCCTCGTCGGCAGCCTCGAGGGCGATCACCAGGCGCACGAACTCGCCGAACAGGTGCGTTCGGCGCTAACCGTGCCGCTCGACGTCGAGGGCATGACGCTTGGGATCGAGGTGACCCTCGGACTTGCGATCTACGGAGGCGAGGTACTGGACAATCATCGGCCCGCGGACGAGCCGCTGCGGGCCGCCGCCGTCGCCCTGGAACGCGCCGTCGCGAACAACGAGCCGATCGGCGTGTACGACCGCAGTACCGATCCGGGCGCTGATGCCTATCTGATCGCTCCGGCGCTGCGCCGCGGCATGGACGCCGAGGAACTGGCCCTCGCCTACCAGCCGGTCGTCGCCCTGGCCGACCATCGCATCGACCACTACGAGGCGCTGTTGCGGTGGACGACGCCGCGGGGCGTCGTGCCGCCCGATTCGTTCGTGCCGGTCGCGGAGCAGACCGGCCTCGTCGGCGACCTCGGCCGCTACGCCCTCGAACGGGCCCTCGCCGAGCTCAACCGACAGCGGGCATCCGGACGCGACATCGGGATGTCGGTCAACCTGAGCGTCCGGCAGCTCTCCGACGAGAACCTGCCCGCATTGATCGCCGCTCTGATCAACAGCTTCGCGCTGCCGCCTGAGACGGTCACGATGGAGGTCACCGAGGGAGTCCTGCTGACGTCCAGCGCGAAGGGATGGGAGACGTTGTCGCAGATCCGCGATGTCGGAGTGCGCATCTCGTTGGACGACTTCGGAACCGGCTTCAGCCAGATCGGCTATCTTCGCCGCTTCCAGTTCGACGAGATCAAGATCGATCGGGAGTTCGTGCGCGACATGGCTCACGACATCACCTCGCGCGCCATCATCGTCGGCGCCGTCGGCTTCGCGAAGTCGGCCGGACTGATCACGGTGGCCGAGGGGATCGAGACGCAGGATCAGGCC
>DATAQD010000218.1:0-5455 GCA_036264855.1 Jatrophihabitans sp. | reverse complement strand
GTTGCTCGGTGTAGAGATGCTCGGCCAGCGTGCCGTCCGCGCGCATCACCCGGTGCCACGGCACCGAGCCGTCGTCGAGAGCCAGCACGCGGCCGACGATGCGGGCCGAGCGAACCCCGACGTAGTCCGCGACGTCTCCGTAGGTCATCACCCGGCCGGCCGGGATCGACTCGACGCAGGCCAGGATCCGCCGGGCGAGGTCCGGCTCCTCGCGCCCGTCCTGCGATCTCGCGGCCACACAGCACCCTTGCATGAGAGATCTCGCCGATGATGGGCAGGTGCCACTCCCCAGTGACCTCCCGATCGTCCAGGCGCCGATGGCGGGCGGGCCGTCCACGCCCGAACTTGCCGCCGCGGTCAGCGTCGCCGGTGGCTTCGGCTACGTCGCGGCCGGGTACCTGTCCCCGGACGCGCTCTCGCACGCCCTCGCCCGCACGCGCGAACTCACGTCGGCGCCGATCGGGGTCAACCTGTTCGTGCCGTCGCCGGACAGCGCCGACGCGGACGAGCTCGCCGCCTACGCCCGCAGCTTGGCGCCCCTCGCCCGCGCACTCGGCGTCGAGCCCGGGGCCCCGCGCTGGGACGACGACGCGTCCCCGGCGAAGCTGGAGCTGGCGGCCGAGGCCGGGGTGCACACGCTCAGCTTCACGTTCGGCTGCCCCAGCCCGCAGATCATCGCGCGCCTGAACCGTAAGGGCATCGAGGTGGCGGTGACGGTGACCAGCGCGGCCGAAGCCCGCGCGGCATCAGACGCCGGTGCCGACTCACTGGTCGTGCAGGGGACGGAGGCCGGCGGGCACCAGGGAACCTTCGACGGGCGCGAGCCCAACCACACGACCTTGCTCGAGGCACTCGCCGCGATCCGCCGCGCGAGCGATCTGCCCCTCGTCGCGGCGGGCGGCGTCATGACCAGCGAGGACGCCGCCGCGGCTTTGCACGCCGGAGCGGTCGCGGTCCAGATCGGGACGGCGCTGCTCTGCGCGACCGAGGCCGGCACGTCCGCCGTGCACCGCGAGGCTTTGCTGACTCGCCGGTACCCGGCGACCGTCATCACCCGCGCGTTCAGCGGCCGGTGGGCGCGCGGGCTCGCGAACCGGTTCGCGACCGACCACCCGGATGCGCCGGCCGGCTACCCGCAGCTCCACCACGTGACGCGGCCGCTGCGCGCGGCCGCGACGAAGGCCGGCGACCCGGACGTACCGAACTTGTGGTCAGGCACGGGCTGGCGTGACGTCACCGCGACCGACGCGGCGACGATCGTCGGCCGAATCGCGTCTGGGCTCTAACGCGGATCGCGTCCGGTGAGCGCGACCAACTTGTCGAGGCTCGGCGCGTCCTCAGCGACGTCGACCGGCGCGTGAAACAGGCCGGTCGAGGACAGGTCGCCGAACTTCTTCGCCTCGGGATACAACCGATCGGCGAGCTCGGCGGGGATCGGCTCGGGAAAGTCGATCGCCCGGCCAAGGTCCCACGCGTGCACCACCAGGTCGAAGATCATCTCCGTGATGTAGTCGCGGGCCGGGGTGCTGCCGCGGGACAACGCGACGTCGCGGTCCAGGGCCCCGTCGGCCGAGAACGCGTCCGCCGCGGCGGCGGCCGCCTCGTCCCACTCCTGCGCGCGGTTGGCTCCGACGCCACCATCTACGGGCAGCGAACGGCCGCCCTTGACGACCTTCTCCGCAGCGTCGAGGTCGAGGCCATGCAGCAACGGCGCGGCCCACAGATTCTCTTCGACGAGATGACCGACGAGGTCGGCGACGGTCCATTCCTCGCAGGGCGTACCGGCGCGCCACTGCTCCTCGGTGACGGCGTGCACGCGGTCGCCGAACACGCGCTGAGCGGCCAGGTACGTCTCGAGCAGATCAGCTGTCATACAGATGGCATACCAGAAGATCCGCGTCAGTAGACAGGCAAACTCGGATCGATCTGGTTGACCCACGCCGTCACGCCGCCCTGCACGTGCACAGCATCGGCAAATCCGGCGTTCTTGACCGCCGCCAGTGTCTCGGCCGACCGCACTCCGGTCTTGCAGTACATGACGATCTGCCGGTCCTGCGGCAGCGACGCCAGCGCGTCGCCCCGCAGGATCTCGTCCTTGGGAATCAACGTGGCGCCGGGGATCCGCACGATCTCCCACTCCGCCGGCTCGCGCACGTCGACGAGGAAGATCGGCTTGTCCGAGTCGACCAGTTCCTTGAGCTCGGCCGCGGTGATCGTCGAGCCCGCGGCGGCCTGTTGCGCCTCCTCGGACACCACGCCGCAGAACGCCTCGTAGTCGATCAGCTCGGTGACGGTGGGGTGCTCGCCGCAGACCGCGCAGTTCGGGTCCTTGCGGACCTTGATCTTGCGGTAGTTCATCTCGAGGGCGTCGTAAACCATCAGCGATCCGAGCAGCGGTTCGCCGATGCCGGTGAGGACCTTGATCGCCTCGGTCACCTGGATCGAGCCGATGGACGCGCACAGCACGCCCAGCACGCCGCCCTCGGCGCAGGACGGCACCATTCCGGGCGGCGGCGGCTCCGGATAGAGGCAGCGGTAGCAGGGGCCGTGCTCGGCCCAGAACACCGACGCCTGGCCGTCGAAACGGTAGATCGAACCCCACACGTAGGGCTTGCCGAGAAGCACACAGGCGTCATTGACGAGGTAGCGGGTGGCGAAGTTGTCGGTTCCGTCGACGATGAGGTCGTACTGCGCGAACAGATCCATCACATTGGAGGAGTCCAGCCGGAGCTCGTGCACGTTCACCGTGACGAGCGGGTTGATCTCGAGGACGCTGTCGCGCGCCGACTCGGCCTTGGAGCGCCCGATGTCGCTCTGCCCGTGGATGATCTGACGCTGCAGGTTCGACTCGTCCACGACGTCGAATTCGACGATCCCCAGCGTCCCGACACCCGCGGCGGCGAGGTACAACAGGGCCGGCGAACCGAGACCACCGGCGCCGATGCACAGCACCTTGGCGTTCTTGAGGCGCTTCTGCCCGGCCATCGCGACGTCGGGGATGATCAGGTGCCGGCTGTAGCGACGTACCTCTTCGATGGTCAGCGACTCGGCAGGCTCCACGAGCGGCGGCAAAGACACAAGTACTTCCTCTGGGGTCGGTTTTCGGACTCGTCAGTGGAACCGCATGGCGCTTCCCAGCATTCCGGCGCCCATTCTCCCACCAGCTCTGGAACTGCCGAACACGGTGACCCCAAATCCGATGAGTGAGCGCTCGCGCGCAACGCCGGAAGATGACCACCCGAAAGCCAACCCCCGACGCGATGAGCGCTCGCGCGAAGATCCCGCCGCCGCGCGAGCGAAGCGAGCTTGCGGTGCGGATCGACGATGGACCCGAGCGAAGCGAGCGGTCCTTGAGGAGATCCGCCTTCGACGGATCAGAGATAGGTCAGTCGGCCAAGCCGTACTCGTCGTTGGCCGGGGTGTCCGGCTGCTCGGGGCCCGGCACTCCCTTGGCCCCGGGCGGATACGGCCACGGGTTGGCCTCGCACATCTTGTCCGTCGTCGCCGAGCGCAGCCCGAACGTCTGCTGCATCATGACCGGCGCCAGTCCGCCGGGCAGGCACTGGTGCGCGTGCATGTGTCCGAGCGCGTGCCCGTCCTCATGGTTGATCATGTAGATCCGGTAGGCCGCGAGGTCGCCGACATAGGCGGTCGAGCCGCGCGCCCACCGAGCGTCGTTGAACACGACCCGGTTGACGGCGAGGCCCGGCACCGAACCCGAGGGCGCGTAGCACGAGGTCTCCACCGGGATCGTGTAGCCGCACAGGTTGCGCACCGTCATCGCCGAGGTCAGCGAGACGTGGAAGTCGATCCGCCCGGAGTCGACCCGCTGGAGCGATACGCCGTGCCCGGACCAGCTGCGCGGGTCCGACAGGACCTGCACGACGGTCGTCTGGAACTGGTTCAGGTCGATGTCGTTGACGCCGTTCTCGACGTCGATGCTGTAGCGGTACAACCGGCCCTGGCCCACGACGGGAGAGCTGCCCTTGAGGACCCGGAAGGTCCCGTCGCCTGTCGTGGCGTAGGGCGCGCCCGGCGGGAGTGCCGCGGCCTTGAGCACGGTCTCGTTGACCTTGCCTCCGGCGGCGTCGTTCTTGAGGACCATGCTTCCCGTGGCGACCGGCGGACCGTTGCCACCACTGGCGGCGTTGGCGGGGCGGCGGGTGCCGGCGTGCTTGCTCACCTCGTTGGTAGTCAGCAGCGCGGCGACGGTGATGATGACGAGCAGCGGCAGGGCGTACGCCCGCCAGCCGTATCGCGCGGCGAAGTCGTGCCAGGTGTCGCCGGGGCCGCGGCGCCGCGCCCGCGGACCGTAAGTGACCCCGGCATGGCGCACGCCGTCCCGGGCGCGGACGACGTCGCGACGGTTGCCCACAGGTGGACGAGCGCCGGGCCCGCTGCGAGCGTGGCGAGGATCGCGACGGTCAGCCGTCACGGTCGACCCGCGACGCTGGGGGGCGTCACCTCGGTCCGACATCCATCAAGGCTCTCACAAAGCCCCCCTTTTCCGGGCAAGGCGTACCGCGACCTCAGGAACGGACGCTCGCGGTGTCTTCGATCAGAGCGAGCACGGCTCGCGCCGTGGTGATCGGGTCCTCCATCATTGCGGTGTGACCGATGTCTTTCAGGACAAGCAGCCGCGCGTTCGGGATCGCCGCGGCCACGTAGGGCGCGAGGTCGGGCGCCACGAGCTTGTCGGTCTCACCCCACACCACCAGCGCCGGGGCCGTGATCGACCGGATCGTCGCCCAACCTGACCGCCCGCGCAGCGTCTGCGAGAGCGCCAACCCCCGCATCGAACGCAGGAACGCGCCGTTGGCCCATGGCATGGCCCGCCGGTCCCGGGCCTCGGCGATCGACTCGCGCAACCGCTCGGGCGGATACCGCTTCGGGTCGGCGAAACAGAGCTTGATCGTCCCGGTCACGCGCGATTCCGGGCTCTGCGCCGCCAGCCGGCGCAGGCCGAGCGCACCGAGGCCCGGGACGGCAAGCGCAGCCATCCGCGGGTCGTGCCGGAGCGGGTAGATCCGCGGGCGCAGATCGGGGACGGCCGGCGAGATGAGCGTGAGCGTGCGGACCAGGTCCGGGCGACGCGACGCCACCAGAATGCTCACCGCGCCCCCCATCGAGTTGCCGACGAGGTGCACCGGGCCGCGGTCGGTCTGCTCCAGATAGGCGATGACGGCTGCCGCGTGAGCCTGCGGGGAGTAGTCGTTGTCGACGGCCGGTCCCGAGCGGCCGTGCCCGGGGAGATCGATGGCGTCCATTGCCAACCGGTGGCGCAGCGCACCGGCGAAGTCGGTCCAGTTGGATGCCGCGCCGCCGAGGCCGTGGACCAGCAAGGCCGGCTCGGCATCGGGATTGTCCGTCGGCGTCGTCCGCACGTGTACCCGCGCGGCACCCACCTGCACATGGCGGCCGGGCCAGAGGTGGACCGATTGGTCGAGCGGAGCAA
>DATAQD010000209.1:0-3771 GCA_036264855.1 Jatrophihabitans sp. | reverse complement strand
AAGCGGGCTGAGCCCGGACGGTCGGCTGAGCCGGTCTCGGGGCGGCAGCCCACCGGGGCACGATGACCCGGCACCCCCTCGATCCTGGAGCCCAACCCTGTGCGTGCCTTCGCCTGTCCTACCTGCCGCAGCCTGGTCTTCTTCGGCAACGACCGCTGCATCACGTGCGGCTCATGGCTCGCCTACGACCGCGTCACGAGCGACCTCGTCGTCGTCGCCGAGGACGAGCCGCGCCGCTGCGCCAACCGCCTGATCGCGGCCTGCAACTGGCTACTCGACCCGTCCACCATCCCCGGCGGCCTGTGCGGGTCGTGCCGGCTCACCCGCACCCGTCCGAGCGACGACGACGAGCCGGCGATGACAGCGTTCGCCCGCACCGAGGCGGCAAAACGGCGGCTGGTCTACCAGCTCGACCACCTCGGGTTGCCGACGACCTCGCGGGCCGACGACCCCGGGCACGGGCTCGCGTTCGACCTCCTGTCGAGCAGCTACGCGCCCGTGACCACGGGTCACGCGGGCGGGGTGATCACGATCGACCTCGCCGAGGGCCACGATCCCCATCGTGAGGCCATGCGGGTCCAACTCGCCGAGCCCTACCGGACCCTGCTCGGACACCTGCGGCACGAGATCGGCCACTGGTACTGGGACGTGCTGGTCGACGGCACCCCGTTTCTCGACCGGTTCCGCGACCTGTTCGGCGACGAGCGCGAGGACTACGCGTCGGCCCTGACGCGGCATTACGCGAAGCCGGTGGGCAACGAGTGGACCGAGTCCCACGTCAGTCATTACGCCGCAGCTCACCCGTGGGAGGACTGGGCCGAGACGTTCGCGCATTACCTGCACATCAAGGACACGATGCAGACCGCTGCGGCATGGGGCATGAAGATCGACGGTCCGGACCTCGACCTCAACCTGGCCTGGGACGCGGCGTTAGAGGTCGAACCGGGTGAGCACGTGGAGTCCTTCGACGAGCTGTCCCGGGGCTGGATCGCCTTCTCGATGGCGATGAACGCGATCAATCGCAGCATGGGCCACGACGACCTGTATCCCTTCCGCCTTCCGCCCGGCGTTCTCGCCAAGATGCGCTTCGCGCACGTGGTGGTGACCTCACGCCGTGGGTAGGGCGCGCACGACGGGGGCCAGGTCGGCCGCGCGGGCAGGCGGGCGAGCCAGTCCGGCAACGCGGGCTGGGTCGCGGCCGCCGCCCGCAGCCGCTGCGGCAGGTCCGGCAGGTCACTTCTTCGGATGCTGCCATTCGGCCGGCGCGCGGCTCGCGACGGTCGCACCGATGAGGACGACGAGGACGATGCCGGCGGCGGCCACCAGACCGGTTCCGACATTCACGTGCAGGACGAGCAGCGCGCCGCCCAGCGCGCCCACCAGCATCGCCGACACCGACAGCGCCCGGCGCAGCGCGACGGTCAGGTTGCCACCGCGCAGTTCCGAGGCGATGCCGGTGAGCGTCATCGTCAGGACGGTGGTGGTGAGGTCGGGCACGGCCAACTTCCGAACCACCGCGTTCTGCACACCGAGAGCGATCGCCGCCAAGGCCACTGCGGCGTCTCGAGCGCCGGCGTCGAGGGGGGAACCGGCCAGCGCGGCGACCCCGGCCGCCAGCCCGAGCAACACGAACTCGATGCCGGCCGCATTGCGGAGCAGCTGCCCCCGGTGCGCCCCGTACCGGCCGACGGCCCACCCGCCGACGCCGGCTCCGGCGAGGAAACCGGCCAGGGCGATCAGCGACGCCGCGAGCGAGAAGCCCGGCGTGCCGGCCAGCGCGAATCCGACGAACGCGACGTTGCCGGTCATGTTCGCGACGAACACCCGGCCCAGGCCGATGATGCTCACCGCATCGACAACCCCGGTCGCCACTGTCAAGGCGAGCAGGAGGGCCGGCAGCGGGCCGTGGTCGGGGTCGCGGAGGTAGGTGCCCGTGGGCGACATGCTTGCAGTGTCGCAGGATGGGGGGCGTGACCACCGACTCGGCTGCCCGCCAACTGGCCCAGACCCTCGTGGACCGATTGCTCACCGCCGACCCGTTCACCGGCACGGGCCTCGGCCTGCGCGAGTACGACGCCCTCGTGCCCGACGCGACGGCGGCGGGCGAGGCGCGCCTGGCCGCCGAGCTGGCCACCGTCGCGACGCAGGCCGGGAGCGTGGTCGCCGAGGGCGCTGCCGACGCGGTGACCCTTGACGTCGTGCGGGCGACCTGCGAGCGACGCCTGCGTGCGATCTCGATCAAGCCCGACGAGTTCACGGTCAGCGCGATGCCGATCTCCGGGCCGCCGGCCCTGTTCGCCGTACTCGCCCGCACCGTGCTGCCCGACACTAAGGCCGCCGCCGACTACCTCGAGCGGGTGAAGGCGTCCGCCGACTGGATGGACGCCGGCACCGAGCGGCTGCTCGAGGGCGCGGCCCGTGGCCGGTACCCGGTCGGCTCGCTCGTCGACGATGCCCTCGCGTGGGCGCAGCGCACGTTGGCGACACCGATCCCGCCGGCCGTCACCACACCCGCGCCACCGCAGGGCTGGGACGGTGCCGGGGCCTGGCGTGACGCCGTGGAGCAGGCGACCCGTGACGGGATCGTGCCGGCCCTCGTCCGGTGGCGGGACCGGCTGACCGAGCTGCGCCCGCAGGCCCGGCCCGACGACCGCGCGGGCATCGGCGCGCTGCCGGACGGTGCTCAGGACTACGAGACCGCGATCGCCGTACACACCACCCTGCCGTTCACCGCGGCACAGTTGCACCAGGTCGGCTTGGACGAGGTGCAACGGCTCGAAGAGCGCGCCCGCGAACTCGGCGCGAAGATCGGGCTCGCGGATCTCGAAGCGGTCCGCGCGGCGTGCCGCGCGTCGACGTCGGCGCTCGACCCACTGGAAGCGCTCGCCGCCGCGCAGGACGCGGTCGGTCGCGCCGAGGCGCGGGCCGGGGAGATCATGCCGCTCCCGCTGCCGGATCCGTGCGCGGTGTCGGCGATGCCGCAGACGGTCGCCGAGTCAGGCATGGCGCCGCATTACACCCGTCCTCGCACAGACGGCAGCCGGCCGGGAACCTACTGGTTCAACACCCACCGGGCCACGGCCGGCACCGGCTGGGACCTCGAGGCCGTCGCGTTCCACGAGACGGTGCCTGGCCACCATTCGCAGCTCGCCCGGCTGCAGCGGCTCGAGGAGCTTCCGCTGCTGCAGCAGCTCTCGGTAACTGTCCACGCCGAGGGCTGGGGCCTGTACGCGGAGCGGCTGGCCGGTGAGTTCGGGCTCTACAGCGGCGTCGAGGCCGAGATCGGCTCGGTGTACGTCGAGATGCATCGCGCCGCGCGCTTGGTCGTCGACACCGGCCTGCACGCGATGGGCTGGAGCCGCCAGCGGGCCCGGGACTATCTGCTCGAGCACGTCGCCCTCGCCGAGGGATTTCTGACTGACGAGATCGACCGTTACATCGCGTGGCCCGGCCAGGCCCTTGCCTATCTCGTTGGTCAGCGCGAGATCCTGCGGTTGCGCGAGAGCGCCCGGGCGGCGCTGGGGGAGCGCTTCGACCTGCCGGCGTTCAACGGTGCGGTGCTCGACAGCGGCAACCTGCCGATGACCGTGCTGGGTGGCGTCGTCGACGCCTGGGCCGCCGCGGGCTAGGTGTCGTGACCCGGGACGTTGTTGACGCTGGTCAGGCGGCGAGCCTGGTGATCGGTGGTCGGCCTTGTAGGGCGGAGTGGCCGCGTCGAGTGTTGTAGAAGGTCAGGAATTTGTCGAGGGCGCGGGTTCGTGAGGCGTTGCT
>DATAQD010000201.1:0-14912 GCA_036264855.1 Jatrophihabitans sp. | reverse complement strand
GCCGGCCGCACAAGGTCAAATCCGCGGAGCCGCCAGTCACCGGTTCGCGCACAAGATCAAATCGTCCCCCACAAGATCACTTAGTGCCGCGCGCAGTCAGGCGCGGTGGCCCACCGCGAACACGCGCCGGAACGGGAACAGCGTGCCGTGCTCGGTCGCGGGGTACGCGTCCCGCAGCGCCTCGGCCAGCGCCGCCGAGAACGCCGCCGCCTCTGGGGCTGACAACGCCGCAAGCACCGGACGCAGCCCCGTCCCGCGCAACCACTCCAGCACCGGATCCGGGCCGCCCAGCACGTGCAGGTACGTGGTCTCCCAGGCGTCGGCCACCAGCCCGGCCGACATCAGCAGCGACCCGTAGGACGCCGCCGAGCCCACCGCGTCGTGATGCCGCAGCACCCCGTCCAACGACGACGACCAGCGCGGCGCCGCCGCCAGCGAGCGCATCAGCGCATGCGACGGCGCGTCGAAGTTGCCCGGCACCTGGAACGCCAGCCACCCGCCAGACGGCAGCCCCGCCGCCCACCGCGTCACCAGCGCCTGATGGCCCGGCACCCACTGCAACGCCGCGTTACTGACCACCACGTCGACGTCCGGGTCCGGCTCCCAGGACGCCACATCACCGACCCGGAACGACAGCCGCTCGTCGGCCAGCGGCCGGGCCGCCGCAATCATCTCCGCCGACGAATCCACGCCCTCGACGACCGCGTCCGGCCACCGTGACCGCAGCAGCGCCGTCAAAGTGCCCGGCCCGCACCCCAGGTCGACCACCCGCCCTGGCGCCAGCGCCCCGATCCGCGCGACCAGGTCGATGAACGGACGCGCGCGTTCGTCGGCGTAGCGGTTGTACTGGTGCGGATCCCATTGCATCGCGGGCCTTTCCGGGCCGAAGTCTCGACGCCGAGTCATCTTGCCCGGACCGAAGCCGGAAGCCGAGAACCGCCGGAGCGTGGGACCGGGCAATCGCGACCGCGCAGATAGACTTCGGCCGTGCCCCGCGCCGAAGACTGCCCCCGGCCGCAGTGGTCGCGCGGGCTGAGCGCGTCGGTTCGATGCCCATAGGTCGCACCGTGGCCCGCGTGCTCGCGGGCGTAGCCGGTACGCAGCTTGGCCTACGTCTCGCCCGGAGCCGCCCGGGCTGGGTCGGCCCGCTGCAGGTGAGCGCCCGGGTCGAGCTCGCCGGTGACGGTGGCCTGCACGTCGACGTCCCCCCGCTCGGCAGCGCCCGAATCGCCACGCATCGCGGCCCGCTGCGGGTCACGGCCAGCGCGACGGGGCTCGATCCGTCCCGCGCCGAGGGTCTGCTGCGCATGCCGGACGGTTCGGCCGGCGCCGCCCACCTCAAGGCCCAGCTCGACGCCACGCTGGCGAGCGCGGGTCACGACCTCCGCCACCTCGCCCGAGCGCTCGCGATCCGGTCCGCGCTCGCCGGCGTCGGCGGCGCCGCGGCCCTGGCGGCGATCGGTCTGCGTCGCCCCCGGGACGTCGCCGCGGCCGGTGCAGCCGCGGCCGCCACCCTCGCGGCGGCCGGTGCAACCGCGGCCGCCACCCGCAACCGGTCGGCCTGGCGCGACCCGCAGCTCACCGGGCTGCTCACCGAGGCGCCGCGAATGCTCGGTGACCTGCAGACCGCGCCGCTGCGCATGGCTACCTACCGCGACCAGCTCGCCGACCTGCTGCGGACCGGCGCAGCCGTCTACCGAGCCGTCACCGAACTGCCCGAGCCCCCGCCCGAGCGCGCCGTGCGGCTGCTGCACATCTCCGACATCCACCTGAGCCCGCTGGCCCTCCCGCTCGCGAAAGCTCTGGTGGAGCAGTACCGCGTCGACGCCGTCCTCGACACCGGGGACTTCGTCGACTGGGGGACGCCGGCCGAGCAGGCCCTGGTCGGCCAGATCGCCGGCATCGGTGTCCCCTACGTCTTCGTCAAGGGCAATCACGACTCGACCGGGATCGCCGACGCCGTCTCTCGTCAGCCCAATGCCACGGTGCTGACGGCGGACACCGGGCCCGTCGAGATCGCCGGGTTGAGGTTCGCCGGCCTGGCCGACCCCCGGTTCACCCCCGACAAGACCACCGGCGACGATCACGCGCCTCACCTGGTGCCCGAGGCCGCGGCCGAGTTCGCCGCGAAGCTGCGCGCGGACGGGCGGCAGGTCGACATCGCTCTCGTCCACTCACCCGTGGCCGCCCGCGCGCTCGAGGGCCTCGTGCCGCTGGTGCTCGCGGGCGACGTCCATCGCCGGTCCGTGCGTCGTTACGGCGAGACGACCGTCCTCGTGCAGGGCTCGACCGGCGGCTCCGGACTGCGCGGCGTTCAGGAGGATCCGCCGACACCGCTCACGCTGTCCGTCCTGTATGTCGATCGGACGACGAGGACGTTGTGGGGTGCCGACGAGATGACGCTGGGCGGCATCGGCAGCGTGCAGCTCTCCGTGGTGCGGCGCAGCACCGATGACCTGCTCGGCGCGGGCTGAGCCGTGTCCGACCTCGCCGCGTCGAAGCGGCCCCGCCGCGAGAACGCCCTGCTGATGCTGTTCCGCATCCGGGTGTTCCGCCGGATGTGGGCCGCGATCGCCTTCTCCAGCCTGGGCGACTGGCTCGGTCTGCTCGCGAACACGGCACTGGCCCAACAACTCACCCGTGACCAGTCGGTCGCGACGCAGGGCGCCGCCATCTCGGGCGTGATCCTCGTGCGGCTGGCGCCCGACCTGCTCTTCGGCGCATTCGCCGCAGCGCTCGCCGACAAGTTCGACCGCCGCAAGACCGTCATTGCCGGTGAGCTGACCGCCGGGGTTCTGTACGCGTCCATTGCGATCGGCTACAACCTGGTGTGGCTCTACGTCGCGCAGTTCGTCATCGAGGCGGCCGGGCTGTTCACGCAGCCGGCCAAGCAGGTCATCTGGGTGGCGATCGTCCCCAAGAAGTTGCTCGCGACCGCCAACCAGGTCTCGCTGATGTCGGTGTACGGGACGGTGCCGATCGCCAGCGGCGTGTTCGCCCTGCTGTCGGCGACGAACCGCCTGATCGCCGGCCAGAACACGATCGCGCCGGGCCACGTGAACGCCGCGATCGTCATCGCCCTGCTCCTGAACGCGCTGTCGTTCTTCGTCAGCGCCACCACGGTGTTCCTGAGTCGGAAAGACATCCCCGTCCTGCCGGCCGAACGCGAGCGGGGGCAGGGCGTGTTCAGCCTGCTCCGCGAGGGTGTGGCGTTCGTCCGTCAGCACTCGTTGATCCGCGGGCTGTACGTCGGGATCATCGGTGCGTTCGCCGCGGGCGGCCTGACGGTGGGGGTTGCCCAGCTGTGGGTGTTGACGCTGTCGGCCGGCGCCGCCGGTTACGCGATCATGTTCGGGACGGTCTTCACCGGACTCGCGATCGGCATGCTGCTCGGCCCGCGGATCCTGCCCACCTACACCCGTGGCCGGGTGTTCGGCCTGGCGATCGGCAGCGCCGGCGTCGCCTTGCTGGTCATGTCCGTCATCCGCGACTTCGTCCTCGCCACCGGGCTGGCCGCGCTGGTGGGCGCCTTCGCCGGCATGGCGTGGATCATCGGGTACACGCTGATCGGGTACGAGGTCGAGGACCGGCTGCGCGGGCGCATCTTCGCCTTCATCCTCTCGTCGGTGCGCATCGTCCTGTTGATTTCGATCGCGCTGGGTCCGGTGCTGGCCGGCCGGCTCGGGTCGCACTCGATCCGGGTCACCGACGAGTCCAGCCTGCGGTTCTCCGGGCCGGGGCTGACGCTGCTGCTCGGCGGGATCCTGGCCCTGGTGGTGAGCGTGTACGCGGCGTCGCGGGCCACGCCCTCGCGGACCCGGCTGCGCGACCTGCTGCGCCAGCGCGTCATCCGCAGCGGGATCGGTCGGGGGATCGGTCGCGGCCGGGTCGGGCACCAGGGGCTGTTCATCAGCGTCGACGGCGTGGACCCGGCCGCCACCGCCGGGTACACAACGCTGCTCGTCGAGGCGATCCGCAGCCGACCGTTCCTGGTGGCCGAAACGGCCGAGCCGACCGACTCGGCGATCGGGCACCGGGTCGACGAGTTGCTGCGCAGGCCCTCCGCGGCCAGTGCGGACGGCGCGCTCGAGCCCGAGACCGCCGCGCTGCTCTCGGCCGCCGATCGCGCCGAGCACGTCGCCTCGGTGATCCGACCCGCGCTCGAGCGCGGCGAGGTCGTCGTCTGCAACCGCTACGTGCTCACCTCGCTGGCCCTGCATGGCGGCGGCCGAGGGGCCGACGTCGACCGGATCCGCGCCGTGAACTCCTGGAGCACCGGGGGCCTGCTGCCCGACTTCACCGTGATCGTCAAGGGCGTCGCGGAGTCCGGGTTCGCGCTGACGGGCGGCGTCGATGACCTGGACGTTGAGGGGGTCGATCAGACGCTGCTCGCCGAGGCCGACGCCGATCCCGACCGCTACGCGGTCTGCCCGGCCGAGATCCCCGAAGCCCTGCCCGCCGACCTCCTGCTCCGACTCAATCACCTGCTGGACGCGCGTAGGTCACTCATCGCCGCCTCCCACGTCAAGCCGGGCAGCACCGCGCGATAGCGTGCAAGCGCCGACCTTCCGCGAGGAGCTGACACCGTGCCGACCTGGCAGCGCACCGACACCGAGGCGGTCACCTGCTGCGTCTGTCACCGCGAAGGCCGACCGATCTACGACCTCGACCCGTTCGGGGTTGTCCGCTGCCCGAGGTGCACGCTGGTCTTCGTCAGCCCCCGCCTGAACCCCGAAGGCCTGCAGAAGCTCTACGACGACGTCGGCTACTTCGAGGGTGACGGCAGCGTCTACGGCGAGCCGGGCCGGTTCTCACCGGCGATGTTCCTGCAGCGGCAGTGGATGGACGGCCGGCTCGACCTCGCCGCCCGCGAGCTGGGTCGGCCGGTGCCGGGCGCCCGGATGCTCGAGGTCGGCTGTGCGTACGGACTGTTCCTGGACGCGGCCCGCACCCGCGGCTACGACGTCACCGGGGTCGAGCTGTCGAAGGAAGCCGCCGAGCACGCGCGCGTCGAGCGCGGTCTGACCGTCCACTCCAGCCAACTGGCCGAGGCGCCGCTCGAGGGCAAGTTCGACGTCGTGTGCGCCTGGGACACCCTCGAGCACGTGCCCGACCCGGTCGAGTTCTGGCACGCGGTCCGCGGCCTGGTCGCCGACGACGGCGTCGTCCTGTTCTCGACGCCGTACTTCTCGTCGCTGCCGTCGCGGCTGCTGCGCACCCGGTGGTGGACGCTCAAGCCGACCGAGCACATCTGGCACTTCACCCCGCGCACCCACCGGATCGTCGCCCAGCAGGCCGCGATGAGGGTCAGCCGCACCGCGCGCAATCCGCTCAGCAAGGCCAACTTCGCCCGCCTGGATTCCCTCGTCGGCGTGGCCAAACCTGCGCGATGAGTGGGCTCTTCATCGCGTTCGAAGGCGGCGAGGGCGTCGGCAAATCGACCCAGATCGCGCGGGCCGCGGCGTGGCTGCGCGACCACGGCCGCGAGGTCACCGAGACCCGCGAGCCGGGCGGCACGGCGCTCGGCCAGGAGCTGCGCCGCCTCGTCCTCGATCCGGACGGGCACGTGACGCCGCGGGCCGAGGCGCTGCTGTACGCCGCCGATCGGGCCCACCACGTCGAGACCGTGATTCGTCCGGCGTTGGCCGCGGGGCACGTCGTGCTGACCGACCGCTACGTCGACTCCACGCTCGCGTACCAGGGTGCCGGCCGCGGGCTGAGCATCGACCAGGCGCGGGTGATCACGGACTGGGCGACCGGCGGCCTGCTCCCCGAGCTCACCGTTCTGCTGGACCTCGATCCGGCGACGGGTCTGGCCCGGGCCGGCGCCCGCTCGCGACCGGATCGGCTCGAAGGCGCCTCGCTCGCGTTCCACGAAGCGGTGCGGGCCGGCTTCCTCGCGCTGGCCGCCGAGGATCCGGGGCGATATCTCGTGGTCGACGCCGCGCGCGGCGAGGACGAGATCGCCGAGCACGTCACCGCCGCGCTGGCCGGCGTCCACTGAATCTCTTGTCGTCAAGAGATGTGACAGCATGACGGCATGACGGACGAGGTCGACGAGATCGTCGCCGCGTGGCAGCGCGAGCGTCCGGACCTCGACGTCGAACCGCTGCAGGTGCTGTCCCGCCTGGATCGGCTGGCCGGCGTGCTGGGGGAGCGCCGGGCCGCGATCTTCGCCCGGCACGACCTGCGCCGCCACGAGTTCGACGTGCTGTCCGCGCTGCGCCGCTCGGGGCCGCCGTTCGAACTCACCGCGGGCGAGCTGGCGGCCCGTACCTACGTAACGTCTGGGACGATGACCAGCCGGCTGGACGGACTGACCGAGCGCGGCCTGGTCACCCGGGCGGCCGATCGCGAGGACGGCCGGCTGGTGCGCGTAGCGCTCACCGTGTCCGGGCGCAACATCGTCGACGCCGCATTCCAGGCGCTGCTGCAGGCCGAGCGGGAACTGCTCACGCCGCTGCCGCCCGAGACGATCGCCCCGCTCGCCGCGACGCTGCGCACCCTGCTCGCTCGGGCCACCGCGCCATGACGGCCATGACGTCAGTGACGTGCGGCAGGGTGAAGCCGTGACCGTGTGGGATTCGCTGATCGGACAGGCGGAAGCGGTGGCGACGCTGCAGGCCGCGGCCGCTGCCGGGGCGGACATCGCCGAGGGGCGGCCGGTCGCGCCCGGTCAGATGACCCACGCGTGGTTGTTCGTCGGACCGCCCGGGTCGGGACGGTCGGTGGCCGCCCGGGCCTTCGCGGCCGCGTTGCAGTGCGAGCGGGCCGACGACCTCGGCTGCGGCGAGTGCGCCCAGTGCCGCACCGTCGCCGCCCGCACGCATCCCGACGTCCACACCGTCGTCCCCGAGGGCCTGTCGATCTCGGTGAGCGAGATGCGGAACGTGGTCGGCCGCGCCGCCCGGCGTCCGTCGCTCGGCCGGTGGCAGGTCGTCCTGATCGAGGACGCGGACCGGCTGACCGAGCAGGCCTCGAACGCGCTGCTCAAGGCGATCGAGGAACCGCCGAGTCGGACGGTCATGCTGCTGTGCGCGCCCTCCTTGCATCCGGACGACGTGATGGTGACGGTGCGCTCACGCTGCCGTCTGGTCCGATTGCGGACGCCGCCGGCCGAGGCCGTGGCCGGCGTGCTGCGCCGCGACGGAGTGCCCGACGAGATCGCCGAGTGGGCGGCCGCGGCCGGGCAGGGTCACGTCGGACGGTCGCGTCGGCTGGCTCGCGATGCCGAGGCGCGGGCCCGGCGCGGCGAGGTGCTCGCCATCCCGGCGTCCCTGACGTCGATGGCCGCCTGCCTCGACGCCGCCGACCGCCTGGTCCGCTCGGCCGAGGCCGAGGCCGGGGCACTGTCGGCCGAACTCGACGGCGCCGAGACCGAGTCGATGCAGGTCGCGCTCGGGGCGGGCGGAACCGGGAAGGGCGTCGCGGCGTCGGTTCGGGGATCCGCCGGCGTGCTGCGCGAACTCGAGCGGCGGCAGAAGTCGCGCTCGACCCGCACGCAGCGCGATGCGCTCGACCGCGCGCTCGTGGACCTCGCCGCGTTCTTCCGTGACGTGCTGATGCACCAGGCCGGGTCGCCCGTTGCGCCGGCGCATCCCGATTTCGCCGACGATGTCGTGGCCGTGGCCCAGCGCATCGGACCGGCCGGCGCCCTGCGGCGCCTGGACGCGATCCTCGCCTGCCGCACGGCACTCGAGCTCAACGTCAAACCGCGCATCGCCGTCGAAGCGATGGCCGCCGCGCTCAGATTGCCGGCCGACCGCTAATCCGCCGGGGGCGGATCTTCAAGCCGCCGAGTGCGCACCTCAATCCACCGAGGGCGGATCTTCGTCTCGACCGCTCGCTTCGCTCGGGCCGATCCTCAGCCCCGCGCCGCGCCTTCGGCGCTCGCGCACCGGCGGGCTCCTCGCGCGAGCGCTCATCGCGTCGATGGTCGCGTGGGCGGATCCGTCGCCACCCGGCTTCCAGCCCGCCCCGGCGGGTTACGGTAACCCTGTGGCAATGATGTGCGCGGTGGTGTTCCAGCCGCAGGGACGGCTGTACTACGCCGACCCGGGTGCGCTGACGCCGCAGGTGGGCGACCACGTCCTGTACCCGACCGACGACGGCGACGAGGTCGCCCAGGTGATGTGGGCGCCGCAGTGGGTGTCAGAGGACGTCGGCGGCGTGCCCGTCCTGTCCGGCATGGCGAGCGAGGCCGACGAGCAGGCCGCCGTCACGAGCCGCAAGCGGCGAGCGGCGGCGCGCGTCACCGCCCGGAAACTGATCCGCGAGCACGACCTGCCGATGAAGATCTCCGGTGTCGACTACGTCCTCGCGACCAACCACACGACGCTGTACTTCACCGCGCCGCACCGCATCGACTTCCGCGCGCTCGTGCGCGACCTTGCCGCGACGCTCAAGGGCCGGGTCGAACTGCGCCAGCTTTCGGCGCGGGACGAGGCCCGCCTTACCGGCGGCATCGGCAGCTGCGGACGGGAGCTGTGCTGCTCGACCTTCCTCGTCGACTTCGAGCCGGTCAGCGTCCGGATGGCCAAGGACCAGGACCTGCCGCTCAACCCGCTGCGCATCTCGGGCGCCTGCGGTCGGCTGATGTGCTGCCTGAAGTACGAGCACCCGCTTTACGAGGACTTCGCGGCGAAGGCGCCGGCGGTGGGCGCCGACGTCGAGACGCCGGACGGGGACGGCCGGGTCGTCGGGCACAACGTGCCGGCCGAGCAGGTCGTCGTCCGCATGGCCGCCGACGGGCGGGTGAGCCGGTGCGCCCTCGCATCGGTGTGCGCGAGCCGCAAGAGCTACGAGACCAGATCCGAGACGGTGGGCGACGCGCCGTAGCTGTCCGGCGTGTGCCACTGACCGCGGCTGATGAGCACCTCGCGCAACAGGTCGGGGCGGTCGGTGATGACCCCGTCCACGCCGTTGTCCAGCAGTCGGTGCATGGTGTCCGGGTCGTTGACCGTCCAGACGATCACCCGGATGCCCGCGTCCCGGGCCCGCGCGACGAGGTCGTCGCGGAACACCGGCACCCGTCCGAGCCGTAATGGGACGTGCGCGAACGTCGCGTCCCCGTAGCTTCCCGCATGCCGAGGCGAGGCGAGTCGCGCCAGCGCCCGCCAGCTCAAGGCCGTCGAGAGCTCGGGACCGGTTCGCTCGCGCAATGCGCGCAACCAGGATCCGCGCGCGGCCGCCGCGCAGACCCGATGCGTGGCGCCCGAGGCGAGCAGCAGGCGGGCCAGCGGATCGATCACCCGGGGGTCTTTCACATCGATCGTCAGGCACACGTCCGGGAATTGCGCCATCAACGCGTCCAGTGCGAGCACCGGGCCGCCGCCGAGCACCGGCAGCCGCAGCAGTTCGTCGAGCCGAAGCTGCGACACCCAACCCCGCGCCGGCGTCACTCGCGCCAGCCGGGCGTCGTGGAACGCAACCAGCCGACCGTCCGCGGTGCACCGCACGTCCGTCTCGAGAAAGCGCACCCCGAGCGAGTAGGAACGGGAGAAGGCCTCCAGGGTGTTCTCGGCGGCCAACCCGGCCCCGCCGCGATGCGCGATGGCCAGCGGTCCCGGCCGGTCGACATACCTCACGACCCCACTGTCCTGGAGCTCGGGTGGCAACGGGGGCGGGTTGGTGCAGCGTTCACCGAAGGTTCGCGTCCCGACGTGCGGACGAGGCCTGTCGGTTGTCGGACGTTGGTCGTAGCGTCGCCAACACGACCACGAAAGCGAGGGACATGCCATGACTGTGCGCGAATCCGCCTGGGACCCCGGAACGCCGTGCTGGGTCGACCTGATGACGACGGACCAAGAGGCCGCTCAGAAGTTCTATGGCGATCTGTTCGGATGGCGCATCGACGTCGGCGGTGAAGAAACCGGCGGCTACGCGATGGCGTCGATCGGCGGGCACCACGTCGCCGGCATCGGCGGCATGATGGGCATGGACCACCCGCCGGTGTGGAACACCTACCTCGCCACGGACGACGCCGACGCCACGAGCGCCGCGGTTGAGAAGGCCGGCGGCACGGTCATGGCTCCCGCCATGGACGTCATGGAATTCGGCCGGATGGCCTTCGCTCAAGTGCCCGGCGGCGGAGTCTTCGGCTACTGGCAATCCGGCGTGCACACCGGGGTGGACGTCGCCAACGAGCCGAACACGCTCACCTGGAACGAGTTCATGACGCGCGACTATGACGCCGCCAAGAAGTTCTATGCCGACGTCTTCGGCTTCACCTACACCGAGATGGGCGACGGAGGTTTCCAGTACGCCACGATCGAGGTCGGCGGCAACACGGTTGGCGGCATCGGCGTGCTGCCGCACTCGGTTCCGGCTCACCTTCCGCCGCACTGGCGGGCGTATTTCGCGGTCGACGACGCGGACGCGGCGGCCGCGAAGGTCACCTCGCTCGGCGGGTCGATTCTGCGCCCGGCCGAGGACACCCCCTATGGCCGGCAGGTCGACGTCGCCGATCCGCAGGGGGCGATGTTCTCGATCATCAAGTCGACGCCGCCGGCGTAACGATGCGCAACGAGTGATGGCGTCCTAACCGCGGACGCCCGCCGCGGTTCCCGACCAGCCCAGCGGGCTGATCGCGCGGCCGCCCGGCGACCCGGTCCGGCTCGAGCGGGGCCGGCAATACCCGGGCGGGTGGGCCCGAGCGACCAGTTAGACTCGCTCGGGTCGCGGAGCACCGCGGCGCGCCGCCTTAGCTCAGTCGGTAGAGCACCTCACTCGTAATGAGGTTGTCCGGGGTTCGATTCCCCGAGGCGGCTCCGGGCGCCGCTGCGCGGTGCGCGCAGCACGATCGCGGAGAAGACCGCGAGCGCACCGGCGGCCTCGCCGCCCCAAGTGGATGGCGTCGACTCGCCGATGTCGGCGCGCTGACACGGACCCGGGCACAGCACGAGCGAAATGTCCGGCGCGAGCCTCGTCCGCGATTACCGTTGTCGGGTGACCTTCGGCGATGCGCACCGCCGACTGCTGGATCCCCGCCTGGCGAGAGAGGCGTTTGCCGCCTGCGGATGTGCCGCCGTGGTGTGGGTGATCTTCCTGGAGGATTTCGGACCGGCCGATCTGTCGGTCTTCGTGGGAGCCGGCCGGGCGGTGGTGCACGGCGTATCTCCCTACGTCGACCCCTCCTCGCCGAGCGTGTGGTCGGGCCATTCGTTCGTCTATCCCTACATCGTGGCGTGGTGCTTCATCCCGTTCGCTGCCATGTCCCTAGCGACCGCCGGGCTCGTGTATTACGTCGGCAGCGTGGTCGCGCTGGTGGCGACGGTGCGGATGCTCGGGAGTCCGCGCGCTGGAGCGGTGCCGGTCGCGTTGGCGCTGACGGCCGGGCCGGTGATACGCGCGCTCCAGCTCGGGACCCTGAATGTCTGGCTGCTGTTCGGCCTAGCGGTCGCCTGGCGCTACCAGCGCACGTCGGCGGTGGTCGTCGCCGCGCTGACGGCGGTGATCGTCGCGAAGTTGTTTCTGCTCCCCATGCTGGCGTGGCTTGTCCTGACCCGGCGCTGGCGCGCGGCCGCGACCACCGCGGGGTTGTCCGTCGCCGCCGTGATCCTCGGACTCGGCCTGGCGGACCTGAGCCCCGGATCGTTCCTCCGCATGCTGACGGCCCTGTCCGACCACGAGGGGCCGCGCAGTTCCTCGATCAATGCTCTGGTCCAGCAACTCGGCGCCAGCAGGCCGGAAGCGACTGGCATCGCCTTGGTGGTTGCGGCCGCCGTCATCGCGGCTGGGTGGGCACTAGCGCGACGCAAAGGCGACGACGCGTACATCTTCTGCGGCTGCGTCGTCGCGTCCATCGCCGCCAGCCCGATCGTGTGGAGCCACTACTTCGCGCTGCTCGTACTCGTCCCCCTGATCTTGCGGTGGCAGCGACGATCCCAACTGATCGCGTGGGGCGTGACCTGGCTGGTGTCCACCCCCGGCGGGGCGCCCGCATTGGGAGCACTGCACCCGTTTCCCGGCGCCGGCTGGATCTGGGGAGCGATCACGGTCTCGATCGCGTTGATCTGGCGACGCTGTCGGCCATGGGGCGACAGCCCCTCTCGGCGACCGCCGCACCTCCGTGTGGGTCGCACGCCCGCGCGCGAAAATTATCGCCACGCTGATTGAGTATGTCTGTCCGGTTTTGGGTAGACCGGCCGCGTTGGTGGGTTGCCTCGCTGCCGCACCCGGGTGGACCGGCCGATCGTCCACCACCACGGCAGTGACGGTCCGCCTCCTGAGGAGGTCTCGATGCGTGCTCGACTCCTACGCCGCGTCCTCGCGCTCGTCGGCACCGCGGTTCTCGTCGCCGCCGGACCGACTGCGGTCGTCGGGCCCGCGGCCGCGGCCCCGCGCGACGGCTCGGCCCTGACGACGCCGCAGCGGCAGGTTCTCTACGGCATCGCCCGCGACACCTGGGCGTTCTACCGCGACGCGGTGGATCCGAACACTCACCTGCCCTTGGACAACGTCGGCCCCGGAGACGTCCGCGGCACGTATACCTCGTCGGCGAACATCGGCGTCTACCTCTGGGCCGTGGTGGCGGCGTACGACCTCAACCTGATCAGCCGGAGCGAAGCCGGCGCCCGGATCAGGTCCACGCTCAACTCGGTCAAGACGCTGAAGCGGACCTACGGCTTGCTCTACCAGTGGTACGACACGACGACCAAGCAGGTGATCAAGAATCCGGGCGATGTCCGCTGTGCTACCGAGCCGGCGCCGGTCCAGGACAACTGCTACTTCCTGTCCGCCGTCGACAACGGGTGGTACGTCTCCGGTCTGGTGGTCGTGCGGCAGGCGCTGCCGCAGCTGCGGGAGCTGGTCAACACGTTGATGGCACCGGTCGACTTCTCGATCTTCTACGACAACGGCCCGCAGACCGCGTGCAACGTGAACGCCGACCTGCCCGGTGCTCCTCCGACGGGGCAGATGTACGGCGGGTACTACGTCGACCAGGGCCCGGCCGGCTACCACAACGGCGCGCTCTACAGCGATCCGCGGATCGCGATGTACCTCGGCATGGGCCTGCACCAGATGCCCGGTGACGTGTGGTGGCGGACGTGGCGCACGCTGCCCCCGAAGCAGTGCGACACCGACCCGGATTTCTCATGGCAGGGACAGTGGCCGGTGCCCGGCTACTGGCAGAACTACACCGATCCGCAGTCCGGCAAGACGTTCCGGGTCTGGGAGGGCCACTACACCTACCCCGGCAGCTCGCTGAACTTCATACCGACGTGGGCGGGCGGCATGTTCGAGGGGCTGATGGCGAACGAGGTCGTTCCGGAGACGACGTGGGGACCGCGCAGCCTCGGCCGGGCCGACCGTCGACTGGCCCAGGTGCAGATCAAATACACGACCGAGCAGCTGCACTTCCCGGTATGGGGGATGTCGCCGTCCAGCACCCCGGACGACACCGGCGGCTACGGCATCTACGGAGTCGTCGGCGCCACGTTCCCGACCGGTCAGGGCCTCGCCCAGTGCACCGGCTGCGCGAGCGAGACGGCAGTGACGCCGCACGCGTCCTTCCTCGCGTTGATGGTCACGCCGCAACGGGCCTATGCCAACATCCAGCGGCTGCGCCGGCTGTACCCGGACATCTACACCCGCAACGGCGGCTTCTACGACGCCGTCAACCCGGCGACCGGATCGGTCGGCCACCGGCGGCTCGTCCTGGATCAGTCGATGATCATGGCGGCGCTCGACAACGTGCTGCGCGACAGCGCGCTGCAGAAGTACTTCGCGAGCGACCCGGTCTCGTGGGCCGCCCGGACGTATCTCTCGATGGAGACGATGTCGATCTAGTCGGCTGGGATGCCGGCGGCCGAGGGCCGTGAGTCGTCAGCGGGCGAACGGTGGTCAGCGGGCGAACGGTGGTCAGCGGGCGAACAGCTTGGCCCAGTCGTCGGGCCACACCTCACCGAAGAACTGCGTGCCGGGCATGCGCGCCCGCTGCCAGAGTGCCACGGCGTCCTTGGTGGGCCGTTCGAAGATCCCGTCGGCCCAGCCCGGGGTGTCGGGGGCGAAGCCGAGCGCTTGAAGTCGCAGCTGAATGGCCCGCACGTCGGACTGCTCCGCGGCGTTGATTCCGCCGTGCGACTCGTCCGGGCCGCTGATGAGCCCGAAGAAGTCTCCGTCCCCCATGTAGTCCGGCCACGGACGACGCAGGTGCGGCCCGACCACGTGCGACGTCATCATTCGAACGCCGTGACCGTCACCGTCACCCCCACCGTCGGCGGCGAGGGACAGCAGCTTCTCGCGCTGCTTGGCCCGAATCTTGCCGGGGCACGAATGACCGCCCCAGGCGGCGCCGCCCATGTGGTGGGTGCCCAATCCCCGCTCGCCCGGGGACTGGGCGACCTGCAGCTTCAGGCCCATTCCGGCGTGATACGCGGCGAGGATGACTCCGCAGGAACGCAGTTGGGCGTCGGTCAGCGGCTCGGACGGCAGCCCGGCGGTCTCGATCGCGGCGTAGTTGAAGTTGCCGTCGGCCTGGCACCACGGTTGCCAGTCGAAGGGGAGGTACTGGTGGATCGACCCGTCCTTGTAGACCTGAAAGTTCGGCGTGACGGAGTCAGGATTGACGGACTCGTCGGCGGCAAAGAATGAGTCGCTCGTGCCGTCCTCGTCGGCGTTGACGTGCAGGACCACGCCGAGGAAGCGACGGGAGGGGGGATCGAAGGGGCCGTTTCCCCGCGTCCTGCGAAGATCAACGATCTTGGCGTGATTGAGCCATTTCTCCATCGAGCTTCCCCCCTTGTGACGCAATCCGGTGGGGCCGGCCAGACGACGTGGACGACCGCGAGCGCGGCGTCGATGCTCGTCAGGCTGCCGACCGGCGTCAACCACCTGTCTGCGCGGTCGTCCTGGATTGTCCGCATAATGCGCACAAGCCGGACACGCCCCCGGGTGCTTGCCTACCGGGC
>DATAQD010000192.1:0-10262 GCA_036264855.1 Jatrophihabitans sp. | reverse complement strand
CGCAACGCGCTGATCCCGGTGGTCACGGTGATGGGACTGCAGGTCGCGTCACTGCTCGGCGGCGCGGTGCTGACCGAAGAGACCTTCGAGTGGCAGGGCATCGGCTACAAGCTGGTCTACTACCTGCAGCACCAGGACTACACCGCCGTGCAAGGCATCGTCACGGCGATCGCCGTGATCGTTGCCTTGATCAGCTTCCTCATCGACGTCATCGCCGCGATCGTCGACCCGCGAGTGAGGTACTGACATGGTCAACCTGCCCGAGTTGGAGGGCACCGAGGCCGCCGTCGCGATCTCGGCCGGGCGCACGCACAGCCGCATCCCGGGCCTGGACGCCGTTCGCGCCACGTCCGGGTTCCAACGGGGCATGCTCGTCGCCGGGACGCTGATCGTCCTCTTCTTCGCCGTGCTGGCCGTGTTCGCCAAGCTGATCGCGCCCTACGGCTTCAACGACGACCGGACCAAGACGGGCAAGATCTTCGGTCGCCTGGAAGCGCCGTCGGCCGCCCACTGGTTCGGCACGACCGAGGGCGGCGCGGATGTCCTTTCCCGCGTCGTGTTCGGGGCGCAGACCGCGCTCGAGGTGATCCTGCTGGCGGTGCTGCTCTCGGTGGTGGTCGGCGTTCCGCTGGGATTGGTCTCCGGCTACTTCGGTGGCTGGCTCGACCGGATCCTCGTCCTCGTCACCGACGCGCTGTTCGCGTTCCCGTCGCTGCTGCTGGCGATCATCGTGTCGATCGCCGTGGCCGGCGGATCCAGCAGCGCGGCCGGCGGGATCCTGTCCGCTGCGGTCTCGATCACCGTCGTCTACGTCCCGCAGTACTTCCGGGTCGTGCGCAACGCGACGGTCGCCGCCCGTGAGGAGCCCTACGTCGAGGCCGCGCGCGCGATCGGCGCGCCCGCGCGGGTAGTCATGACGCGCTACGTGTTCGGCAACGTGGTGCAGACGGTCCCGGTGATCGCGACGCTGAACGCCGGTGACGCGATCCTCACCCTGGCCGGTCTCGGCTTCCTCGGCTACGGCATCGAGCCGTCGGCCGGCGCGGAGTGGGGCCACGACCTGAGCCAGGCGGTCTCCGACACCGCCGCCGGCATCTGGTGGACCGGCGTGTACCCGGGCATCGCGATCGCGCTGCTGGTCGTCGGCGTCACGCTCGTCGGCGAGAGCCTCAACGACGTCCTCAACCCGTTGCTGCGCACGACCAAGCTGACCCAGGTCGTGCTGCCCGAGCGCAGCGCTGAGGCCGCGTGATGAGCGAACCGCTGCTCGACGTGCGCGACCTGCGTGTCTGGTACGCGGGCGGGCACGACCCCGTGCGCGCGGTCGACGGGGTGTCGTTCGCGCTGCGGCCCGGCGAGGTGCTCGGCCTCGTGGGTGAGTCCGGCTGCGGCAAGTCGACGCTCGGCCGCGGGCTGATGGGGCTCGTCCCGCGCGGAGCGGCCGTTGACGGCTCGATCAACTTCGACGGCCAGGAGTTGCTGACGATGCCGCGCCGGGAACGCGACCGGCTGCGCGGCGCCGGGATCGGGCTGATCTTCCAGGAGCCGATGACGCGGCTGGACCCGCTGATGCGGATCAGCGAGCATTTCGACGAGGCCCTCAAGACGCACGAGAAGGACCTGTCCAAGACCGAGCGCGAGGCCCGGGGCCTCGAGGCGCTGCGGGCGCTCGGCATCCCGCCCACGCGCTTTCGCAACTACCCGCACGAGTTCTCCGGCGGCATGCGGCAGCGGATCATGATCGCGTTGGCGCTGGCGCTGCGTCCGAAATTCATCGTCGCCGACGAACCGACTACCGCGCTGGACGTCCTGGTCGAGGCCCAGATCCTGCGCATCCTGACCCAGATCCGCGAGCGGTTCTCCCCGGCCATCCTGCTGATCACCCACAACCTGGGCATCGTCGCCGAGGCGTGCGACCGGGTGGCCGTCATGTACGCCGGGCGGATCGTCGAGCAGGGACCCGTGCGCGACATCTTCGCCGCGCCCGCGCACCCGTACACGAAGGCGCTGTTGAGCTCGACGATCTCGCTGACGACGCAGGAACTGCACTCGATTCCGGGCGCCCCGCCCGATCTCGTCGCGCCGCCACCCGGCTGCCGGTTCCACCCGCGCTGCGACTACGCGATGCAGGTGTGCGCGCAGACCGCGCCGCCGCAGTTCGGCCCGCAGCGCGCCGAGTGCTGGCTGCTGGACCCGTCACTGCCGGAGGCCGCGACGGCGTCCCTCGTCCGTGCGGAGGTGTCGGTTGCCGACGAAGCCTGATCCCGCCGCGGCGCCGGACCCGACCGCGTCGCCGATCGTCGAGATCACTGACCTCAACGTCCATTACGCGCTGCGCACCAACGCCGTCGCCCGGCTGATCGGCCGCTCGTCCGGGACGGTTCGCGCGGTCGACGGGGTCACGGTCTCGCTGGCGCCCGGCGAGGTGCTCGGGCTGGTGGGGGAGTCCGGGTCGGGCAAGTCGACGCTCGGGCGCGCGCTGCTGGGGCTGGTGCGGCCGACCAGCGGCAGCATCCGTTATGACGGCCAGGAGCTGGCCGGTCTGCGCGAGTCCGCGCTGCGTCCGTTGCGCCGCAAGCTACAGATGGTGTTCCAGGATCCACACGCCTCGCTCAACCCGTCGATGACGGTGGGCCGGTCGATCGGCGACGCCCTGCGCATCCACAAGATGTATCCGGACGCCGACGAACGGCGGGCCGCGGTGGCCGCCGCCCTGGAGCGGGTCGGGCTCGCACCGGCCGGGCGGTTCATCGACAAGTACCCGGCCGAGCTCTCGGGTGGGCAGAAGCAGCGGGCGGTCATCGCGCGGGCGATCGTGCTCGGGCCATCGTTGCTGGTCGCGGACGAGCCGATCTCGATGCTCGACATGTCGGTCCGCGCGAAGATCCTCGGGCTGCTCGACGAACTGCGGGACGACCTCGGCCTGACCTACGTCTACATCACCCATGACCTGGCGTCGGCCCGCTTCTTCTGCGACCGCGTCGCGATCATGTACCTCGGCAAGATCGTCGAGATCGGGCCGGTGGCCGAGATCTTCGAGAATCCGCGCCACCCGTACACGAAGGCGCTGCTGGGCGCCGTTCCCGACCCGGACCCGTCGCGGACCGTGGCGCGTGACCTGCCGCGCGGCGAGATCCCCGACGCCGCCGACCCGCCTCTCGGCTGCTCGTTCCACCCGCGCTGCACGGCGGCGTTCGCCCCGTGCGGCTGGGAGCCGCGCGACGTCCGGATGGTGCTCGAGCAGCGGTGGACGGCGGTGCCGGCCGATCAGTACGAGGCCGAATCGCGGCTCGTGCACGACGGGCCGCGGTTCGCGTCGGAGTCCTCGGTGCACGCGGCGTCCGGTTCTCCGGGCGAGGTACTGCAGCTACTCGAGGACGAGCGCTCGGCGCGGCCCGATGACCCGCTGTGGAGCGGCGTGCGCGGAATGGCGGTGGCGCAGCGGTCGGTGCGGCTGGATCTGGTGCCGCGGGCGACGCCGCACCTGCGACCGGTGCCGGACTCGGACGTCGCGGTCTCGTGCCACCTGTTCCACGAACCGGTGCCCGACGAGGTGACGGGCGCGAAGTCGTAACCCTGCCGACCTGCACCGTGGCCGCGGTGGGTGGGGCCGCCCGGCCCGGCCTTCGTGATCAACCGGCCCTCCAGCGGGCGGTGGCCCCGTCCCAGTGCAGTTCGATCAAGTCACCTGGGTGGCGGCGATTTCGAGCAGCGCGACCGTCCTGGCTCGTAGCTCGTCAGTCGTGAGATCGCCCGGCCCCTCGCGCAGGTTGGGATCGCTGACGTAGTCGTCCACGTCGCCGAAATAGCGCTCGATCACCTCGAAGACCGCAGGGGACGGGATCCCCTCGAGCGTCTGGTAGATGCGAAAGAACTCCGACTCGAACAGCACACCGGTGATCGCGCCCTGCGCGAAGGCCACGAGGAGGTGGCGCAGCGGGGCTATGTACCCGGCCAGCTCACTGCGCTCTGCCTCAGTCAAGGCCTATCCTTCCCGTCTCAACCACGCGCTGCAGCTGCGCTTGCGTCATTCGATAGCACGTCCAGAATGAGCCGTCCGGGTGTTGGATAACAATCAGACGGGAGGACGAGTCGAAGCTGAGCACGGCTTCCCTTCCTCGGTTGTATCCACGGACCCGGGTGACCGACGTGCGTCCGACAAAGGCTCGAAGAGCTTGGGCGAAGGCCTCGAAACCCTCACGCCCGCGAGCTGCGGTGACGCCGAAGTCCGCGGAGTGCTTGCCGAACTTCTTCTCCACCTGCGGGAGGGAGGTCCGGAATCGGGGAAGTGCGACGGGCCCGGCGTCGCCGTTCGGCCGCACCGCGGCGACGCGCTCCTGCAGGCGGGCCAGGGCGGGGAATCGGTCCGCCAACTGGACCGGGGCGGCGGTGAGCCTGGTGTCGAGGACCGCTCGGAGCCGGCCGGCCGCGGCGCTGGCCCGCTGGGCTGTCGCGGCGATGGACTGGGCCGCACCGCGGGCGAGCACCATGAACTTCTGGATGAGCTCGCCGACCTTGGCCGCCGTCCTGGCGATGCGCGCGGCCTCGACGGCCTGGGTCGGCGCCTCGGCCAGCCCCACCGTGAAGACGGACGCGACCGCGCCGGTCGTCTCGATCACCGCTGTCCATTCGACGAGGCTCCACAGCTCGTGCTCGACCTCCGAGTGCATCTCGTCGAGGTGCTGGGCCAATTCGTCGCACGCGTCCGCCATCGCGAGCTGGGCATGGGCCACCTCGCGCAGGTGCTGGTACATCGACGTGCACACCGCGGACATGTCGGCGAACTCGGGCAGGCGATCGCCCAGCGCCGGGACGGCCGCCACCGCGACGTACTCGCTGCGCCACCACAGCGTCTGCCCACACGAGCGCCACGCACCGGCCGCCGCCCGCAACCGGTCCTGGTGTCCGTCCGGCCAGACGTAGCCCACGAGGCCCCCGATCAGACCCCAGTGAGCCGGCGGGCCACCCGTCGCGCCTTCCGCGGTGGGCACCCGGGTCGGCAGGCTCACGGTCGAATCGGGCGGTAACGACGGGGTTGCCGCGGTCGCGTCATGTCGACCGCCGGCCGTCGACGCGGCGTCAGCCGCGGCGTAGTTGCGCGCGGTCTGGGCGAACATGGCCGCCAGCTTGTAGCAGGCGTTGACGGCATCCTGCGTCGCACCGATCACGGCCGCCGCCGCGCCGTCGTAGGACGCCGCCCAGTCCCGACCCGCGGGGTCGGTTCCGGCCATCCCGCCGGACTCCTGGAGGCGACTCGTCAGACGGGACGCGGCGTCGCTGAGCGGGTCGCCCACATCCCAGTACAGCGAACGCGACGCGTCGGCGAAGTCATCGGTCTCGAGCTCGAGCAGGCCGGTCACCCCGACCACATCCGCCGGTTCGCGATCATCGCGGCGGTGTAGTTGGCTTGGGCCGTCGCCGCGACCGAGCGCAACGCCGCCAACGCTTCGTGCACCTCAACCGCCCCCGCCTCCCATCGGGCCTGGGCCGCCGCCGCCGCGGCCGCCGCGTCGCCAGTCCAGGCGGCGTCACGTACCCGCGCGTCCACCCGGGCCCGCGCCCGGGTCAGGTGGGCATGGAAGGACGCCAGCTGGTCGATCAGGTCGGCCAGCCGGTCGAGGTCGACCGCGACGCGCGTCACGTCGCGGTCCGCGCGACGCCGGCCCGGACCGCGTCCTCGGTCGACTGGTATTCCCGGCCGGCGCGACCCACGGCCAGCGCCATCTCGTCGAGCGCGTCGAGCATCGTCTCGGCGCCGGCGAGCCACTGCTCCCAGCCGAGACCGAACGCCGCCGCCGCTGCGCCCCGCCAGCCGCCGCCGAGCAGTTCGTGCGCGGCGGCCCGAAGCCGGCCCAGCGCGGCCCGCGACTGTCCGGACGCGTCGCCGATGAGGACGTCGCAGCTGTGCAACTCGCCCGGATCGACCGCGTAACCGCCCATTGCATGGCACCCTTCGTCGGCTCTGCGGCGAAAGCGTAGGAGCATCGGGACGTCCGCGGCGGACCCCTGTGGAAAACGCCGCGCTACCGGCGCACCCAACGCCGAACCACCTGCACATCACCCGCTCAGTAACCTGGCTAGGTGATCGACCTGAAGTTGGTGCGCGACGACCCGGACCGGGCGCGCGCCTCCCAGCGCACTCGTGGTGCGGACGAGAGTCTCATCGACGCCCTGCTCTCCGCCGATGACGCCCGCCGGGCCGCAGTCAGCCGCGCCGACCGGCTGCGGGCCGAGCAGAAGACGATCGGCCGCGAGGTCGCGCAGGCCGTCCCGGATCACCGCCCGGCCGTCCTGATCAGGGCCAAGCACCTCGCCGACGACGTGAAGGCCGCCGCGGCCGACGAGGCCGCGGCCGACGAGCGGCTGCGCCAGGCCCAGCTCGCCGTCCCGAACCTCGTGGAGGAGGGCGTCCCGGCCGGCGGAGAGGACGACTTCGTCATTCTCGAGACGGTCGGCACCCCACCCCAGCTCGCCGCGCCCAAGGATCACCTGGAACTCGGCACCGCGCTCAAAGCGATCGACACCGAACGCGGCGCCAAGGTCTCGGGCGCGCGTTTCTACTTCCTCACCGGGATCGGCGCCCAGCTCGAGTTCGCGCTCACGAATCTCGCGATGGCCCAAGCCACCGACGCCGGGTTCACGCCGGTCATCGCGCCCGCCCTCGTCAAGCCCGAGATCATGCAGGGCACCGGCTTCCTGGGGGCCCACGACGCCGAGGTCTACCGCCTCGCCGACGACGACCTGTACCTCGTGGGGACCTCCGAGGTCGCCCTCGCCGGCTACCACGCGAACGAGATCCTCGCCGACCTGCCGATCAGGTACGCCGGCTTCTCGTCCTGCTTTCGCCGGGAGGCCGGCAGCTACGGCAAGGACACCAAGGGCATCATCAGGGTGCACTGGTTCGACAAGGTCGAGATGTTCTCCTACGTCGCGGTGGACGAGGCGCGCGAGGAGCACCAGCGGCTGCTGGCCTGGGAGCGCGAGTTCATGGACAAGCTCGAGTTCTCCTACCGCGTCATCGACGTCGCCGCGGGGGATCTCGGCTCGAGCGCGGCCCGCAAGTACGACATCGAAGCCTGGTTCCCGTCCCAGGGCGCCTACCGGGAGCTGACGTCGACATCCAACTGCACGACGTTCCAATCGCGTCGCCTCAACATCCGTACCCGGGCCGCCAGCGGGAACGAGCCGGTTGCCACGCTCAACGGCACGCTGTGCGCGATCAGCCGCACGATCGCCTGCCTGCTCGATCACCACCAGCAGCCGGACGGTTCGGTGTACGTGCCGGCCGCCTTGCGCCCGTACCTCGGCGGCCGCGAGCTGCTCGTTCCGTGATCAGACTCGTCGCGACCGACCTCGACGGGACGCTGCTGCGCAGTGACGGGACGGTGTCGGACCGCAGCCGGGCCGCCCTGGGCGCCGCGGCGGACGCCGGGCTGGTCGTCGCCTTCGTCACCGGCCGCCCCCCGCGCTGGCTCGACGACCTCATCAGCGCGACCGGTCATCTGGGCGTCGCCGTCGGGGCCAACGGCGCGGTGCTCTACGACCTGGCCCGGGAGCAGATCATCTCGGCGCACCCGATCGATACCGGGTTGATGCTCGAGCTCGGGCACGAGCTGCGCTCGGCGTTCCCCGAGGTCCAGTTCGCCGTCGAGTTCGGGAAGGGGTTCGCCGCCGAGCCCGGCTACGTCCATGACTGGGCCGTGAATCCGCCCTATGACCGGCACGGCGACCCGATCGCCGCGCCCCGCATCGGCAACCTGCACGAGATCGCCGACCGACCGGCCGTGAAGCTGCTCGCCAAGGACCACGGCGAGAACGCCGATGCCTTCATGGCAGCGGCCATCGCCTTGATCGGCGACCGCGCCACGATCACGCACTCCTCCTCGTTCGGTTTGCTCGAGATCTCGGCTCCGGGCATCACCAAGGCCACCGGCCTCGCCGAGCTGGCGCGGCGCCACGGCGTCGGCTCGCACGAGGTCCTGGCCATCGGCGACATGCCCAACGACGTGCCGATGTTGCTGTGGGCCGGACGCTCGTACGCCGTCGCCAACGCCCACCCGGCCGTGAAGGAGGCCGCCGACGAGGTAGTCGGCAGCAATGACGAGGACGCGGTCGCCGTCCTGATCGAGGAGCTGGTGAGCGGTCGGTCCTAGCCGCGGAGCGCCGCCCGGTGGATCTTGCCGCTCGTGGTCTTGGGCAGCGCGTCGACGAACCAGATCTTGCGCGGGTACTTGTACGGCGCCGTCTCGGAACGGACGTAGGCCTGCAGCGCCTCGATCAGCTGACCGGTCGGCTCGAACCCGTCCCGCAAGACGACGGCCGCGGCCACGATCTGGCCCCGCGACTCGTCCGGCAGGCCCAGCACCGCGCACTCGCGCACGGCCGGGTGACCGAGCAGCGTGGACTCGACCTCGGTCGGGCCGATCCGGTAGCCCGAGCTGATGATGACGTCGTCCACCCGCGCCTGGAAGAACAGCCAACCCGCGTCGTCCGCCCGGACCTGGTCACCGGTGTGCCACCTGCCCTCAGGCGCCAACCCGCCGTCGTAGCCGAGGAAGAACGTCGGGACGGTCGCCGGGTCGACGACCAGCTCACCCCCGACGATCTCGGCGCGCACCCCCGGCAGCGGCCGCCCCATCGAGCCGGGCGGGGCCGACTCGCCGGGCCGCACGCCGGTGACCTGACCTGTCTCGGTCTGCCCGTAGCCGTCGGCGATCGCCAACCCGGTCTGGGACTGCCACGCCTCGAAGGCCGGAACGCCCAACGCCTCACCCGCGGTGATGGCTCGGCGCAGGGAAGGCAGCTCGCCGATCGGCCCGTGCGCGGCGATCAGCCGGTACTCAGTCGGCGCCATGCACAGCACCGCGACGCCCTCGGCCCGGATCGTCTCGAGCCGCCGCACCGGGTCGAACCGTTCGTCCTGCAACAGCGCGGCCGCCCCGCCGAGCCAGGGAGCGATGAAGGAGTTGCGCGCTGACTTCGACCAGCCCGGTGCCGCAGTCGACCACACCAGCTCGCCGGGCCGCGCGGCCATCCACTCGGTTGCCTGCAAGCGCTGGCCCCAGACGTAGCGCTGGCCATGGGTGACCAGCTTCGGATCCCCGCTCGTCCCGGACGTGAAGAGGACGAAGGCCGGGTCGAGGTCGGTCAGCTCGGCGTACGGCGGCGCCGCCCGGTCGGCGAGCAACGACTCGTCGGGAATGAACGCCACCGGGCAGTCCGGGCCGGCGGACTCGACGACGTCTCGATTGCGTTCATCGCACACGACGAGGGTCGGCCGGGCCCGGGCCAGCCGCAGGGCGAGGTCCTTGGCCCGCAGCTGCTCGCTGCACGGGAGCATCGCCGCCCCGATGCCCAGGCAGGCCAGCATCGTCAGCGCGTATTCGGCGCGGTTTCCGACGAGGGTCAGCACCACCGAGCCGCGCTGAACGCCCCGGTCGGTGAATGCGGCGGCCAACCGGCCGCTCGCGGAATCGAGCTCGCCGAACGTCCACGGCCGGCGCGGCTCGCCCGGCGCGAGCGTGATCAGGGCGAGATCGTCGGCCGGCCGGGTGGCGACGAAGTCTCGGACGAAGTTCAACTGGCCTGAGTGTTGATGTTCGTCGTGATGAACTGGCAGGTGCCGGGCTTGGTCATGACCGGGTCTGGGACCGGGCCGGCCGGCGTCGGCTGCATGGCCGGCGAGGACACCGCGAAGGACGCCTGGAAGGTCGCCCCCTTCAGGATCATCGCCTTGCCGTTCACCGTCTTCTTGCTGAGGTTGTTCGGCGCCAGGATGATCGTCAGCGTGCCCATGCCGGGCGTAACGAACGGCGGCGACGTGTAGGGCATCGGCGCCTTCAGCGAGGGCGGCAGCTCGTCACCCATGAGGCAGATCGGGACGTTGCCGATCATCACGGTCGTGCCGGTGCCGATCAGCGGTACCGGAGCCATCAGCATGGGCACGACGGCGGGCGGCGTGATCGTTATCTGGATCATGTCGTTGGTTTTGATGACGAAGTCACCCACGCCGGTCTCCAATCGCCCGCGCGGGCCATCGTAAGCGCGGGCCCGCGCCCGGGCGAACCCCCGCCCGCAAGATCTGCCCTTACAGGTACTGGCCGGTGCTCGGCCCCTCGCCGTCCTCGTCCGAGGTCGGGGTTAGCCGGACCCCCGGCGGCATGATCATCTGACCACCCGGCCCCACGATCACCGGATGCCCGCCGTCGCGGCCGGGTCCGCCCGGCAGCGCCCGGCGGCGCATCTCCTCCAGCTGGGCCCGA
>DATAQD010000181.1:0-6537 GCA_036264855.1 Jatrophihabitans sp. | reverse complement strand
GGGTTGCTGATCGGCGTGCCGACCCCGCACGGTACCCGCCGCTGCGCTGTCCTCGGGCGGCCGATCAGCCATTCGCTGTCGCCAATCCTGCACCGCGCCGCCTACTCCGCGCTCGGTCTGGACTGGACGTTTGACGCGGTCGACTGCGGGGTCGAGGATCTGCCGGCGGCGCTCGAGCAGCGCCCGGACTGGGCCGGGTTCTCGTGCACGATGCCGCTCAAGCACGCCGTCCTCGACGTGGCGCACGAGGTGCGTCCGATCGCGCGTGCGATCGGGGCCGCGAACACCCTGTTGCCGGGAGCGGAGGGCTGGATCGCCGACAACACCGACGTGGCCGGCATCGTCGCGGCGATGGCCGAGCACGCGCTCGCGCCCGCGACGGCGACGATCCTCGGCGCCGGAGGTACCGCGCAGGCCGCGCTCGGTGCCCTGCTGACCCTCGGCATCCAGGACTGCACGGTCCTTGTCCGCGACCTCGCCCGTACCGACGCCCTGCGGGCGACGGCTGACCGGCTCGGCATCGGCGTGGTGCTCGGCCCGCTCGAACCGCACAGCGCTGCCCTGGGCGCCGACCTGGTCATGTCGACCCTGCCGCCCGGCGCGGCCGACGCCCTCGCCGATCGGCCGTGGTCACCGATCCAGGCGATCCTGGATGTCGTCTACGCGTCCTGGCCGACGCCGCTCGCCCGGGCCGCCGCCGCCGGCGGGGCCCACGTGGTCAGCGGGGCGCTCATCCTGCTGCACCAGGCGGCGGTGCAGGTGGCCTTGATGACCGGCCAGGACGCGCCGGTCGCGGACATGCGGGTCGCTCTCGCCGCGGCGGCTCCCGGCTGCGGCGTCTGAGGCGCGGCCGCAACTTTGCGGCTTGTGCGGCCGGGGCCGCTGATGCCACGGTGAAGGCACCCACGTTGGTCCGGGAGGCAGCGCATGCCGGACGTCGCCGAGTCGCTGGACGCCCTGCTCGCCGGCGCGAGCGAACCATCCTCGATCGCGGACGGCGCCGGGAAGTCGGGTGCCCGGCTCGAGCGGGTCGTCATCGACGGCGAGAGCTACGTCGTCAAGCACATCAGCCGCGCCGAGGACTGGACGATGCGGGCCGCCGGCCAGCTCTGGGGAGCGCCGCTGGTGCTGTGGCGCCGCGGCCTGCTCGCGCAACTGCCCGACTGCCTCAACCAGCCGATCGTCGGGGTCGCGCTCGAGCGCGACGGCTGCGCGCTGCTCATGCGCGACGTCGGGCAATGGCTCGTGCCGGTCGACGACGGCGTGATCCCGCTGGAGCAGCATCTCGGCTTCCTCGATCACATGGCCGCCCTGCACGCCGCGTTCTGGGCGGGCGGCGACCAGATCGAGGTCGTCCCGCTGATGCACCGCTACCTGGATCTGTCCCCGTGGCTGGCCGAGGCCGAGGCCAGCATCAATTCGCCCCACCTGGTGCCCCGGCTCGTCGGCCGAGGGTGGCCGCTGCTGGCCGACGTCGCCCCGAGAGCCGCCGCGGTCGTGACCCCGCTCGCCTACGATCCCGCGCCGCTCGTCGAGGCGCTCGAGCGCACGCCGCAGACGTTCGTCCACGGCAACTGGAAGCTCGACAACCTCGGAACCGACGGCGACGGGCGAACCGTCCTGATGGACTGGGAGCTCCCCGGTCGCGCGCCGGCCGCGAGCGACCTGGCGTGGTATCTGGCGATCAACTGCCGTCGGCTGCCGCAGACCAAGGAGGCCGCGGCTGATGCGTTCCGGGCCGCGCTGGAGCGGCAGGGCGTGGACACCGAGCCGTGGTGGGAACGGCAGCTGGCCCTGTGCCTGCTCGGCGCGCTCGTGCAGTTCGGGTGGGAGAAGGCATTCGCCGGCTACGACGACGAGCTGGCGTGGTGGGAGGCGAAGGCCGTGGCCGGGGCGGAGCTGCTCGGGTGACCGTCCCCGGCATGCGGGGCGCCTATGACGAGTCCGCCGGCGCCTGGTCGGCCGGGCCCGAGGCCGTCTATGCCAAGCTCGCCGCCGGCTTGGTCGCGGTGATCGCCGAACGCGTGCGCGAGGCGAGGGTGCTCGATCTGGGCGCCGGGACGGGGGTGGCCGCGCGCGCCGCCCTCGTCGCCGGGGCGGTTCACGCCGTCGCCCTCGACCCGGCGCTCGGAATGCTGCGCCGGGTGAGGCGTCCCGTGCACGCAGTGCTGGGCGACGCGGGCCGCCTACCGTTTCGGGACGACTCGTTCGACCTCGCGCTGGCGGCACTGTCGCTCGGGCACCTTCCCGAGCCACTCGGGGCGCTGCGTGAGGCGCGCCGGGTGGCGCCCAGCCTGGCGGCCAGCGCCTTCGCCGCGGGGTGGGACCACCCCGCGAAGTCGGCGGTCGACACCGCGCTCGCCGCGGTGGGGTACCGGCCGCCGTCCTGGTACGTGACCTTCAAGGCCGACACCGAGCGCCAGGTCGACGATCCCGCCGCGGTGGCCGAGCTGGCCGCCCGGGCCGGCTATGCCCGGGTCCAGATCACGACCGTCGACATCGACACCGGGCTGCGCCGCCCGGCCGAACTCGTGGCCTGGCGAATGGGCATGGCCCAGGTGGCGCCGTTCGTCGCGACCTTGAGCGATCGGAGCCGGCGCGCGGCCCGCCGCACGGCCGAAGCCGCGCTGGCCGGTGCGCCACCGCTGATCGTCCCGCTGGTAGTGCTGACCGCGCGCTGAGCACCCCGACCGCCGACGTCGTCGTCGCAGGCTTTTGGGATCCTCGGTGATGGCGCCGACGGTCGTTACTCTCGAACCATGGCGGTGACGACGACGCGGCGGGCGATCGTCCGCATGGCGCGCGAGGCCGCGCCCACCCGCACGCCGGATGATCTCGCGGTCGAAGCGCCGCTCGTCCTCGCCCTCGACGGCGCCGCGATCGCGACCCTGATGCGCACGCCCGGCCACGATCTCGACCTCGCCGCCGGCTGGCTGGTCGTCGAATCGGGCGTTCGGCACGCCGCGGACGTCGGCACCTTGCGGGCCTGCCGCGAGGACGACACCGACCGCGTCCACATCGTCCTGCGCCCGGGAGTCCGCGCGCCGCGGCCCCGGGCGTTCGTCACCAGCGCGGCGTGCGGGGTCTGCAGCGCCGACGTGCTCGACCTGCGACCGCTCGTCACGAGCGCGCCCCACCGGGACGGCTGGAGCGTCGCCCGCTCCGTCCTGGTGGCCCTGCCCGCGACGATGCGGGCCCGGCAGAAGGCCTTCGACCGGACCGGCGCGGTTCACGCGGCCGCGCTGGCCGACGCCGGCGGGGTGATCACCGTCGTGCGCGAGGACATCGGCCGGCACAACGCCGTCGACAAGGTGATCGGCCGGGCGCTGTTCGACGGCGCGCTGCCCGCGCAGGACCGGCTGCTGGTGGTCAGTGGCCGAGTGTCCTTCGAGATCGTTCAGAAGGCGGTCGCCGCCGGGGTGGCCGGCATCGTCGCGGTGTCGGCCCCGTCCAGCCTGGCGGTCGACCTGGCCCGCGAGTACGGACTGCTCCTGGCCGCAATGGTGCGCGACGGCCGGCTCAACCTCTATGCGGGCGAGGAGCTCGTCGGCTGAGCGCTCGACGTGCGAGAACGTGTTTCAGTCTGCACACTGTTCGGATGACCAACCACGCCCGGACCTCGCGCCGCGCCTTCCTCGCCGGGACGGCCGGCACGGCCGCGGCGCTGGCCCTGCCCACGACGGCGGCCAAGGCCGAGACCGCCGCGGCCACCGCACCCGCCGCGACGAACGTGAGCGCCGACGTCGCCGTGGTCGGGGCCGGGCTCGCGGGCCTGACCGCGGCCCGCCGGCTCGTCGCCGCCGGGCACACCGTCGTCGTGCTCGAGGCTCGCGAGCGCGTCGGCGGTCGCACCCTCAACCACGCCATCGGGCCGGGAAAGGTCGCTGAGGCCGGCGGCGAGTTCGTGGGGCCCACCCAGGACCGCATCGCCGCGCTGGCGGGCGAGGTGGGCGTCGGCATCTTCGACGCGTATGACACCGGCAAGAACGTCTACGTCAACGGCGCGATCCGGTTGAAGTACTCCGACACGAGCGTGCTGGGCACCGCACCGCCGGACCCCCTCCTGCTGGGCGACATCGTGAAACTCACCCAGCAGATCGACCTGATGGCGGCCAAGTTCCCGGTCGCGACTCCGTGGACGGCGCCCAACGCCGCACGCTACGACGCCATGACGCTCGAGACCTGGGTCCGGGCCAACGCCGTCAACGCCAACGGCATCCTCGCGCTGCTCAAACCGTTCACCGAGGCCCTGGTGGGCGCCGAGCCCGGCGACGTCTCGTTCCTGTTCGTCCTGGCCTACGTCGCCGCCGCCGGCAACGCCGGCAACCCCGGCACGTTCGAGCGATTGTTCAACGTGCGGGGCGGGGCGCAGCAGAGCCGTCTCGTCGGCGGGTCGCAAGTCGTCTCGCAGCGGGTGGCCGACGCGCTCGGTTCACGGGTCAACCTGAACACCCCCGTCCGCGCGATCACCCAGACCGACGCGGGCGTGACGGTCACGGCGGACAACCTCGTCGTCGACGCGAAGCACGTCGTCGTCGCGGTGCCCCCGACGCTGGCCGCCCGCATCGAGTACGCACCGCTCTTGCCGGCCGCCCGTGACCTGCTCACGCAACGGCTGCCGATGGGCGCCCTGATGAAGGTCGAGGCCGTCTACCCGACGCCGTTCTGGCGGGCCAGCGGACTGACCGGGCAGTTCCTGACCGTCGGCGGCCCGGTGGGTTACTCGTTCGACAACTCCCCGCCCGACGGGTCGCCCGGCGTGCTCGCCGGTTTCGTCGGCGGCACCCAGAACCTGAAGTGGGGCCCGAAACCGGCCGCCACCCGACGCGCGGCGGTGCTGGCGCAGTTCGCGCGGATCTTCCAGGACAACCGGTTCCTGACGCCGTCGGAGTACTTCGAGATGGACTGGACGCTCGAGCAGTGGAGTCGCGGCGGCCCGACGGCGATCGCCGGCCCCGGCACGCTGACCTCCTTCGGGCCGGCGCTGCGGGCGCCGGTCGGGCGCATCCACTGGGCCGGCACCGAGACGTCGGACTACTGGCAGGGCTACATGGACGGCGCGGTGCGCTCGGGCGAGCGCGCGGCGAACGAGGTGGCGGCGGCGCTCTAGGCCCCGGATCCGGCTCGGCGGTCAACGGAGCAGGCACCGGGTGTTTCCACTCGCGTTCAGCTGGCGGTCAGGCTGGGCCGTGGGCGAGGGCCAGGCGCTGGGCCGTGGCGGCGGCCCGCGCGATCGCGTCCTGGTCGCCGCCCCTCATCCCGGCCGCGAGCCCGACCAGGAACGTGGTCAGCGGAGCGGCCGGTCGGGCCACCCCGTGCGCGGCATCACGGGCGACGTCGAGCAGCAGGTCGCGTGAGACCGTCGCCGGATCCACATCGAGAGCGGTGGCGAGCTCGGTGATCCAGCTGTCGAGCGGGTTGGTCATGGCGCTCCCTCGGACGTGTCGCGGTTGCGGGCTCGGGTGAGATCGTCCCAGGTATCGCAATCGCGACCCCAACCGCCGGTGTCGGGCACCAGCGCGGGCCGCCGCGCCCGGGCGACGACCGAGCCCATCGCGGCGCCCTGCACCCGACCGACCTCGGCAATTGCCGCCACGATCGCTGGGCGCTGCCAGGCCGCCGCGAGGTAATTGACCCGGCCGGACGGATCGACGAGCAGGGCGACGTCAGCATCGGCAAGGGCCGCCACCAGAGCCGGCACCGCGGGCGCGATCCACGGCAGGTCGGCGGCCAGGACGAGGACGACGTCGGCGCTGGTGTGTTGTAGGCCGGCCGCGACGGCAGCGACCGGGCCCCCGCCCGGCGGGTCCTCGCGGCACCAGGTCACGGCCGCGGCGACCGGCTGCCGCGGGCCGACGACGATGACGGTCCCGGCGTCGCCGGCGGCGGCCACGGCGCGATCGAGCAGGGTCGCGCCATCGACCTCGAGCTGGGGCTTGTCGACGCCGCCGAGCCGGCGCGCCGCTCCACCGGCCAGGACGAGGGCGTCATACACAGCTGTGACGGTAGTTAGCCCGGGACTGCGCGGCACGCCGGTCGCCTCCTAGGGTCGAGGTCATGGCTGACAGCGTCCGTCCCGGCCCCACCGTGTTCGTCCTGTTCGGCGCGACCGGCGACCTGGCCAGGCGCATGGTCCTGCCGGCGTTCTACCGGCTCGCGATCGAGGGTCTGCTCCCCGCGGACTGGATCCTCGTCGGCAACGGCCGCGGCGACGTCGCCCACGAGGACTTCCGGGCGCACGTCCACGACGTCCTCACCGAGTTCGGCCCGAAGCCCAGCGACGGGCCGTGGACGGCGTTCCGCGAGCGGTTGCGCTTCGCCGGCGGCGGATTTGAGAAGGCCGACGCCGGCAGCTTGCTGGACGTGCTGGCCGAGGCCCGCGAGCAGGTCGGCGCCGGGGCCCAGCTCGTGCACTACCTGGCCATCCCACCGACTGCGTTCGAGGGGGTCACCGAGGGCCTGGGCGAGCACGGCCTGGCCGAGAACAGCCGGGTGGTCTACGAGAAGCCCTTCGGCACGTCTCCGGACGGGTTCCGC
>DATAQD010000172.1:0-14364 GCA_036264855.1 Jatrophihabitans sp. | reverse complement strand
GGTGTGGATCTGAGCTCGGGCAAGACGCATGGACCTTCACCGGTGACGGGCATCTCGTCTCGCGCGCAGTCGCGGAAGACGGCGTCGTCTACGTCGCGTCCTCCTTGGGCCAGCTCTGGGCGGTGAATGCCACGGACGGGTCCGTATGTTGGCAGGCAACCATCCCGACCGGGTATGGCACCGTCACCTGGTTGATCACCAACTCGTGGCCTTCCGATCCGTTTCAGGTGTCGCACCGCCGGCCACAGCGGCCAAGGCACAACCGGCGAAGCCGCCGGGCGCCGGGCCGATCTCGGAGGCTACCTCTGGCCCGGCACCATCAACGCGCAACCACAAGCAGCCATCACCGCGGCGCGCGGAACGACCGTGGTACCCACAGGCAACCAGCTAACGGCCTAGAGGGTGGTCCAGCTGCACCCTATTCCGGTGTCGGGGCGCCGGGCGCGACGTCGGGCACGAGATCGCGCTCCGTCAGCGCGCGGAGTCGGCGGTAGGCCGCGGCCCATCCCGACCCGATGGAACCGGTGGTCTCCGCGGCCACATCTTGGTGGCGACGGCCCCGGGTCGTCGGCGTCATCGCGGCCGTCGTGGACATCGGCATCGCGCGGCCATCAGCGTCCACAAGCCGACCGCTGAGTCGCGCTCAGGGGATGCCCCTGAGCCCGCGCGGGAGATATCAGGGCTGCGACCGGGGTCGGTCCCGATCCCCCGATCGACGTGGCGGCTCATGCTTGGCGGTATCCGAATGACAACCAACTGAAGGTGGAAAATGATGGAGTCGATTCGCTCGGCATTCCGACGCGAGGGCCTGGTCCGAGTGCAGGACGGACGCGTTTTGGGCGGCGTGATCGCTGGGCTTGGTCGTCGCTTCGGCCTCGATCCGTGGCCGGCCCGGCTGCTGTTCCTGCTGGTGCTGATGCTGATCCCCGGCAGCCAGCTCCTGATCTACCCGATCCTCTGGATCCTCATGCCCGAGGCGACCGAGGCGCCGACCGCCGCGACGGCATGGAGCCCCCCGCGGCCTGAGTGAAGCAACCGGCTCGACTGCGCCGAGCAAGCCCGGCAGTGAGCGCGGCTCGATCAGCCGCGGGGAGCGACAAAGGCAACCAGCGTCCCGGCATCGGCCTGGGCTTGCGCCCACGGCCCGGTGAGATCGATAACGGCAACTCCGCTGGTCGGGTACTTCGTCGTCACCTGATCCCGTGCGGTGGACTCGCCGCGGCCGGCGTCAAGGTAACCGGCGAGCTCCTGGACGGACGGGTTATGACCGACCAGCGTGAGCACGCCGACGCCCACGGGGGTCTCGCGGATGACGGCCAGGAGGGCCTCGACAGTGTTGTCGTACACGCGGGCATCGATGATCGGGCTGGGCGCGTCGACGATCTCGGCCGCCGCGAGTTCCCAGGTCTGCCGGGCCCGCTGCGCCGGGGACACGACCACGCGATCAGGCACCATGGCCTCGGTAACCAGCCATCGTCCGATCGCGCGCGCGTCGGCGCGACCCCGCCCGGCAAGCGGTCGCGTCGAGTCCTCGGGACCCTCGGCCGCCTTGCCGTGGCGGACCAGCACGAGACGACACGACCCCATACGTCGTATTCTGCTCGCCCGCCGGCCGCGGCGTCACGACCCGGATCCGCCGCCACCAGGCCAGTGCGGGCCCGGGTCGACGACGACCGTGGACCGTGGCCAGTGCCCAGTGACCCGGGCACTGGCCGATCTGTCGCCTCGGCCCCCTGGCGGGACCGCGTCACCGGTAGCTGACGACGAGCCCCCGGTGCACCGATTGGGTCGGCGCGGTGACCGTGAGCGTCCTGGTCGCCGCGTCCCAGGACCATGCACTGGACGGCGCTGTCCGGCCGTTGATCGTCACGGTCGTCGGCGCCACCGCGTTCATGAACGCGACCGACCACTGTCGTTGCGACACCTGCCCGGTGAACGACCCGACCACGGGGTGGATCTGGATCGTGTGGTTGGGGCCGCCCTCGGTGTAGCGGATCCGGGTGGTCGCGCTGTGCCGGGTGTCGGTCGTCGAGCCGTTGTCCTCGTACAGGCTCGACGATCCTGACGCTCCGCCGGCGGCGGTCACGGTCACCTTGGTCAGCGGGTTCTGGACGTCGTTGGTCACGTTGTCGGTGCGGGTGGTCATGAGGCCGCCGGACCGGATGAAGACGGGCATGGAGTTCAGGTCCGTCGTGACGTCGTGCGTCGTGCCACCGGCGTAGGTCTTGCCGGTGAAGTAGTCCGTCCAGCTGTTGCCGGGCGGGAACCACACCGACGTCGTGGCCGTCGTGCCGGGTGTCGTCACTGGCGCCACGAGTACGTCCGGGCCGTAGAGGTACTCGGCCCCGTCCTGCGCGTAGGCGTCCTGGGAGTCCGGGTACTGCAGGTACAGCGGTCGCAGCACCAAGACGCCGGTGCGGTTCGCCTGCTCGGCGAGCGTGTACGTGTAGGGGACCAGGTTCTCGCGCAGGTTGAGGAACTTCTCCGCCGACGTCTTCGCGGCCGGGCCGTACTGCCAGGGCAGCCGGTCGCTGTGGTTCCCGTGCAGCCGGTCGATCGGCTGGAACGTGCCGAGCTGGACCCAGCGCGCGTAGAGGTCGTCGGCCTCCTTGGTGCTGCCCGGCTCCGCACCGGCGCTCTGCGTGCCGTCGTTGTTGAACCCGCCGATGTCGTTGCTGATCGCCGACAGGCCCGTCGACGCCGACTCGCCGGGCGTGTAGCCGACCTCGAACTTCAGCGTCGCCCAGTTGGAGGTCGTGTCACCGGTGAAGTGCACGGTGGTGCGCTTGTCCGCCCACGGACCGGTCGGCAGCCCCTGCTGGCCGCTGTAACCGCCGGCCTGCAGGGACCCGTAGGCGCGGGAGAAGGCGAACCCGCGGCCGACCGTCTTGTTCGAGTCGGTCGCGTATTGCTGGTTGATCCACGCGTCCGGGGTCACGCCCGGCAGCGAGGAGTAGGACCCGTCGCAACACCAGTCCAGCCACCAGAAGTCCGCGCCCTGCTGCTCCATGGTCTGGTGCAGGTCGAAGTAGGCCTTGAGCTGGTCGGGGTTGCCCCAGTCGAAGACGTAGTTGCCGCCGTTCTGCGTCAGCCCGCCCTTCGCCGTGGTCTGCGCCTGCGGAAACTGCGGGTCCGACGGCACGATGCTCGGGTGGATGTTGAGGGTGTTGTGCAGGCCCTGCGACGCCGCCCAGTCGAAGAAGGCCTTCGGGTCCGGGAACTTGCTCGGGTCCATCTCCCACCCGTCCCAGGTGCTCGGGGACTTGAAGTCGGTGTCGGTCACCAGCACGTCCAGCGGGACGCCGTCGGCGCGGAATTTCGGCAGGATCGTGTTCTCGTAGTCCGCCGCGGATCGGTCGTAGTACTCGGAATACCAGACCCCGTAGGTCCATCGGGGAAGCAACTCCGACGGCCCGGTGAGGGTCGTCAGATCGCTGAGCCCCTGCTGGTAGTCGTGGCCGTAGCCGAAGACGTAACCGTCCTGGTAGGGCTGCCCGCCGTGGCTGGGCCGAGGCGAGACCGCCTTCGTCGCGTCGTCGAAGATCGCCGAGGTGGTGTCGTCGAGCAGCGTCCAGCCGTCCTGGTACAGCAGGCCGGGCGTCGTGGCCGCGGAGCCGCTGACCCCGTCCAGGCCGCGGCGGTAGCCGCCGAGCGGCGCGTGCGGAGCGAGCAGCACCGAGTTGCGCGCAGTCACCGCGACCGTGTCGACGTTCAGTTCGCAGCTGTTCGCGTCCGGGCAGCCGATCGTCACGTCGTTCGCACCGGCCGCGAGCGTGACCGGGACGGCGACCGTTCGCCACGAGTCCCAGCTGCTCGTCGTCGGGAGGGTGGCCGACGTCGCGGTGGTCGAGCCGACCTGCACCGACACCGAGCGGGGCGCGGCCTGCGCATTGGCGTAGCGCAGCTGCACGGCGTAGGTGCCGGCCCGCGGGACGTTGACGACGTGCATGGTGTCACTCGCGCCGGTCTGCAGCCCGGCAACGAAGCCGGAGCCGGAGTAGTCGTTGTGGTCGGTCGCCACCGTCGCGGCGCCGCCGCGGGTGCCGGACTCGGCCTCGCAGATCGTGCCGAACGGGCAGTCCTGGACCTTGGGCTGCGGCGGCGCCGGATACGGCGAGCCGGGGGTCACCAGTGCGAGGCTGTCGATATTGACGTTGCCCGAGTCGGAGGGCGTGCGGGCCAGGGTCACGGTGTGCGCTCCGGCCGGCAGGTCGAGAGTGGTGGCGACCACGGCCCAGGCGTTCCAGCTGGCGGTCGTCGGCATCGTGACCGTGTGGCCCGGACCGCCATCGACCGACACGGTAAGCGTCCGCGTGGTGTTCTGCCCGTCGCCACCGACGGAGTTCGCGTACCGCGTGTCGAACTGGTAGGTCCCGGCGCTCGCCGCGTTCACCTGGAAGGACAGCGAGTTGCCGGTGTTCTGGAAGCCGGCGGCGAAGCCGCGGCCGGTGTAGCCGGTGTGGTCGGTCGCCACCGACACCCCGTTGAGGGTCAGGTCCTCCGCCTCGCACAGCACGCCGATGGTGCAGGACGCGACGGCCTGTGCCGGCCACGGGTCCGCCGTGACGTGCTGCCGCCCAGCCCGCAGCCGCACCTGCAGGTTGTCCGGGCCGAACGGTCCGGAGCCGACCTTGTACCGCAGGGTCATCGCGTCAGTCTCGATGGTCAGCCAGCCCGCGACGGTCTCGGCGGTGAACGCGGTGCGCGCGAATCCGTCCCGGCCGATCGCGTTGAAGGTCGGCGCGTCGATGAACTGCGCGTCGCCGGCGTACTCGGTACGCACGAGGGTCGGCGACAGCACCTCGAAGCGCGCGTCGCCGGAGGTCACCGCTGCCGCCTCCGCGCCCGCGAGCGGAGCGGCCGAGGACTGCTGGGTCGCGACCACGACGCTCAGCACCGCGATCGCGACCGTCAGTACCGAGGCGAGCCTGCGGCGTCGTCGATGAGTCATTCGTCAAACCTCCATGTCAAGGCCGAGCGCGACCGCTTGGTGACGGCCGGCTCCGGCCTGGTTCATCAGGCGCCCGAGACCGGCACGGGCGTCATGCGGGGGCCGCCGCGACGGCGGCGGACCGGTCGGTGAAGCGGGATGTCTCGGTGAGCACCAGCGCCAGCGCGCCGACCATCGAGGCCCGGTCGCCGAGAGAGGAGTGGGCGATCGTGACTGGCGGGCCGAACGGCACCGCCGCCAGCTCGGCACGGGCCGGTGCGAGCAGCCGCTCCCCCAAGGCCGCCAGCTCCCCGCCGACGACGATCGCGACCGGATCGAACAGCAGCGCGAGCGCGGCGAGGCCGTCGGCGAGCACCCTGGCCGCCCGGCCAACGACCTCCAGGACGCCCGGCACGCCGCGTTCAGCCCTGGTGATCAGGTCGGTCAAGTCGCGGACCTCGGTCCCGCGCCCGGCGAGCTGGCCGATGAGCCCTTCGGCACCGACGTAGAGCTCCAGGCAACCGTGGCGCCCACACCAGCACAACGGTCCGTCGCGTTCGGCCGTCAGGTGCCCGAGCTCGCCCGCGAACCCCCCGCGGCCGTGGTAGATCGACCCGTTGATCACGACGCCGAGACCGACCCGGCTCGCGACCTTGACGTAGAGCAGATTCGGCGTCCCCGCGAACTCGCCCCAGGCGCACTCGGCGAGGGCACCGAGGTTCGCGTCGTTCTCCACGACGACCGGGATCTGCCAGCGCTCGCCCACCGGCGTAGCCAGCTCCTCGCCGCTCCAACCGGGCAGCACACCCGGGACGGGCAGCCGTCCGCTCGGCGACGCCACCGGCGCCGCGATGCTGATCGCCGCGCCGACAAGCTGATCCGGATCGGCCTCGGCCTCGTCCATCGCCTCGTCGATACAACGCAGCACGGTCGCCACACCCTGCCCGGCGTCATGGCCGTGCGGCAGCGATATCCATCGCTCGGCCAGCACGCAGCGCGACAAGTCGCCGACGGCCACCGCGACGTGCCGCACCCCGACGTCCACGGCGATCGCCAGGCCGGCCGACCGGTTCAACGCGAGCACCGACGGCGGGCGGCCCAGCCCGTCGCTGGGCGGACCAGGGCGCTCGGAGATCAGCCCGCGCAGCCGGAGGTCGCTGATGAGGCTGGACACCGTGGCCCTGGACAAGCCGGTGCGGGCCATCAGTTCGACGCGGGTGGCCGACCCGGCCCGGCGCAGGACGTTGACAACGCTCGCTCGGTTCGCCGCACGGATCGCGCCGCTGTCGGGCTGAACGATACGAACCACTCCTGACCACTCGATGCCGGCGAACGGCGCGATCATGAACCGTCGTCACTTTCATCCCGATACGTCCTTCTGTCAATACTTCGACAGAAGTACCCTATTAATGACCAGTCGCGCGCTACGGCAGCCGGCCGTACCCGCTCTGGGCCACGGGCAAAGCCGTTCGCCCGGGCGACGTCCGTAGAGTCCTGCGGATGACCGATCATGTCGATTGCCGGGTGGACGAATACATCGCCGGGTTGCCCGACTGGCAGCAGGCGATCTGCCAACAGGTTCGCGAGATCGTTCACGCCGCCGACCCGCACGTCGAGGAGACGATCAAGCGCTCAGTGCAGCCGTACTTCGTCCTTCAGGGCAACATCTGTGCCCTGCTGGCGACCAAGGATCACGTCAACGTCTTCATCTACGACCCCACCGTGCCTGACCCGCACGGCATCATCAACCAGGGCCACGGAAACGCGACCGCTCGAGCCATCCAGATCTTCCGCGGCGACGCCATTGATGAGCCAGCACTGCGGGAACTCCTTCGAGCGGTGGTCGCAAACAACCGAGCCGGGGGCTGGCGTCGCATCAGGAAGGGCAGCTCCGAATAGCCGTCAGCCGGCGCGACAGACGCGATGCCCGCGCGGACGAGCGGGATACTGCAGCTGTGGTCATCTCGAAGCGCGTCGCCTGGTTCCTGATTGCCTTCGGCGTGTGGAGCTGGGTGATATGGCCCGTCTTCCTGAAGAACATCTGGAAGGACCCGCGGTCCTGGCATCACGGCATGACCGGGTTCTTCGCCGTCCACCTGGTACTCGCCATCGTCTCCCTCGCTCTCGGCAGCGCGATCGGGATTCTCGGTATTCGAGCGGCGCGCCACAAGCGAGTCGCCCTGACATCCGATACGTGATCGCCGACGGAGCCCGTCTGATCTGCGCGGAAGTGCCTTCCTTCGGCGCCCCAGGGACTCGGCGAGTCAACGGGCGGCGCGCGGCCGGCCCGGGATCATGACCCCTCCATCGTCACTGCGAAGAGGGTGTCAGGCAGCACGACGGACTTGTCGGCCCACACCACGGTGAGCCACACATCGGACTCGGGCAGCGCGAGGGTACCGGCCGCCGCACTTTCCAGCACCGAGCGCTCGATACTCAGGCTGCGTCCGTCGCTCACCGCGAAGTTGTACGTGTCGCCGACGACCTCGTCGATGTAGGCCGTTTCCTGCGGCTCGGGCGCGTAGGCCGCAGGGGCGGTAGACGGAAGGGCCGGCCAGTCGTCGGGGTTCAACGTGTAGCCCCCGGAGGCCGGCTCCGGGGCCGCGACCGCCGGCGTATACGCCGGCGTGATGCCACTGTCGACCTGACCGGACACCTCCGACAGCGCGTTGTAGACACCCCCCGCGTAAGCCGTCTCCAGCGCGTTGACCCAGGTCAGCTTGTCCGTGTCGAGGGCGGCCGTGTCCCAACTCGCTGAACCGCCGTTCCAGTGCAAGTGCGCGTTCTTGCCGCCCATGTCCAGCGATGCATGCGGCGCTAGGTCGGCATCGAGAGTGATGTGCAGCGTCGGGATGGCGTACGTCCTGTTGATGAAGCCCCCAGTCGCAACCGTGCCCGATGGGGTCGGCCCGTAGTAGCTGACCGTGCCGTTGGCGTTGGTGCGACGGTCGTTGTAGCTGCCGGCCCACGGCCCGCTACTGACAGTCAGGGACGCCGGGAATCCACCAGCTGCTCCGCCCATCGAACTCATAACGGCCTCCTCGCGCGCTGCTCCGGTTCCATCAACATCAACAGCGTGATCATCTACCCGCGGCCGGTGCGAGACAAGGTGGCCGCGCAACCAGCGTGGCGATGGGTCAGGCGCCGACCAGGACGTCGGCCGCATCGGTGCCGGCGCTCGCACGCGACGAAGGGGCACTGATCGCCACCGACGTCGATGCGGCGAGGGTGGCGAACAGGACGCAGGCCCACAACGCGGGCCGGAACCCGGCGGTGACAGCCGCCGGATCGCTGAGGTTGCCGTGGGCAGAGAAGACCGCGCTGGCGGTCGCGATGGCGAAGACGGCGCCGAAGCGCTGAGCCATGTAGTTGATCCCTGAGGCCTTGCCCATCTCAGTCTCGACCACCGAGCTGAGGACGGCGGTGGGCACGGTCGGCAGCGCCATCGAGACGCCGACGCCGGCGACGAGCAGGGCGAGGACGAGTTCCACCCAGCTGGTGTGCAGCGACCCGCGGGCGGCCACCCAGGCGAAGCCGAGCGCCTGCAGCGCCAGGCCGGTCACCATGATCGGACGCCGTCCGATCCGATCCGAGAGTGCCCCGGCGATCGGCGAGACGACCATCGGCGTTCCGAAGAACGGCAGCAGCCGCAGCCCCGTCGAGATCGGTGAGTAGCCGCGGGCGAACTGGAACTCCTGGGTGATCAGGAACGCGGCGGCGAAGGTGGCCCCGGACATCAGGAACGTCGTCAGGTTCCCGACGGCGAACGCCCGGTTGCCGAACATCCGCATCGGCACCATCGGCTCGCTTACGCGTTGCTCCCAGCGGACGAGCGCCAGCAGCAGCCCGCAGCCGGCCACCAGCGTGCTGATGATCTCCGGGCTCGACCAGCCGGCATCGTTGGCCCGCACGAGGGCCCAGACCAAGGCGACGACGCCGGCGGTGACGAGAGCAACGCCAGCAAGGTCGAGTCGTTCCGGGGCGCCGTGGCTCTCCGGAAGCAGGCGCGTCGCGAGCGTCGTGGCGACAAGCCCGATCGGGACGTTGAGCCAGAAGATCCAGTGCCAGTCGAGTGCCTCGGTCACGACGCCGCCGACAATGGGGCCGGACGCGACGGCCAGCCCCGCGAGGCCGCCGTAGATCCCCACGATCATTCCGCGCCGCTGCGGCGGGAACGCCGTGGTGAGGATCGTCAGGCTGAGCGGCAGGACCGCGGCGGCTCCGATGCCCTGGACGATGCGCGCCACGACCAGGCCGTCCGCGTTGGGGGCGATCGCGCAGGCGGCCGAAGACAGCGTGAACAGCCCCAGGCCGAGGTTGAAGACCCGCCGCCGCCCGAACCGGTCACCGAGCGCAGCGGCGCTGATGATCCCGGCGGCGAACGCGATGCCGTAGGAATTGACCGTCCATTGCAGGGACGCGACGTCGGCGTGCAGGTCGCGCTGCATGCGCGGCAGCGCGGTGAACAGTGCGCCGGTGTCGAGGATGACCATGAAGTACGCGGCCGAGGTGAGGCTCAGGACCCAGCGCAAGTGCGCCGTGGTTGTCGCGGACAGGGATCGGGTGTTCGTCATCGCTCCTCCAGCGCGAGTGCCGCCTCCTCGGGCGGATCTGGAGCTATGACGAACGGGCCTGCGGGGAACGGACACCGCCCGCGCTTGCCCGCGGACGAATCGGCGACCACGGTGCACAACGGCAACGGAGGCGCGTTGCAGACCGACGGGCGCTGGAGAGGCCAGTCCGGCACGCGGCATCGGCGATCTGACCGGATCCTGGCCAGGATCGTCTGTTGGGTTGGTGTTGGCCAAACGCCGCATTGCCCGAACGGATTGCTGGTGCGGGACCTTAGACCCTGGGGTGGCGCGGTGGCCGGGGTCTGTCATGGACGGGTCGGCAACCGCCTAGCGTGACTCGGTCACCGGCGGGGATGCGAGTTGCGTTCGACGGTTCCCTGCACAGGAGTGTGCTGCTGAGCGAACAGCGGCCGATCGGCACCAGCGCACCGCCTGCCGGGGCGGTGAAGGGCACATCGGTGGACGTCGAACGCAACTTCGCGGGTCGACCTGGGCGATGGACCGCCAAACAGCCGTGGATCCGTGGTCGAGCCGGTGGACCGCGTTTTGACCATGCTCCCGGCTGGCGACCGCTTATGGCAGCTCGCGACAGCGGCGATTCGGGCGACGTGGGAGAAGGTGGATCACAATGATCGAGGCCCGAGAACTCACCAAGCATTATGGCGACAAGGTTGCGGTGGACCACTTGTCGTTCGTCGTAGAACCAGGGCAGGTGACCGGCTTCCTCGGCCCGAACGGATCTGGGAAGTCGACCACGATGCGGCTTATCCTCGGCCTGGACCGGCCGAATTTCGGCAGTGCGACCGTGTTCGGCAAGCCCTATCGGCAGCTCGTTCAGCCGCTGCGGATGGTCGGCGCCCTGCTCGAGGCGCGGGCGGTGCACACGGGCCGCAGCGCGTACAACCACCTGCTCGTGCTGGCGCAGAGCCAGAACCTGCCGCGGCGACGCGTCGATGAGGTGATCGACCTTGTCGGGCTGCATCCGGTGGCCCGCAAGCGAGCGGGCGGCTTCTCGCTCGGCATGGGTCAGCGGCTCGGGATCGCAGCGGCGATGCTCGGCGACCCCGAGGTCTTGGTGCTGGATGAGCCGGTCAATGGGCTGGATCCGGAGGGCGTGCTGTGGATCCGCAACCTGATGAAACAGCTCGCCGCCGAGGGCCGCACCGTGTTCGTCTCCAGCCACCTGATGAACGAGATGGCGGTCACCGCCGAGCACCTGATCGTGATCGGCCGCGGCAAGCTGATCGCCGACTGCACCACCAAAGAGTTCATCGAACGCAGCTCGGAGAAGTCGGTGCTCGTCCGGTCACCCGACGCGCCGGCCCTGACCGAGGCCATGGGCCGAGAGGGCGGAATCGTCGTCCCGGCTGAGGACGGCACACTCAAAGTCACCCATCTCGAAGCGCCGCGCATAGGCGAGCTGGCCGCTGAGCACCGCCTCGTGCTGCATGAGCTGACCCCGCAACGGGCCTCGCTCGAAGAGGCCTTCATCGAACTCACCCGGGCGAGCCTGGAATACGGCGATCACGGTCCGGTGCACGGCAGCGACGCGCAGCGCGTGTATGAGGAGGCGGCACGATGACCACCACCCTCTCCATCCCCCACGCCGAGCCGGTCGCCCCCCGGCACGCGGCCCTCGATTTCAGCCACCTACTCCAGTCGGAGTGGACGAAGATCCGTTCTGTCCGCTCGACGACCTGGTCGTTGGTGTTGCTGCTCGTCCTGGCCTTCGGTTTTACAACCTTGATCGTGGGGCTGACCGTCGCGCAGTGGAGCACTAACAGCGCCGCCGACCGGCTGAACATCATGACGGATCCGGTCGGCTTCATCCTCGCCGCGGGCTTCCAGTTCGCCCAACTGACGATCTGCGTGCTCGGCGTGCTGGTCATCGCCGGTGAGTACTCCACCGGCATGATCAAGGCCAGCCTGCTCGCCGTCCCCAAACGAGTGCCGATGCTCGCCGCCAAGTGCGTCGTGTTCGCTGCGCTTGTGTTCGTCGTCGGCCTGCTCGTCGCCTTTCCGTCGTTCTTCATCGGCGCGGCGCTGCTGCACGACAAGGCGCCCGTGAGCCTCGGCGACCCGGGCGTGCTGCGGGCCGTGATCGGCGCCGGGCTTTACCTCGCCGTGCTCGGCTTGTTCGCCCTGGCCATCGGTGCGCTCGTGCGCCACACCGGCGCTGGCATCACCGGCGTCATCGCCTTCGTGCTCGTCCTATCGCCGTTGGCCCAGCTGCTGCCGGGCAGCCTCGGCGAACACGTCCACGCGTACCTGCCGTCCGAGGCCGGTCACCTGATCGCCCAAGCACATCAAGGCAAGGACGACCTCCTGTCGCCATGGCAGGGTTTCGGCGTCTTCTGTCTCTGGACGGTGCTGCTGCTGTTGGCGGCCACGTTCTTGCTCGAACGCCGAGATGCCTGACCTGCCGTCCTAAGCGCCAGGGCCGCGTCCCGGCTCTCGCCCGATCGATCCGAGCAGTCGTCCGGGGCGGGTCCGGCGAAACCGCGCACGCGGCCAGCGGGGCGCTCTGAGGAGGAAGCATGAGACCGCACCTACGGATCCTGTTCCTCGTTCTCCTTGCCGCCGGCCTCGGGCTGGCCGGCCCGACGACGAGGGCGTCGGCCCAGACGCCGGCCGCCGAGCGGTTTCAGGGCTTCCTGGTCGCGACCGGACTGTCGGGCGAACGCGTCGTCCTCGCCACCTCGATCCGTGCCAGCGGCGCGTTCGAGGGGGTCGGCAAAATTATCGAGGTACCGAACCTGCCAACGGACCCGGACAACGTCAGCCGCGACGACCTCGTGTTTCGCGAGGGCACGCTGCACCTCGTGAACGCCAACCAGGACTTCCAGTTCAGTCTCGACCCGAGATCGTGTCAGGCCAGCTTCACCGCCCACCAGGTTTCGTCCTTCGACGGCGGCACGGGCTTGTTCAAAGGTGCGACCGGAACCGGCATCGGCCTCGTCGAAGGACGGGGCGTTGCCCAGCGCGCCCCGGACGGCAGCTGCTCACCGGACCTACTCCCGGCCCACGAGAAGGAGAACGTCTCGGGCACCGGGACGCTGAACTTCTGATCGGCCCCCACCCGCGGCTATCGGCGTCGGCGATCGACGCATGAGTGACGGGCCAATCTCGTCACGGCTGCCGATGAACTCCCGCGCGACGTGGCTGTCCCCCGTCGGTGAGGACGGCAGCCCGAGCCGCACGAGGTGGCGCGCATTGCCAAGGCGTGGGCCGATCAAGGCTGGCCGGCGGAGCCCGGCGGCCTGACCCCCTTCCGCTTCTGACCCGGTCAGCGGGAGAGATCCAAGGCTGCGAGTCGTTGCGGGTCGGTCAGGATGTCAACCTCGATGATCAGCCCGTCCGCGACGGTGAACGCGAGTACCGCTGTCACGCGGTCGTCGATCGTCGACACGATGCCCGGGCCGCCGTTGACGATGGCGTAGCGCGCCTGAAGTCCGGGTGCCCGGTACCTCGTCGCCTGTCCGGCGATCGCGGCCGCGCCGCGCACGAGCGTGGAGTCCGGGCCGCCGGTGTCCACGCGCAGCACGGCGTCCGGGTGGAGCAGCGCGACCAAGCCAGCAAAGTCGCCGCCGCGGGCGGCGGCGAGCCAGGCGTCGACGATCTCGCGCTGCCGCGCGCGATCGGGCTTTCCGGCCGGAGTAGCGCCCCGGACCCGGCGACGCGCCCGGCTGGCCAGTTGTCGGGCCGCCGCCGGGGTTCGATCCAGCATCGGGGCGATCTCGTCGAAGGGCACCGCGAACATGTCGTGCAGCACGAAGGCGAGTCGCTCGGCCGGATCGAGCGCCTCCAGCACGACCAGCAGCGCGAGACCCACCGAGTCGGCGAGCACGCCCTGCTCGGCCGGATCGACTCCCTCGCCGGACTCCACGACCGGGTCGGGCACCCGCACGTCCAGGGGGTCCTCGCGCCGCGCCGCCCGCGAGCGCAGCATGTTCAGGCACTGCCGGGAGACGATCGTGGTGAGCCAGGCGGCGACGTTGTCCACGTCATCGCCCGAGGCGCGGGAGACCCGCAGCCACGCTTCCTGCACCGCATCCTCGGCCTCGGCCAGCGAGCCCAGCAGGCGGTAGGCCACCGCCCGCAGCCGGGGTCGCTGCTGCTCGAACTGCTGCGCCCAGAACTGTGCGTCCTGCACGTGTCACATCCTCTCAATCCGGCGGGTCACCTCTAATGACCCACCTCGACCGGGCAGATGTGACAACGGAGGACACTATGCAGGCTCGGATGACCCACCCCGTGATGGTGCTGCCAGACGCGATGACCGCGCTGCTCGCGCTGAGTAAGGCCGCCCAGTCAGACACCGTCCCGTCCACGATGCACGAGCTGATCCACCTTCGGGTCAGTCAGATCAACGGCTGCAGCGTGTGCGTCGACATGCATGCCAGAGCACTCAAGAACTCCGGTGAGAAGGACGAGCGGATCTGGGGCGTTGGCGCCTGGCGCGAATCGCCCTACTTCAGCGACGCTGAACGCGCCGCCCTCGACCTCGCCGAGCACGTGACTCGCCTCGCCGACCAGCCCGACGCGGTCCCGGACACCGTCTGGGACAACGCCGCCGACCACTTCGACGAGAAGGAACTGTCCGCACTACTCGTCTCGATCGCCGCGATCAACGTCTGGAACCGACTCAACGCCGCCACCCGGCAACCAGTCGGCACTGCCCCGTAACCAGCAAGACTCAGTAGACCGATCGAGGAGGTCCGGTCCCGAATCCCCACATTCGACGAGTCTTGCCCCTTCAGGCAGCGCCGGGTTCCCACTGGTACGTCTGGGCGGTCATCGAGCGGGCCCGGGCCGCGATGGGAGATTCTCGCCATGACTGAACAGGATCAGCAGCAACCC
>DATAQD010000142.1:0-5008 GCA_036264855.1 Jatrophihabitans sp. | reverse complement strand
CGATCGCGTTGCGGCGCACGAGCACGCCCACCGCGCCGATGGTGAACAGCGCGGCGCTGAGCACGAGGTAGTAGGCCGGGGTCATGGCCGAACCTCGCTGTCCTCGTAGTCGCCCGGATCGAGCGCGGCCGGGATCCCGGTGTCGAGCGGGAAGTCCTGCACCCCGCTCATCACCGATTCGCGCGAGATGGTCCCGTCCGGCAGCAACGCGGGCGTGCCGATCGAGTTTCCGGTGGACAGCACGCCGGGCCCGGGCAGCGGCTGCGGGCGGCCGGAGCGGATCCGCTCGCGGGCCAGCGTCTTCTGGGTCGGCTTGGGGCCCTCGCGCTCGATGTGGGCGAGCACCATGGCGCCCACCGCGGCGACGATCAGCAGCGCCGAGGTGAGCTCGAACGCGAACAGGTACTTGGTGAACAGCAGCGCCGCGATGCCGTTGACGTTGTTGCCGTTGAGGTTGGGCGCGTCGAGGTTGACCGGCCGGGATCCGGTGAAGGCGCGGCCCACCGAGAGCGCGACCAGCAGGGCGAAGCCCAGCCCGAACAGCGCGGCGGCGAGGCGTTGGCCGCGCAACGTCTCGACGATCGAGTCCGAGGCGTCGCGTCCGATGAGCATCAGCACGAACAGGAACAGGATCATGATCGCGCCGGTGTAGACGATGATCTGCACCAGCCCGAGGAAGGGCCCCTGCTCGATCACGTAGAACGCGCCCAGGCTCATCATCGTCGCGACCAGCGACAGCGCCGAGTGGATCGCGTTGCGCAGCAGCACCATGCCGATGCCCCCGGCCAGCGAGATCGGTCCGAGGATCCAGAACGCGATGGCCTCGCCGAGCGGCACCTGCCCGTTGATGAGCGGGCCGGCCGCGACTGCGTTCACTGCCAGTGCGCTCATCGTCGAACCTCCTCATCTGCCACGCGCGGCGCTCGGGCAGGTCGTCGGTTCGAGCGTGCCTTCGGCCCGCCGATCACCTTGGTCTTCGCGCGAGCGCTCATCCGTGGTGCCGCCCCACTTCGATGGCGCGACCGGTGATCGGCTTACCGGCCACGTTGGCGGTGCTCTGCGCCGCGCCCTGCTGCATCGGCGCCTGCGACTGGACGGTGTAGTAGTCCTTCTCGTCATCGCCGAGGCGCATCGGGTGAGGCGGCGCCTCCATGCCCGGCAGCAACGGAGCCATGAGCTGCTCCTTGGTGTAGATCAGCTCCTGACGGTTGTCGAGCGCGAGTTCGTACTCGTTGCTCATCGTCAGCGAACGGGTCGGGCACGCCTCGATGCACAGCCCGCAGAAGATGCAGCGCAGATAGTTGATCTGGTACACCGCGCCGTAGCGCTCGCCGGGCGAGAAGCGGGCCTCGGCGGTGTTGTCGGCGCCCTCGACGTAGATCGCGTCGGCCGGGCAGGCCCACGCGCACAGCTCGCAGCCCACGCACTTCTCCAGCCCGTCCGGGTGCCGGTTGAGCACGTGCCGGCCGTGGTAGCGCGGCTGCGTCGGGTAGAAGTCGAACGGGTACTGCTGGGTGTAGACCTTCTTGAACATCGTCGAGAACGTCAGCCCGAAGCCCTTGGCGAAACCGACCGCGGAACCGGACGGTTCGGGCGCGGACGCCGGGATGCCCCTGGCTCCAGGGGATGCGGGCAGGTCAGACATCGGGGTCTCCGTCCGGATCAGCGTCGAGCTCGGCCGCCGGCCGGCGCGCGGTCGCTCGGGCCAGCTGGCGCGGCGGCGTCGGCACGACGAGGTCCATCGGCGGCACCGGGAACGTCGTGGGCAGCTCGGCCTCGTCCTCGTCGTCCTCGGCGAGTAGGGCAGCGCGTCTGGCCGTCGCGCCCTCCCAGATCATCAAGCCGGGGACGACGACGAGCAGCAGCACGATGAACAGCGGGACCGCGGTCGCCTCCCAAGCCGGCCAGTTGCGGTTGCGCAGCACGTGGATGGACGTGACGGCCAGGATCCAGACCAGGTTGATCGGGATGAGGACCTTCCAGCCGAAGGCCATGAACTGGTCGTAGCGCAGCCGGGGCAGGGTGCCGCGCAGCCACACGAACACGAAGATGATCGCGATGACCTTGGCGGTGAACCACAGCATCGGCCACCAGCCGGCGTTGGCGCCGTGCCACAAGGACAGCGGCCACGGGGCCCGCCAGCCGCCCAGGAACAGCGTCGTCGCGAGCGCCGAGACGGTGACCATGTTGATGTACTCGGCCAGGAAGAACATCGCGAACTTGAACGACGAGTACTCGGTGTGGAAGCCGCCGACCAGTTCGGACTCGGCCTCGGGCAGGTCGAACGGCGCCCGGTTGGTCTCGCCGACGACCGCCACCGAGTAGATCGCGAACGACACGAACAGCGGGATGACGTTCCACAGCTTGTGCTGCCCGGCCACGATCTGCGAGGTGGACATGCTGTCGGAGAACAGGAACACGGCGACCATCGACAGGCCCATCGCGACCTCGTAGGAGATCATCTGGGCCGCGGAGCGCAGGCTGCCGAGCAGCGGGTAGGTCGAGCCGGACGCCCAGCCGGACAGGACGATGCCGTACACACCGAGCGATGAGCAGGCGAAGACGACGAGGACGCCCACGGGCAGGTCGGTGAGCTGCAGCGCGGTGTGATGGCCGAACATCGACACCTGGGGCCCGAACGGGATCACCGAGAACGCCACGAACGCCGGCGTCGCCGACATGATCGGCGCCAGGAAGTAGATGGGCTTGTCGGCCAGGACCGGGATGATCTCTTCCTTGAAGGCGAGCTTCACGCCGTCGGCGAGCGGCTGCAGGACGCCCCACGGGCCGGTCCGGTTCGGGCCGATCCGGTTCTGCATCCGTCCGACGACCTTGCGCTCGAAGACGATCGCGAACAGCGTCATGATGACGAGGAACGCGAAGACCGCGACGACCTTGATCAGCGTGATCCACAGCGGCTGGTTGCCGAATCCAGGCAGGTTCTGCGAGGCAGCTTCGACGATCATGCTTCGCCTCCGTCCAGGCCGAGGACCGGTGGCGCCTCGGACCGGGTGAGGGTGACGGTCGCGCCGGCGTGCGCGCCCAGCGTGGCCCGCACCGCGCAGCCGCGGGCATTGGTCGGCAGCCACACCACCCGGTCGGGCAGCGCGTCGAGAGCGACCGGCACCACGATTACCCCGTGGTCGGTGCCGACCGCGATCAGCTCGCCCTCGGCCACGCCGACCTCGGCCGCGGTCGCCGCGTTGATCCGGGCCCGGACCGGCTTGGCGGTCCCGGCCAGATGCTCGTCGCCGTCCTGCATCCGGCCGGCGTCGATCAGCTCGGGCCAGGTGGCGAGCAGGGCCTGACCGGGCTCGACTGCCGTCTCCGTCAGCGGCCCGACGTTGGGCGCCGCCGGACGCGCGGTGACCGGGCCCAGCCGCAGCAGCTCGTCGCGCACGGCGTCCAGGCTGGCGAGGTTCAGCGCCACGTCGAGCTCCTCGGCCAGCGCGTCCAGGACGCGGTGATCGGCCAGTGCGCCCGTCCCCGGGATCGTCAGTTCGAACGGGCGGCGCCGACCCTCCCACGTGACGTACCGGCCGGCCTTCTCGGCCGGCGGCGCGACGGGCAGGACGACGTCGGCGTGCGCGGTCACTGCGCTGTGCCGCACCTCGAGGCTGACGATGAAGCCGGCCCGCTCCAAAGCCTCGGCGGTGCAGGCGGGATCGGGCGTGTCGGCCGGATCGACGCCGCCGACGACGAGGGCGGTCAGCGATCCGTCCGCGACCGAACCCAGGATGGCGTCGATGTCGCGGCCGGGTTGCGTGGGGATCGGGGCGCCCCAGATGGCCTCGACCTCGGCCCGCGCGGTCACGTCGGCCACGGGCCGTCCGCCCGGCAGCAGAGTCGGCACAGCGCCGGCGTCGATCGCGCCCCGCTCGCCCGCGCGCCGCGGCACCCAGGCCAGCTTGGCCCCGGTCTGGGTCGCCAGCGCGGCCGCGGCGCTGAGCGCGCCCGCGGCGGTCGCGAGCCGCTCGCCGACCAGGATGAGCGCGGCGTCGCCGCCGAGCGCGTCGGCGACCTCGGCCGGCAGGTCGCGCAGCGCCTGGGCCTCGGCGCCGGGCCGGCAGGTCAGCTGGGTCGCGCCGAGCTTGCGCACCCCGTGCGATGCGAGGGGGGCGACCGACCAGACCTTCGTCTTCCCGAGCCGGGTGGACTTGTGCAGGCGGAGGAAGACGATCGGCGACTCCTCCTCAGGCTCGAGGCCGACGAGCAGGACCGCCGGCGCCTTCTCGAGGTCGGCGTAGGCGACGTGGTCGGGCGTCACTGCGGCAACGTGACTGGCGAGGAACTGGAGTTCCTCGGCCGATACCGGCCGGGTCCGGGCGTCGACATCGTTGGTACCGAGCGCGACCCGAGCGAACTTGGCGTAGGCGTAGGCGTCCTCTTCGGTGAGGCGCCCGCCCGGCAGCACACCGACGCCGCCACGATCGACGGCCTCGGCCAGGCCGGTGGCCGCGCGCTCGAGGGCCTCGGGCCAGCTGGCGGCGACGAGCTGCCCGTCGCGATCGCGGACCAGCGGGGTGGTGAGCCGGTCGGCCTGGGTGGCGGAGTGGAAGGCCCAGCGGCCCTTGTCGCAGTTCCACTCCTCGTTGACCTCGGGGTCGTTGCCGGCCAGCCGGCGGGTGATCTTCGAGCGCCGCCAGTCGGTGCGCTGCGCGCAGCCGGACGAGCAGTGCTCGCAGACCGAGTCGGTCGACTGCAGGTCGAAGGGCCGCGCGCGGAAGCGGTAGGAAGCCCCGGTCAGCGCCCCGACCGGGCAGATCTGGACGGTGTTGCCGGAGAAGTAGGACTGGAACGGCACCTCGTCCGACGTCCCGATCTGCTGCTGCGCCCCGCGCTCGAGCAGGTCGATGAAGGGGTCGCCGGCGATCTCCTCGGAGAACCGGGTGCAGCGCTGGCACAGCACGCAGCGTTCGCGGTCGAGCAGGACGTTGGTCGAGACCGCGACCGGCTTCGGGAACGTCCGCTTCTGCTCGTGGAAGCGCGAGTCGGCTCGCCCGTTGCT
>DATAQD010000081.1:0-5327 GCA_036264855.1 Jatrophihabitans sp. | reverse complement strand
GTCCTCGATGGGACTGGTCGAGAGCTGCCAGGCGAGCTCGATCGCGCCTTGCTTGAAGTAGTCGCCGAAGCTGAAGTTGCCGGCCATCTGGAAGAAGGTGCCGTGCCGGGTGGTCTTGCCGACCTCGTCGATGTCCTGCGTGCGAATGCACTTCTGGATGCTCGTGGCCCGTGGCCAGGGTGCGGCCTGCTGCCCGACGAAGTACGGGACGAACTGGACCATGCCGGCGTTCACGAACAGCAGGTTCGGGTCCTCGAACGGCAGCGGCGCGCTGGGCACGACCGTGTGCCCGTTGCGTTCGAAGTGGCCGAGGAAGCGGCTGCGGATGTCGGCAGATTGCACGCGTTCACTCTGCCAGACCGGCGATCGGCGATCAGGCGGTGTCGGACTCCTCGCCCGACGTGCGCCCAAGCGCCCCGTCCAGCCCGGTGCTCTCGCGCAACTGCGCCTCGCGCTCGGTCATGGCCTCGCGGACGTCCGCGGCGAAGTCACGGATCGCATCGGCCAGCGCGGCGAGGCCCCCGCCGATCCCGGTCGCCATGCCGCGGGGCGTCAACTTGTCGGCGGCGCGGGAGAGCTTGCGCACGAGCAGTGCGCCGATCGTCACGCCCATCGCCAGCCAGAACAGCCGACGCACTCACCTCACCTCGCCGTGCACGCGAGCGCTCATCGGGCACCCTTCACGCGCTTGTCGGCGCGGTGCTTGCGGCGGGCCGCTTTCACCGCGTCGGCGTCACGCCGGTCGGACACGGTCTTGCGCACGCCGTACGTGAACGCGGCGGCCTTGATCATGGGGCTGCCGAGGGTGCTCGACACGATCGCGGTCATGGCCGCGACGTTCGTCGTCATCGAGTTGACGTTCTTCGCGATGCCCTCGATGTGCACGAGCTGGGCGTTGAGCGCCTCCATGGTCTCGTGCGCCTCGCTGAGGATCGGCGTCGCGCCCTCATGCGTCTTGCGCACCGCGAGCGTCGCCTCGTCCAGCGTCCGGCCGAGCTTGAGCATCGGGACGGCGAGCAGCAGGACCAGCAGGACGAACGCGATCGCCGCAATCAATGCGGCTATGGCCCCTCCGGACATCGTGCCTCCGCGGTCAGTGGATCGGACGGGCCCGACCCTATCGGGTCATTCCGGGTCACCTTTCCCACGGACGACGGACCGCAACCGGGCCAGGCGTTCGGTCACCGCCCGCTCGGCGCCGTGCGTGGAGGGGTCGTAGTAGTTGCGGCCGACGAGCTCGTCGGGTGGGTACTGCTGCGTGACGACGCCCTCGGCCAGGTCGTGCGGGTAGATGTACCGGGCGCCCGCGCCGAGCTTGGCCGCGCCGGGGTAGTGCGCGTCACGCAGGGCCGGCGGCACCGCGCCGGCCAACCCGCCTCGGACGTCAGCCTGGGCGGCGTCGATGGCGCGGATCACGGCGTTCGACTTCGGGGCGAGGGCGAGGTGAATGGTGGCCTGGGCGAGGTTGATCCGGGCCTCGGGCAGGCCGATCAACTGCACGGCCTGGGCGGCCGCGGTGGCGGCGAGCAGGGCGGTGGGGTCGGCGAGTCCGATGTCCTCGGAGGCGTGGACAACGAGGCGCCGGGCGATGAAGCGGGGGTCTTCCCCGGCCTCGAGCATCCGGGCGAGGTAGTGCACCGCGGCGTCCGGGTCGGACCCCCTGATCGACTTGATGAACCCGCTGATCACGTCGTAGTGCTGGTCACCGTCGCGGTCGTAGCGCAGGGCCGCCGTGTCGACGGCCTGCTCGAGCGTCTTGAGGTCGATGGCTGTGCGGTCCTCGGCGAGGACGGTGCCGGCGGCCGCCTCGAGCGCGGTGAGCGCGCGTCGGGCATCACCGGAGGCGAGTCGCAGCAGGTGCGCGCGGGCGTCCGGGTCCAGGGTCACCGCGCCGGCGAGCCCGCGTTCGGCGGTGAGCGCGCGGTCGATCAGCTGGTCGATGGCGATCTCGTCCAACGGCTGGAGGGACAGCAGCAGGCTGCGCGAGAGCAACGGGCCGACGATCGAGAAGAACGGATTCTCCGTGGTCGCCGCGACGAGGGTGATGTGCCGGGCTTCCACGGCCGCCAGGAGCGAGTCCTGTTGCGTCTTGGAGAAGCGGTGGATCTCGTCGATGAACAGGACCGTCTGCCGGCCGTTGTGGGTGAGCTCCGCCTTGGCCCGGGCGATGATCTCGCGGACGTCCTTCACCCCGGCGTTCAGGGCGGAGAGCTGTTCGAAGCGGCGGTTGGTGGCGCTGCTGACGATCAATGCGAGCGTGGTCTTGCCGGTGCCCGGGGGACCGAACAGGATCAGCGACATCGGCGCGTCACCCTCGACGAGGCGACGCAAAGGCGAGCCGGGAGCGAGCAGGTGCTCCTGGCCGACGACCTCATCGAGGGTGCGTGGTCGCATCCGCGCGGCCAGCGGCGCGCCCGGGTCGACCGGTGCCACGTCGCTGCGGCTCGGCTCGGACTCGAACAGGGTCACCCCCTCAGCCTAGGGAGCGGGCGGCCGCTCTCGCGCTGTGACCGGGGCGCGGCCCGGGCGCATCAGTACACGAAGCGGGCCAGGAAGTCGTTGCCGAACACGCGGTTCGGGTCGTGCCGCCGCGCCAGCGCGCGGAAGTCCTCGAGGCGCGGGTAGTGCGACTGGACCGCCGCCGGATCGGCCCGGAACACCTTGCCCCAGTGCGGCCGCGGGTCGTAGGGGGCGAGCGCCCGTTCGACGGCCGTCACCGCCTCATGCACCGCCGCATCGTCATCGATCCAGGTGAAGTGCAGGCCGAGGGCGGCGCGGTCGTGGAACGGGCTGAGCCAGAGGTCGTCCGCTGCGATGGTGCGGTACTCCGCGACCTGCAACACGCCGCGGAGATCGATCTCGGCCACGGCGGCGATGGCGTCGGCGCCGTGCTCGCGGGCGACGAAATACTCCGACTGCTGCTCCTCGCCGCTGCTGGGCGTGAACGCGGCCCGGAAGTGGGGCAGTCGCTCGTGCCAGGGTCCCGCGACGCCGAGCTGTTCGGTCGTCACCGCGGGATCGTGGCCCGGCACCGGGTGCTGCGCCCGGTCGGCCCGACGACCGCCCCAGCGGCCGCCGTCCGGCGCGTCCACACCACGCGTCTTGATCCAGAGCTGATCGACTCGGTGCGGGGTGAACGGGTCGCTGAACAGGCTCACGCTGTAGCCGGCCGCCATGACGGCGTCGAGATCGGCCATCAGGGCGTCCAGCGGCACGTCGACCCACACGTCCTGCCGGACCGGGAAGGCCGGCTCCACGGCCAGGGTGAGGCGGGTGACGATGCCGAGCGCGCCCAACGCCAGGACGCTGCCGCCGAACGCCGCGTCCGACCTCGTGACGGCGACAAGCTCGCCGTCCGCCCGCACGAACTGCACGGCGACGGCCGCGGCGGCGAGGCATCGGTTGCCGTCGCCCGACCCGTGCGTCCCGGTCGCGCACGCTCCGGCCACGCAGATGTGCGGTAGCGACCCCAGGTTGTGCAGGGCGAGCCCGTGCCGATGCAGCTCGGTGACGACCGCGGCATACCGGGCGCCGCCGGGCACCGCTACCGTCCGGGCCGCGGCGTCCACTTCGATGGGCAGCTGCAGGTCGCGCAGAGTGACGAGGTCACCGGTGGTGTCGGCGATCCGGTTGAATGAGTGCCCCGTACCCAGCGCGTGGATGCCCGACGACGCGGCGACGAGGTGCTGCAACTCCTCCACACTCTGCGGCGCGTGCAGAGTGGCAGTCGAATAGACGATGTTGCCGGCCCAGTTCCGCAGCGTCACGCCATCGATCGTGCCCTGCGAGGAGTGCCTATCCCCCGCCGGTGGCCGTCACCCGTTCGGCTGGCTGGGCCACCGCCGGTCAATTGGCGCGCCGCTCAGCAGGCACCCTCGGCATATCGTGCGCCTGTGGATGTCTTGCGGTACAGCGCCTTCAGCCGGGATCCCGCCGGCGGGAACCCGGCCGGCGTCGTGCTGAACGCCGCTTGGGCGACTGACAGCGAGATGTCGGCCGTAGCTAGCGAGGTTGGCTACTCCGAGACGGCGTTCCTGGTGCCGTCCGGCGACGGTCGCGCCGATGTCCGGTACTTCAGCCCGCTGGCCGAGGTGCCCTTCTGCGGGCATGCCACGATCGCGAGCGCGGTCGCGTTCGCCGAGCGTCACGGTCCGGGGACGCTGCACCTCCGGACGCCGGTGGGACCCGTCCAGGTCACGACGTCGGCCGCCGACGGTGTCGTGACGGCGACGCTGGTGAGCGTGCCGCCGCGCGTGGATCTTCTGCCGGCGCAGGATCTGGGCGAGCTGTTGCTGCACTTGCGCTGGTCGGCGTCGGATCTCGATCCGGAGTTGCCGCCGCGCGTGGCGTACGCGGGTGCGTTTCACCCGGTGGTCGCGGTGTCGAGCCGGGCGCGGCTCGCCGCGCTGGACTATGACTTCGACGCGCTGGGGAAGCTGATGGCCGCGCGCGGATGGACCACGGTCGATCTCGTGTGGCGGGAGGCGCCGCTGGTCTTCCACGCGCGCAATCCGTTTCCGCCTGGTGGGGTGGTCGAGGACCCGGCGACGGGGGCGGCCGCGGCCGCGTTCGGGGGGTACCTGCGGGCGCTGGGACTGGTCGATCTGCCGGCGCAGTTGGTGATCCATCAGGGGGCGGACATGGGGCGGCCCGGGTTGATCACGGTGGATGTTGCGGAGGATCCGGGCAGCGGGATCGCGGTTACCGGGACGGCCGTGTTGATCGGCTGAGGTTTGGGTGTTGCATTTCTGAAAAGCGCAGCGACGAGGAGTCGGGCTCGTGATCTGGTTCTCGTTCTCGGCGTTTTCTGTTTCGGTCGGGGTTGCGTTTGTGAAGGGCGCGGCGACGAGGCTGTTTTGTTCTCGGCTGGGTCTCGTTCTTCGGGTTTCTGTTTCGTTCCGGGTTGCGTCTTCTCTTGTGGACAACTTGCGTATTGTTGCGTTTCTTCGGCCCGGGCTGTGGATAACGGCCCGGAATTGTCAGACCCGCTGCTTATCGTGGGGGTTATGCAGGACGGGAACGCGGTTCCGGACGGGGTAGCCACGATGCTGCCCGGCCCGCGGCTGGGGGTGGTGCTGGCGCCGGTCGAGGTGGGCGCGGTCCCGGACGAGCAACTGTTGGAGGTGTTGGCGGCGGAGTGGCGGCAGTTGGCGTATCAGCAGGCCCGGGTGTGGGCGGTGTTGGCCGAGCTCGCCACCCGGGATCCGATGGCCGGCCTTCCCGGGGCCCGGGCGTGGACGGCGGAGCGGGTGTTCGAGTCCGCGGTTGATGAGGTTCGGGCCGAGGTGCGGTTGACCCATCGGGCGGCGCGCCGCGAGCTCGAGCAC
>DATAQD010000041.1:0-7120 GCA_036264855.1 Jatrophihabitans sp. | reverse complement strand
GCCGGCCTCCCGGGTGTACTCGGCGGCGATCATGCCGAGGGCCACGTCGGTGAACTCCACGTCGCCCGGCTCCAGCCCGGCCTTCTCGATCTGCCGGGGCAGGAGGTGGTCACGCGCGATGGCGACCTTCTCCTCCTCGGTGTAGCCGTCGAGCTGCACGAACTCCATGCGGTCCAGCAGGGCCTGCGGGATCGTGTCGACCACGTTCGCCGTCGCGAGGAACAGGACGTCGGACAGGTCGAGGTCGACTTCGAGGTAGTGGTCGCGGAACGTGTGGTTCTGGGCCGGGTCGAGCACCTCGAGCAGCGCCGCGGCCGGGTCGCCGCGGAAGTCCGAACCGACCTTGTCGATCTCGTCGAGCAGGACGACCGGATTCATCGAACCGGCTTCGGTGATCGCCCGGACGATGCGGCCCGGCAGGGCACCGACGTAGGTGCGCCGGTGGCCGCGGATCTCCGCTTCGTCGCGGACGCCGCCGAGGGCCACCCGGACGAACTTGCGCCCGAGCGCGTGCGCCACGGATTCGCCCAGCGACGTCTTCCCGACGCCGGGCGGCCCGACGAGCGCCAGCACGGCACCCGAGCCCCGACCCCCGACGACCTCGAGGCCGCGCTCGGCCCGCCTGGCCCGCACGGCCAGGTACTCGACGATGCGGTCCTTGACGTCATCCAGCCCGTGGTGATCGGCGTCGAGCACCGCGCGGGACGCGCGGACGTCGGTCGAGTCAGTGGTGCGCGTCGACCACGGGAGCTCGAGGACGGTGTCGAGCCACGTGCGGATCCAGCCCGCCTCGGGGCTCTGGTCACTGGAGCGCTCGAGCTTGCCGACCTCGCGCAGCGCGGCCTCGCGGACCTTGTCCGGAAGGTCGGCCAATTCGACGCGGGTGCGGTAGTCGTCGGCGCCGTCGGGCTCGTCCTCGCCGAGTTCCTTGCGGATCGCGGCGAGCTGCTCGCGGAGCAGGAATTCCCGTTGCCGCTTGTCCATGCCCTCGCGCACGTCGTCGCGGATCTTCTCGGTGACCTCGAGCTCGGCGAGGTGCTCGCGGGCCCAACCCAGCACCCGGGTGAGCCGCGCTTCGACGTCGGGCGTCTCGAGCAGTTCGCGCTTCTGCTCGTCGCTCAGGTACGGCGCGTAGCCGGCCATGTCGGCGAGCTCGGAGGGGTCGGTGACCCGCTGCACGGTGTCGACGACCTGCCAGGCATTGCGCCGCTGCAGGATCGCGACGACGACCTGCTTGTACTCGGTCGCGAGGGCGCGCACCTGCTCGGTGATCTCGCCGCTCTCGACGGGTTCGGCCTCGACCCACAGGGCGGCGCCGGGGCCGGGCACGCCTGAGCCCAGCCGGGCGCGCTGGCCGGCCCGCAGGACCGCGGCCGCCTCGCCGCCGGGGAGGCGGCCGACCTGCTCGATCGTCGCGATCACCCCGTAGGCGGGGTAGCGGTCGGCCAGGCGCGGGGCGAGCAGCAGGACACCGTCCGAGCCGGCGCGGGCCGCGTCGATGACAGCGCGCGCGTCGCCGTCGAGCTCCACGGGCACGACCATGCCCGGAAGGACGACGAGGTCGGGAACGGACAGGATGGGAAGGGTGATTACATCAGACACGGAAACCTCAATTCTTGAGCGTCATCGACTCAAGTCACCGGTGGCGGCGATTGTTCCCGCCCGCTCGCGTACGTCCGCTCACGGCGAAAACGAGTTGTCCGCACCTCGACGCGTCCTCTAGACACGCGAAGCACGGACAACTCGTAAGGGTGAACGTCAGTGGCGCGGGTCCCGGGCGCCGGTGGGCACGTGCGGCATGATCGCGTCCGGCGGGATCACACCCAGCCGGCCGCCCTGGTAGTCCTCAAGCGCCTGCTGGAGCTCCTGGCGGGTGTTCATGACGAACGGCCCGTAGTGCACCATTGGCTCGCCGATCGGCTCGCCGCCGAGCAGGAGCACCTCGAGCGAGCTGGTGCGGCTGTCCTGCTGGGCATCGGCCGCGACCGTGACGCGGTCCCCGGCGCCGAACACGGTCAGCTGGCCGGCGTGGATCGGCTCGGCCTTCGGCCCGACCGTTCCGGAGCCGGCATAGACATAGGCCAGGGCGTTGTAGGTCGGCTGCCAGGGAAGCGACAGCGACGCTCCGGCCGCCACCGATGCGTGCAGCAGCGTGATCGGCGTGTGCGTCCGGCCCGGACCGACGTGCCCGTCCACCTCGCCGGCGATGACGCGCAGCAGCGCGCCGCCGTCAGCGCTGGCGAGCAACAGCAGATCCGCGGCCTCGACCGGCTGGTACGCCGGCTTGAGGAACTTGTCGGCCGCGGGCAGGTTGACCCAGAGCTGGAAGCCGTTGAACAGCCCGCCGGCCTCGACGAGCTTCTCCGGCGGTGTCTCGATGTGCAGCAAGCCCGCACCTGCGGTCATCCACTGCGTCGCACCCTCGTGAATGACGCCACCGCCACCGTGGGTGTCCTGGTGGATGAACTGACCGTCGATCAGATAGGTGACGGTCTCGAAGCCCCGGTGCGGGTGCCAGTTCGTGCCTCTGGGCTCGCCGGCCGCGTAGTCCACCTCGCCCATTTGATCCATCATGATGAACGGGTCGAGGTACTTGTACGCGATGCCGGCCATCGTCCGACGCACCGGGAATCCCTCGCCCTCGTAGCCGGTCGGCCCGGTTGAGATCGCCAGGACGGGTCGCTCGGTGTCGCCCAACCCGGCGGCCTTGACGCGCGGCAACACCAGCGTGTCGGCAGTAACGGCAGCCATCGAAATCACTCTCCTCAAAATGGTTGCAAGCGCAACTGCATGGAACAACCGCGTCCTCGGGAAGGCTATTCCGAGATCTATCGCATACCGAAAGGACAGCCATGCCGCTGTACGGCAAAGAGCACGTCACGCGCTACGAGGACACCGACGGCGCGGAGGGCTACGAGTGGCGGAACGGGACGACGATCCTGCTCCTGCACACGAAAGGGCGAAAGTCCGGCAAGGAGTATGTCAGCCCGTTGATCTTTCGCGAGTGGGAGGGAAACTACCTGATCGTCGCGTCCAAGGGTGGCGCGCCAGAGGCGCCCGACTGGTATCTCAACCTCGAGGCCGACCCCGAGGTCGAGGTGCAGATCAAGGGTGACAGGTTCCGCGCGAAGGCCCGCACCGCGACCCCGGCGGAGAAGCCGGCGATGTGGCACCACATGGTCGAGGCGTGGCCGGACTACTCGAATTACCAGACGAAGACCGACCGCAATATCCCGGTGGTCGTGCTGGAACGCGCCGACGGCTGACCGGGTGGTGGGCGCGCCGCCGTCCGTGCGAGGCTTGCCTCATGACCGACAAGGACGGCGGCGCTACCGATTCGGCCAAGGACAAGTTCCGCGCGGCGCTCGAGCGCAAGAAGGGTCACAAGCACCCGCACGAGTCGGCGTCGCAGAACGATTCCAAAGTCCACGACGAGCGCTCGGCCGCCGGCGCCAAGCGCAACTTCAGGCGCAAGAGCGGCTGACCGGTGACGTCGGCTGCCGACCGGGTCCAGGCGCACGTCGACCGCTTCAACGCCGGGGTGAGCTCCCGATCCTGGGACGCCTACCTGGCCGGCCTGGCCGATTCGGTGCACCTGGAGTTCGTCGGCGTTCCCGTCGGGCCGTTCGACGGCCGGACCGCGGTGGCCGCGGCGTACGGCTCCAACCCACCCGACGACACGATTTCGGTCGTCGACGTCAGCGCCGAAGGGTCCACCGACATCGTGCGCTTCTCCTGGACGCGCGGCGGCTCCGGGATCATGCGCATCACCTGGACGCCCGATGACCTGGTGCAACACCAGGTCATCGAGTTCACCTGACGCCCGACGTCCAGGGACGGCGCGGCAGGCGCTGGTCGGCGCGGGGCTCGAGCCCAATCAGGGACGCCGTTCGCCTGGCTGCTCGACGGTGCCGACGACGACGTCCGTCCGGTTCGCCATCACCGGAATCAAGGGGCGCCGTTACGACCGGACCATCGCGCCCGTCTGGTCCGCCTGACGAAACCGCCTGGCGCGGTACCCCCGGTCGGATTCGAACCGACACCTGGAACCCTTTTAAGGGGTCTGCCTCTGCCGTTGGGCTACGGGGGTGCTGCGGTCATTGTGCCGCCCGGCAGGATGACCGCATGAGCACGTGGTCGGCGCCGGTCCGATACGCCGAGGTCGATCAACAGGGCGTCGTCTTCAACTCCCACTACCTGCTGTACTGCGACGAGGCCATGGGCGCGTTCTGCGCCCAGCGGGGACTGCAGGACTTCGTCGAACTCGTGCGCCTGGTCGCGTCGTCGCTGACCTGGAGCGGTCCGGCCCACTGGGGGGACGTGATCGAGGTGGACGTCCGCTGCACCCGGGTGGGGGTGACCAGCGCGACGCTGGCCTTCGACGTCCGCGCCGGAGGACGGCCGTGCTGCGCGGTCGAGACCACCTACGTGTATGCCGACGAGGCCGGCACGCCGCAGCCGATCTCCGACGAGATGCGGGTCAAGCTGAGCTGAGGCCGGCGAGCATGGCGGCTCGGCCGAACACCGCGTCCAGCATGGGCGCGGTGAGCCGTCCGGTGAACGTGTTCTGCTGGCTGACGTGGTAGCAGCCGAGCACGGTGCGACCGTCCACCTCGACCTCGACCGCGTGCCCGAACTTCGGCAGCGGATCGGGCAGCGGGACCCCGGCGGCCCGCATCGCCGGCCACAGCGCGGCCCAGCCGAACCCGCCGAGCACCACGACCGTCCGCAGCCCGGGCCAGAGCAGTTCCAGCTCGCTCACCAGCCAGGGGCGGCAGGTGTCTCGCTCCTCGGGTGTCGGCTTGTTCATCGGTGGGGCGCAGTGGACCGGAGCCGTGATGAACACGCCGGACAGCTCCAGCCCGTCACCAGCCTCGACCGAGGTCGGCTGGGACGCCAACCCGACGCGGTACAGGGACGCGTACAGCCAATCGCCACTGCGGTCGCCGGTGAACATGCGGCCGGTGCGGTTCCCGCCGTGCGCGGCCGGGGCCAGGCCGATCACCAGGATCCGCGGGTCGGCCGCGCCGAAGCCGGGGACCGGACGGCCCCAGTACGTCTGATCGGCGAACGAGCGCCGGCGGGTCCGCGCGACCTCCTCGCGCCACGCGACGAGCCGGGGGCAAGCCCGGCACACGCTCACTCGGGCGCCGATCTCGCTGAGGTCGCCACCCCGCGAGAGGTCGAGCACGTCCTGACGGGTCCGGGCCACGGGCGTCCGCCCGGTCGCCGGATCCCCCGGCCATCCCGTCCCCGGCTCGATCACGCTGACAGCTTGGCAGGGGCCGGGCCGGCCCGGCCTGGGTAGGGTCACTACGACCGCGAGACGGATGGGGAGCGCAGATGGCCGCAGGTTCAGCGATCGGCATGAAGGCGATGAGCATCGTCATCGGCATCCCGGTCGGGATCGTCACGAAGAAGGCGGTCGAACGCGCCTGGCTCGCGGTCCGCCCGGACGACCCGCCCCGCCAGCCGACCGAGCGCGGCGTCCGCTGGGCTGACGCGATCGCCTGGGCCGCGTTGTCGGGGGCCAGCGTCGTCATCGCCGAGCTGATGACGCGGCGCAGCGCCGAGGCCGCGTTCCGGGCGCTCACCGGCAGCGAGCCGCCGCCGGGCAAGAAGCCGAAGGCGCACAAGAAGGCCGGCGCCGCCGACGTGGCCCACGCTGCCGCTACGCGGGCCGCCAGCAACGACGACTGAGCCGCTCAGGCGAGGCTGAGCGCGATGCCGTCGAGGATGTCGTGCTCGCTGGCCACCACGGCATCGACCCCGATCTCCTCGACGAGCGTCCGCAGGACCAGGGCGCCGGCGCCGATGACGTCGACGCGGCCCGGATGCATGACCGGCAATGCCGCGCGTTGCGCGTGCGTCATGGCCAGCAGGCGGCGAGTCACGTCCTGGAGCTGATCGCCGGTGATCGTCGAACCGTGGATGGCCTCGGGGTCGTACGCCGGTAGGCCGAGCGTGATGGCGGCGATCGTCGTCACCGTGCCTGCGACCCCGACGAACGTAACCGGGGAGTCGAGGGGGACGTCAGCCCGCGCCGCGGTGATGGCGGCCCGGATGTCGCGCACGGCGGCCTCGATCTGGGCCGGCGTGGGCGGGTCGTCGTGCAGGTGCCGCTCGGTCATCCGGACGCAGCCGACGTCCATGCTGTGCGCGCGCAGGTCACCGTCGCCGCCCCGCACAAGCTCGGTCGACCCGCCGCCGATGTCGGCGACGAGCAGCGGCCCGGACACGGGCGCGAGCGCGCTCACCGCGCCGGCGAAGGACAGCTCCGCCTCCTCGCGCCCGGTGATCACTTCGGAATCCACGCCCAGGGTCGCGGTGACCATGGCGGCGAACTCGGCCCGGTTCGAGGCGTCGCGGGTCGCGCTCGTGGCGACCATGCGCACCCGGTCGGTCCCGCACGAGCGGATCGTCGAGGCGTAGTCGGCGAGCGCGACCCGCGTGCGCTCCAGCGCCTCGGGGGCCAGGCGTCCGGTGCGGTCGACGTCCTGGCCGAGGCGCACGATCCGCGTCTCGCGCACCAGGTCGCGCAACCGCCCGCTCCCGACCTCGGCGATCAGCAGCCGGATCGAATTCGTCCCGCAATCGATGGCGGCGACCCTCATCGAGGCTCTCGCGGGACGCACGGCCCGTTGGCCCACCACTCCGGCAACGCCGCGAGCGCCTCGTCGCCGAGGGGGTTCGCGCCCGGGCCGCAGGCGAGGCTGTGCCCGACGAGGACGTGCAGGCACTTCACGCGGTTCGGCATGCCACCGGCGCTGATGCCCGCGATCTCGTCCACCTGCCCGAGGCGCTCCCGGCGGCCGAGGTAGGCCTCGTGCGCCTGCTGGTAGGCCGCCGCCAGCTCGTCGTCGCAGCGCAGCCGATCGGTCATCTCGCGCATCACCCCCGACGACTCGAGCGTGCCGATGGCAGACGCGAGGCGCGGGCAGGTGATGTAGTACAGCGTCGGGAACGGCGTCCCGTCGGCCAGCCGCGGCGAGGTCTCGACGACATCGGGGTTGCCGCACGGGCAGCGATGCGCCACCTCGCGGATCGCCCTGGGTTCGCGGCCGAGCTGGGCGCGGACGGCCGCCCGGTCGGCGTCCGACGCCGTCACCGCCCGGCGACC
>DATAQD010000029.1:0-14103 GCA_036264855.1 Jatrophihabitans sp. | reverse complement strand
CCTCAGCGAAATCGAGGATGACGGCGGCCCAGAACTCGACATTGGTCTCGATCGGACGGTCCGGGCGCCGCTCGCGCAGCTCGGTCAGCGCGGCCTGCTCGAGCGCCTCAGCGGCCTCGAACTTCTTCGACCCCAGCTCGCGGCAGGTGCGGCGCAGCACCCGGGCGCGCGGATCCTCGGCCCGGTAGACGCGATGCCCGAACCCCATCAGCCGCTCGTGCCGGTCGAGTATGCCGGACACCACCTTGCGGGCGTCCCCGGTCCGCTCAACCTCTTCGATCATCGGCAGCACCCGAGCCGGCGCGCCGCCGTGCAGTGGGCCGCTCATCGCGCCGATCGCACCGGACATCGCCGCGGCGACGTCGGCCCCCGTGGAGGCGATGACCCGGGCGGTGAACGTCGACGCGTTCATGCCGTGCTCGGCGGCGGAGACGAAGTACGCGTCGACGGCCCGCACGTGCGCCGGGTCGGGCTCGCCCCGCCAGCGGGTCATGAATCGTTCGACGATCGTCGTGCACTGATCGATGCGCGACTGCGGCACGGCGGGATTCGACAGGCCGCGGGCCGACTGCGCGGCATAGGACAGCGCCATCACCGCGGCCCGGGCCAGCTGCTCGCGGGCCTCTTCGTCGCTGATGTCGAGCAACGGACGGTAGCCCCACACCGGCGACAGCATGGCCAGAGCGGCCTGCACGTCCACCCGGACGTCCCCGGTGTGCACCGGGATCGGGAACGGCTCGGCCGGCGGCAGACCCGGCCCGAACTTGCCGTCGACCAGCAGCGCCCACACGTTGCCGAAGGTGACATGCCCGGCGAGATCCTCGATGTCGACCCCGCGGTAACGCAGCGCGCCGCCGTCCTTGTCGGGTTCGGCGATCTCGGTCTCGAAAGCGATGACGCCTTCGAGGCCCGGGCTGTAGTCGTCTGCCATTGACGTGCTCCGATCAGGGTTAGTTCGGGCTAGTGACGCTGGTTCGGGCGGGAAAGCGGACGAGCGGTTCACACTCGACTGTCCATTCTGCCCACATCCCGATTCCGGCCCAGCCGCCAGGTGCAAGGATTGCGGCGATGACCGATCCCGCCGGCCTGCGCCAGACCTATCTGCGCGGCTACCTCGACGAGCGCGACCTCGCTGGGTCCTGGTACGGACAGTTGCGGATCTGGTTCGACGAGGCCGCCGCCGACCCCACCGTGCTCGAGGCGAACGCCATCCAGCTCGCCACCGCCGACGCCGCCGGGCGGCCGTCCGTGCGCACCGTGCTGGCCAAGGGCATCGACGAGCGCGGCATCGTCTTCTTCACCAATTACGAGTCGGCCAAGGCCCGTGACCTCGCCGTCAACCCGCGCGCCGCTGCGGTGTTCGTCTGGCTCGCCCACCAGCGCCAGGTGCGGCTCGAGGGGACGGTCGACAAGATCGACCGGGCCGAGACCGAGGCCTATTTCGCGCACCGCCCCCGCGAATCGCAACTCGGGGCCTGGGCGTCACCGCAGTCCGAGGTGGTGGCGTCGCGGGCCGAACTCGACGCGATGGCGGCGCGGGCCGAAGCGCGGTTCGGCGACGAGGCCATTGCCGCCCCGCCGCATTGGGGCGGCTACCTGCTCACCCCCGATTCGGTTGAGTTCTGGCAGGGGCGGACGGGACGGCTGCACGATCGCATCCGCTTCCGCCTGGCCGATGGGACCTGGCTGCGCGAGCGGCTGGCCCCGTGACCGACGAGCCGCTCGCAACCGATCTACCCGACCCGGCCCTGGCGGCCGAACAGGCCCGCACGCTGCGCAGCCTCCTCATCCGGCATGCGGTCGACACGCGTCCGCTGGCCGTCCCGGCCTACCGCAGGCTGCTGATCGGTCAGGGCACCTCGTTCGTCGGCTCGATGCTGACGCAGGTGGCCGTACCGGTCCAGATTTATGCCCTCACCCGTTCCTCGCTGTACGTGGGCTTCTTCGGCCTGGCGGGCCTGGTGCCGATCATCGCGTTCGGGCTCTACGGCGGCGCGATCGCCGACGTGGTCGACCGCGGCCGGCTGTACTTCTGGTCCTCGCTCGGCGCCTGGGGAGTGACGCTCGCCCTGCTCGCCCAGACCCTGCTCAACGTCGGCAACGTGTGGCTGATCCTGACGCTGGTGGCCGTGCAAGCGGCCGCCTGGGCGATCGCCTCCTCGGCCCGCGGCGCCATCATCCCCCGCATCGTCGACGGCGAACTGGTCCCGGCGGCGAACACGCTCAACTTCACCGTCGGCAACGTCGGGATGGTTGTCGGACCGCTCGTCGCCGGCGTCCTCGTCGGATTGAACAACGGGTTTGCCTACGCGTACGGCATTGACGCGGTGCTCTTCACCGCGGCGCTGTACTCGGCGCTGCGCCTGCCGCCGCTGCCGCCCGACGGCGGCGCGCGCAAGTTGGGGCTGCGCTCGGTCGCCGAGGGGCTGGCCTTCATCATCGTCCGGCCGGTGCTGCTGATGTCGTTCGCGGTGGACATCGCGGCCATGGTGCTGGCGATGCCGCGGGCGCTGTTCCCGCAAGTTGCCGACGAGCGGTTCGGCGGTGCGGTCGGGCCCCTCTACGCCGCGATCGCGATCGGGTCGGTGGTGGCCGGGCTGTCCAGCGGTTGGATCGGGCGGGTCCGGCGGCAGGGGGTGGCCCTGGTCGTGGCCATCGTGGCCTGGGGTGCTGCCGTCGCCCTGTCGGGCATGGCGCACGAGCTCTGGCTGGTCGTGGTGCTGCTCGCCTTCGCCGGCGCCGCCGACCTCGTCAGCGCCGTGTACCGGCAGACGATTCTGCAGACGTATGCCCCGGACGAGATGCGCGGCCGGATGCAGGGGGTGTTCATCGCGGTCGTGGCGGGTGGGCCCCGACTGGGCGACCTGCGCGCCGGCGCCACCGCGGCGACCACCAGCACGACGATCTCGTGGGTCGGTGGCGGCATCACCTGCATGGTGGTCGTCGCGGTGTTCGGGTTCGTAGTCCGGCCCTTCTGGCGCTACGACGCCCGCGCCGAGCAGCCGCTCGCGGCCGAACCAGCTTGAGCGCGGCCGGCCGGGCGTCCGTGCGTCCCGGTCGGCCGCTGGCTAGGTTTCGGTCATGGCCCTGAGCGGACGGCAGTATCTGATCGCCGCAGGCGATCACGAAGCGACAATCGTCGAAGTGGGCGCCGGCCTGCAGCGCTATGCCGTCGGTGGCGTCAACGTGACCTGCACCTACGGCGACGACGTGCTGCCGCCCAAGTGCTGCGGGACCACGCTCGTGCCGTGGCCGAACCGGATCCGAGGGGGCCGCTACACCTTCGACGGCGCCGCGCAGCAACTCGCCCTGACCGAGCCCGCAGCCGGCAACGCCATCCACGGCCTCGGCCGGTGGGCGCGCTGGGTGAAGGTCCGGCACACCCAGGACCAGGTCACGCTGCGGCTCGACATCGTGCCCCAGAACGGTTACCCCTTCCAGGTCCGGGTCGAGACGACGTACGCCCTGCATCCCGAGCAGGGCTTGATGGTGACGATCGGGGCCCGCAACCTGGGCCCGACCCGCGCGCCGTTCGGAGCCGGCTCCCATCCCTACCTGTCGACGCGCGGGCACGCCCTGGCCGACACCAAGCTGCAGATCCCGGCCCGGGAGCGCCTCGTCGTCGACGACCAGCAGGTCCCGGTCGGGGCCCAGGCGGTGACGAAGACCGATCACGACCTGCGCCGCGCCAAGCGCCTGCGCGCCGCGCGTTTCGACGATGGCTTCACCGGCCTGTCGACGACGGACGGGCGGGGATACGCGGAGGTCCGCACGAAGTCGGGCGGGGCCCGGCTGTGGTTCGACGAGACCTACCGCTTCCTGCAGGTGTTCACCCTGGACGCGCTCACCCCGCAGCAACCCGGTATCGCGATCGAACCGATGACGTGTGCGCCGGACGCCTTCAACTCGGGTCGGGGCCTGATCGTGCTCGAACCGGGCGGCGCCTGGACCGGCAGTTGGGGCATCGTCGCGCTGTGAACCCGGCCGCCGGACGCGTCTCGAGGAGCTCCGCGCGACGGAGCCGGCCTGCTCATGTCCCGGGTCGCCTGACCGGCTCCGTCCGGCTGACCGGGTCAGTCCCAGCGCGCTGGTAACGCTCCAGCGCGACCCGGCGCTCCTCGGCGTGGTCGACGATGCGGTCGGGATAGTCGGGCGGCGGCTGGGCAAGATTCCACGGTTGGTGCACGGCCGGGCCCGGCACGCCGCGCAACTCGGGCACCCAGCGCCGGACGTAGTCGCCGTCCGGATCGAACTTCAGTCCCTGCGTCACGGGATTGAACACCCGGTAGAAGGGCGCGGCATCGGTCCCGGTGCCCGCGGTCCACTGCCAGCCGTGCTGGTTGCTCGCGAGATCGCCGTCGACGAGGTGGCGCATGAAGTACCGGGCACCGTGCCGCCACTCGATGTGCAGGTCCTTCACCAGGAAGGAAGCGACGAGCATGCGCACCCGGTTGTGCATCCACCCCTGGCCGAGCAGCTGGCGCATGCCGGCGTCGACCATCGGGAACCCGGTTCGGCCCGCGCACCAGGCGGCGAACGCGGCCGAGGTCGGGTCGGCGTAGGTCGAGGCCGCGAGTTTCGGCTGGACGTACTCCCGCGCCGACCTCGGCCACGCGTGCAGCACGTGCGCGTAGAACTCGCGCCAGGCCAGCTCCTTGCGGTAGCGCTCATCGCCCGCACCGAGGTCGGCCAGCAGGGTGCGCGGATGGACGCAACCCCACTTCAGGTACACCGACATGCGCGAGGTGCGGTCGAGGTCCGGTCGGTTCCGGTCGTCGGCGTAGCTCGCTAACCCCTGGCCGCGAAACGCCCGCCAGGCGCGCAGCGCCGCGTCCTCGCCCGCCTCGGGGAGGTCGACCCCGGCCGGCAGCCGGGGGTCGTCGGGTACGTCGACCCCCTCCACCTCCCCGTGCCAAACGATGCGCGCGCCGCTGGCCGGCGGCGGCCAACCGTGACTCGTCCACGCGCGATAGAAGGGCGTGTACACCCGGTACGGCTGGCCGTCGGCGTTGCGGATCCGGCCGGGGGACACCGCGTAGGGCGAACCGGTCCGCACGAAGGCCACGTCGCCCAGGGCCGCCTCGACGGCCGCGTCGCGGCGGGCGCCGTACGGGTTGAAGTCGGCGCTCACGTGGACCGAGCCGGCCCCGACCTCGCGCACCACTCGGGCCACCGCCGTCACCGGGTCGCCGCGCCGGATCACCAACCGGGCGCCCTGTCCGCGCAATTCGGTGTCGAGCGCCCGCAGCGTTCGGTACAGGAACGCGATCCGCGCCGGACCGGCCGGTCCGAGCAGCGCGGGGTCGAGCACGAACAGGGCGACGACCGGCCCGCCGGCGGCGGCGTTCAGCGCCGGGTGATCGCGCAGCCGCAGATCGCGGCGCAGCCACAGCACGGACGTCACCTGGGCAGCCTGCCCGTGACTTCTGAGACGTAACGAGGAAGGCTGGGTGCATGAGCGAATCCGACGACTTGTACGTGGGCGCCGTGGTCGGTCACGACCAGGTGGACCCCTCCGATTCCCTGACCGGTGACAACACCGAGGACCCGCTCGACGCCGGCTACTCGCCGCCCGAACGGGCGTCCCACTCCTGGCGCGGCGAGACCGCCGACGAGGCGCGCACGGGCGAGTCGCTCGACGATCACCTGGCCGAAGAGGAGCCGGACGTCTCCGCCGACGATCTCGACACGTCCGACGCCCAGCCGCGGGCCGGGCGGCTCGTGGCCCCGGACGAGGGTGCCCACGCCGACGAGGGGAAGGACGAGATCGCGACCGACGTCGGCCGGGCCGGCTCCGCGGCGAGCGCCGAAGAGGCCGCGATGCACATCGAGGACGAGGACACCTGAGCCACCGATGCAGCTGACGAAGTACTCGCACTCCTGCGTCCGTCTCGATGACGGGGACCGGACCCTCGTCATCGATCCGGGCGTGTTCAGCGAGGTCGAGACCGCACTCGAGGGATCGTCGGCGGTCCTGATCACGCACGAGCACGCCGACCACATCGACATCGACCGGGTTCGGAGCGTGGCGCAGCGCGATCCGCGATTGCGCATCTGGGCGCCGGAGCCCCTGGCGACGACGCTGGGCGAGCTCGGCGAGCAGGTGGTGGTCACCGCGCCGGAGCAAGCCTTCGAGGCCGGCGGCTTCGCGATCCGGACGTTCGGCGCCAGCACGCGCTGATCCACTCGACGATCCCGATCGTGCCCAACGTCGGCTACCTCATCGACGACACCGTCTACCACCCGGGCGACTCGCTGATCGTCCCGACGGCCCCGATCGGGCTGTTGCTGGCCCCGATCCACGCGCCGTGGTCCAAGACCGCCGAGGTCATCGACTACGTCGTCGCCGTGCGGGCGGCCCGCGCCGTGGGCATCCACGACTCGTTGCTGACCGAGCCCGGCCGCAATCTCGTCGAGTCGCACATCGGCCGGATCGGCGGCGAGCACGGCTGCGAATACCTGCGCCTCGCCCCGGCCGAGACACTGGACGTGTGACCAACCGCCGCGCGCGCCGGATCCTGCAGCGCCATCCGATCGTCGACGGGCACAACGACCTCGCCTGGGCGATGCACGAGCACTTCGGCTACGACCTCGACGCGTACCCGGTCGACGTCCGGCAGAGCGTGACCCAGACCGATCTCGTGCGGCTGCGCGAGGGAGGCGTCGGCGGTCAGTTCTGGTCGGTGTACGTACCCGCGCGGCTCGGCGACCACGCCCTCGCGGTGACCCTCGGCCAGATCGACTTCGTCCTGCGGATGGTGGCGCGTTACCCGGACCACCTCACGCTCGCGTTGACCGCCGATGACGTCGACGCCGCCCTCGGCGAAGGACGGGTGGCCTCCTTGATGGGGGCCGAGGGCGGCCATTCGATCCAGTCGTCGCTGGCGGTGCTGCGCACCCTGCACGCGATGGGTGTGCGATACCTGACGCTCACCCACAATGACAACGTGCCCTGGGCGGACTCGGCGACCGACCTGCCGAACCTCGGCGGCCTCAACGACTTCGGCCGGCAGGTCGTCGGCGAGATGAACCGGCTCGGGATGCTCGTCGACCTGTCACATACCGCGCCGGGCACGATGCGCGACGCCCTGGCCGCCAGCACGGCTCCGGTGATCTTCAGTCATTCGTCCGCGCGCGGCGTCACCGACCACGTCCGCAACGTGCCGGACGACGTGCTCATGTCGCTGACGGGCAACGGCGGCGTCTGTATGGTCACGTTCGTCCCCGCCTTCGTGTCCGCCGCGTGCCATGAGTGGGATCACGCCGTCCTGACTGAGATGGATGAGCGGGGCGAGGACCGGCGGGACTGGACCGCGCACATGGCGGCAGCGGCCCGGCGGGCCCGCACCCACCCGGCGCCGGTTGCGACGGTGGCGCAGGTAGCCGATCACGTCGAGCATGTCCGGTCCGTCGCGGGAATCGAGCACGTCGGCATCGGCGGCGACTTCGACGGCTGCGAGCCGATGCCCGATGACCTTTCGGACGTGTCGATGTACCCGGCCCTGATCGAGGAACTGCTCGACCGTGCCTGGTCCGAGGCCGAGATCGCCGCACTCACCCGGGGCAACATCATCCGCGTCCTGCGCGACGCGGAGCACGCGGCCGGCCCGTAAGCCGATTACATCGCCCCGGGCCGGGCGGAGTTGGGCATCACGACGACGGGACAGGTCGAGCGCATCACCAGTTGCGGCGCCACCAGTCCCGCCCGCACCGAGGCCATTCGGCCCGGCCGCGGCTCGCCGAGTACAAGCAACTGCGCGCCCGCACCGCACTGCAGCAGCGACGACACCGCGTTGCCGCGCACCACCCGGCACTCGACTCCATGCTTCTTGCCGAGCGCGGCGGTGACGTAACCCTCCAGCTTGGCGCGAGCGTCACGCTCGGGATCCGGCAGGTCCCCCGACATGAGCGCCGATGGCGGGCGACCTCCGGGAGCGGCCGGTGGCCGGGTGGGGTGCCAAGCCATGATCGCGATCACCTGGGAATCGTGGCGCAGCGCGTAGTCCGCGGCCCAGTTCAGGGCGGTGGGGGAGCCGGTCCGCGGGCTCACGCCGACGACGACAGGTCCGTCCACTCGGCTGGTCATGACGTCGCCGCTGCCGGGCTGAGCCCACCTTCGGGCCGCTTGACCACCGAGAGCGGGTTCGCGATGTCCTCGAGCGAGCGCCGCTCCGAGTCAACGCCGATGAACCATGCGACGAGACCGCCGACGATCATGATCGCGGCCCCGATGAGGTAACCGATCGTGAGGGGCCCGGTGTGCACGTGTGCGTTGTTCGCGCCGCCGATCAGGTGACCGAACAGCCAGGGCGCGACGACACCACCCGCGCCCTGGGAGATAGCGAAGAAGTAGGAGATCGCTTGCCCGCGCAGTTCGAGCGGGAAGATCTCGCTGACCGTCAGGTAGGCGGACGAGGCGCCGGCCGAGGCGAAGAAGAAGATGACGCACCAGAAGATCGTCTGGGTGGCGGCCGAGAGCGTGCCGGCGTGGAACATCCACGCCGATACGAGCAGCAGGAGGCCGGACACGCCGTATGTCGCCAGGATCATCTTCCGGCGGCCGATCGTGTCGAACAGGTGGCCGAGAAGCAGCGGGCCGAGTAGGTTCCCGATCGCGAACGGGAAGAAGTAGTAGGGCAGGCTGCTCGACGGAACCTTGTAGAACACGGTCAGGACAAGTCCGTAACTGAAGAAGATCGCGTTGTACAGGAACGCCTGGGTCACCATCATCGTGAAGCCGTAGACCGAGCGTCTCGGGTACTCGCCGAAGAACACTCGCGTGAGTTCCACGAAACCGAGCCTCGGGTGCTCGGTCACTTCGAGCGCCTTGCTCTCGTCGACCGGATCGAGTTCCCGGCCACCGTGCTTCACCCGCTCCTCGATCGCGTCGACGGTGCGCTCGGCCTCGTCGTTGCGGCCATGCGTCATCAGCCACCGCGGACTCTCAGGGATCGTGCGCCGGAGGAAGATGATGATCAGGCCGAGCACCGGGCCGATGAAGAACCCGATTCGCCACTGCCAGTTGAGCGGGACGTTGCCGGTGTTGAACAGGTACAGGCCCATGGCCGATCCGATGGCCGCGCCACCCCAGTAGGTGCCGTTCACCGCGATGTCGATGCGGCCGCGGTACTTGGACGGGATGAGTTCATCGATCGCGGAGTTGATCGCCGTGTACTCACCGCCGATTCCGGTTCCGGCGACGAAGCGGAAGAACAGCAGCGACCAGTAGTTCCAGGCGAGCCCGCCGAGTCCGCTGCCGACGAGATAGATGGCGAGAGTGACGATGAACAGCTTCTTGCGGCCCAGCTTGTCGGTCAGCCGGCCGAAGAACAGGGCGCCCACGACTTCGCCGATCAGGTATCCGGAGCCGAGGAATCCGATCTGTCCGCTACTGAGCTGGAGGGTTTCCGGCTTGCCCAGGATCGGGCTGATCAGCGAAACGATCTGGATCTCGAGCCCGTCCAAGATCCAGGACACGCCGAGGCCCACAACCACCAGCCAGTGGAAGCGGGTCCACGGCAGGCGGTCCATTCGGGCCGGCACGAGGCTGCGTACGGACTTGGGCTGAACCTCCGTGCTGGTGCTCATCTGGACCTCCTCGACGTCCACGGCCGACCTTCGAGTCATGCCCACGAAACCCCGGCAATACACGCAAGTCACCGGGCCGTCATCGAGTGCTCGGTTGTGTGCATCATGTTGCAGTGCATCTAGTTGCATAGGTAGCCTGCGGGGATGGCGCTGGAGCACGCGATCCTCGTCTCGCTGGCCGAGCGGGCCGGGACCGGCTACGACCTCGCGCGCCGGTTCGACAACTCGATCGGCTACTTCTGGTCGGCCACTCACCAGCAGGTCTACAAGGTCCTCGCCCGGATGCAGGCCGACGGCTGGGTGTCGGTCACGCTGGTCGAGCAGGACGGACGTCCGGACAAGAAGGTTTACGAGGTGACGGCGGCCGGCCGCGACGCACTCGCCGGTTGGATCGCCGAGCCGGCCGCGCCGGAGGTGACCCGTTCCGACCTCGCCGTGAAGTTGCGCGGCGCCGCCGACGGTCACCTCGATGCCGTCCTGGCCGAGGTACGCCGGCACCGGGGCTTGCATGCGCAGCGCCTCGACGTCTACCTGGCGAGTGAGAAGCGCGAGTTCCCCGACCCGGCGCGGCTGCAGGGCCGCAGGCTGCACCAGTGGCTGGTCCTGCGCGGCGGCATCGGCCTCGAACAGACCGCGATCACCTGGTTCGACGACGTCATCAGCGCGCTGGACCCGAAATCCCGGAAGGGCACGACATGAGCCGTTACCCCCGCTTGCTGGAACCGCTCGAGCTGGGCTTCACGACGCTGCCCAACCGGGTCCTCATGGGGTCGATGCACGTCGGGCTCGAGGACCGTCCCAAGAACCTGACCCGCTTGGCCGAGTTCTACGCCGAGCGGGCCCGCGGTGGCGTCGGGCTGATCGTCACCGGCGGCTTTGCCCCGAACCGGACCGGCTGGCTGCTCCCGCCGGCCGGCAAGCTGACGACCAAGTCGGAGGCCGACCGGCACCGCGGCATCACCGCCGCGGTCCACGACAACGGCGGCCGGATCGCGTTGCAGATCCTGCACGCCGGCCGTTACGCCTACCACCCGTTCAGTGCGAGCGCGTCCCGGAGCAAGTCGCCGATCACGCCGTTCCCGGCCCGCGCGCTGCGCAGCAACGAGGTGCGCTCGACCATCGACGCGTTCGCCCACGCGGCGACGCTGGCTCGCGAGGCCGGCTACGACGGCGTCGAGATCATGGGCTCCGAGGGCTATCTGATCAACCAGTTCCTCGCCGCGCGGGTCAACCGGCGCACCGACGAGTGGGGTGGGTCGGCGCCGAAGCGGCGCCGGTTCGCCGTCGAGATCGTCCGCAAGACGCGCGCGGCCGTCGGCCCGGACTTCATCATCGTCTACCGGATGTCGCTGCTCGATCTCGTCGAGGACGGTCAGGCCTGGGACGAGGTCGTGGCCCTGGCCCACGAGGTCGAGCAGGCCGGCGCCACGCTGATCAACACCGGCATCGGCTGGCACGAGGCGCGCGTGCCGACCATCGTCACCTCGGTCCCGCGGGGCGCATTCAGCTGGGTCACCGGCAAGCTGCGTCCGGAGGTGTCGATCCCGGTGATCGCGTCGAACCGCATCAACATGCCCGAGACGGCCGAAGAGATCCTGGCCCGTGGGGACGCCGACATGGTGTCGATGGCTCGCCCGTTCCTGGCCGACGCCGACTGGGTGCGCAAGGCGGCCGACGACCGCGGCGACGAGATCAACACCTGCATCGGGTGCAACCAGGCCTGCCTGGATCACACGTTCGCGCACAAGATCGCGAGCTGCCTGGTCAACCCTCGGGCCGGCCACGAGACCGAGCTCACGTTGCGGCCGACCCGCACGAGCAAGCGGGTCGCGGTCGTCGGTGCCGGCCCGGCCGGGCTGGCCGCCGCCACCTCCGCGGCCGCTCGCGGACACGCCGTCGAGCTGTTCGAAGCCGACGCCGAGATCGGCGGGCAGTTCCAGTTGGCCCGGCGCATCCCCGGCAAGGAGGAGTTCGCCGAGACCCTGCGTTACTTCGCCCGCCAGCTCGAGCTGACCGGCGTCAAGGTGCACCTCGGCCACGCCGTCACCGCGGCCGAGCTGATCGGCGGGGCGTGGGACGAGGTCGTGGTCGCCACCGGCGTGACGCCGCGGGCTGTGACCATTCCCGGCGCGGACCGCCCGAACGTCCATACCTACGCGGACGTCATCACCGGTACGGCCCAGATCGGCGAGCGGGTCGCGGTCATCGGCGCCGGGGGCATCGGCTTCGACGTCAGCGTCTACCTGACCCATCCCGGCGCACACACCGGCGAGCCGCAGTCACGGGAGGACTGGCTGCGCGAGTGGGGGGTCGGTGACCCCGCCGACAACCGCGGCGGTCTGCTCCCGGCCGAGCCGGAGGCGTCCCCACGTCAGGTGTTCCTGCTGCAGCGCAAGGCGTCGAAGGTCGGCGCCGGGCTCGGCAAGACCAGCGGGTGGGTGCATCGCAGCGCGTTGAAAGCGCGGGCCGTCGAGATGCTCAACGGTGTCACGTACGAGCGCATTGACGACGCGGGACTGCACATCACCGTAGGCGCGAAGCATCCTCGTCCACGGCTGCTCGCCGTCGATGACGTCGTCGTGTGTGCCGGCCAGGACTCGCGCCGCGAGCTGCACGACGAGCTCGTCGCCGCCGGGGTGAGCGTGCACGTCATCGGTGGCGCCGACGTTGCCGCCGAGCTCGACGCGAAGCGCGCGATCGACCAGGGCACCCGCCTGGCGGCTGGGCTCTGACCGCCACATCGGTTGACGAAGCTGTGGACGAGGCGGTGCACAACCCCGCTCACCGGGGGATAACCGGGCGGAATCTGTGGACGACCCAAAAGAAGTCGAAAACTCGTCGGCAAAGCCCTTGTGCGATGCCGTCCGCTCGCGTAGAAATTCGTTCATCGCAGCGCGGAACACCGGATTCGAGGGAGACCTCGGAAGCCGAGCAAGGCGAGAGATCGACTAGCACGGTAGGTGTTCCAAGCGGGTGGTACGGGTCGCGCCAGCCGATCGGTCTCCGGACGGATTGGGCAGCACGATCTGGTCGGGCCAGCCAGCAGATCTTCGGATCGGCCGGGCGGTTCGGCCGCCGATCGAGCAAGCTGGCCGTGTCTTCGGACGCGGCGGAGCGGTTCGGTCATTGGTCGAAGCAGCTAGTCGCGTCTTCGGACGCGACCGAGCGGTTCGACCACGTTGAACCAGCCGGCTGGCCTCCGGGTCGGCGGGGCAGTTCAGCAGTGGGGCCCGGTCATCTCATACATGACCGGGCCCCACACCTATGTTCGGTACCCATTTTGCGGGGCCGAACCTGAACATTCGGTAGCGACACGGCATTCATGCCAGACACGTCACATGTCACGCCGCTGAAACTTTCCCCGTTGGGCCGAGTCCGGGGCCGCGGCTAGCGTGGGGCGATGTTGGGTGAATCGGAGTTTTACGCAGGCGTCGCCGTCGACGACATCGGCGCGGCAATCGAGTTCTACGGGACCACCCTCGGGCTGACCGTCGAGAGCCTGGACAACCCGTGGTTGGCGGTTGTCAGGGGGCCGGGCGACCGGTCGGTGCTGGTTTATCAGCGGCCCAACCACGTCGCACCGCCACACACGGTGTTGAACTTTCCGGTCCCGGACATCGAGGCGGCCGTGGACGAGTTGACGGCCGCCGGCATCGTCTTCGAGCAGTACGGCGACGGGCCGACGAAGACCAACCAGAAGGGCATCGCCCACCCGGGCCCGTGGCAGGCCTGGTTCAAGGACCCGGCCGGCAACATCCTCAGCGTGGTCCAGGAGTGAACCGGCGCAGGCGCAGGCTGTTGGTCACCACGAAGATCGAGCTGAAGGCCATCGCCGCGCCGGCGATCAGCGGGTTCAGCCAGCCGAGTGCGGCCAGCGGCAGCGCCGCCACGTTGTAGGCGAAGGCCCAGAACAGGTTGCCCTGGATCGTGCTCAGGGTCGCCCGCGAGAGCCGGATCGCGTCCACCGCCGCGAACAGATCGCTGCGCACCAGGGTGAGGTCCGATGCCTCGATGGCGGCGTCGGTTCCGGTGCCCATCGCGATGCCGAGATCGGCGACGGCCAGCGCGGCCGCGTCGTTCACCCCGTCGCCGACCATGGCCACCACCCGACCCTCGGACTGCAGCCGGCGCACCTCGTCCACCTTGCCCGCGGGCAGCACCTCGGCGACGACGTCGTCGATGCCGACCGCGGCGGCGATGGCGCGGGCCGAGCGCCGGTTGTCGCCGGTCAGCAGAACCGGATGCAGCCCCAGCGAGCGGAGCCGGCTCACCCCGGCCGCGCTGGTCGGCTTGACCGTGTCGCCGACCGCCAGCACGCCGCGGATCTCGCCGTCCCACGCCACCAGGACGGCAGTGCATCCGGCGGCTTCGGCCTCGTCCAGGGCCGCGGACGCCGACGCGTCAGGCCGCAGCGACCACCGCTCGAGCAGGGCCAGCCGGCCGACCAGCACGGCGTGTCCCTCGACCACGCCGCTCACGCCGAGCCCGGGCGTGTTCGCGAATTGCTCGACGGGC
>DATAQD010000021.1:0-16361 GCA_036264855.1 Jatrophihabitans sp. | reverse complement strand
TGCCACTGGCTCTCGGTGAAGAAGCCGAACCCGTACCGGCGCAGCGTGGGGATGGCCTGGTAGCCGAGGAACGCGCCGATCGAACCCGTTATGACGAGGACGACGAAGCCGATCGTGCGGGCGACGTGGCGGAAGATCTTGTCCGACGGCGGCAAGCCCGGATCGATCCGGCGCGGGACGTCATCGCTCACGATCAGCAGCGGAGCGGTGTCGTCCGCCCGTGGGCCACCGAAGATCGACAGGGTCACCCGAAGCGCCCGTTCACATAGTCTGCGGTCCGCGGGTCGCGCGGGTTGCCGAAGATCTGGTCGGTCGCGCCGGCCTCGACGATCTGCCCGGGCGTCCCCAGCGCGGCGAGGAAGAACGCGCACCGGTGCGACACCCGGGCCGCCTGCTGCATGTTGTGGGTGACGATCACGATGGTCACGTCCTTGGAGATCTCGGCGATCGTCTCCTCGACCCGGCGCGTCGACGTGGGGTCGAGGGCCGAACACGGCTCGTCCATGAGGAGGACGTCCGGGTCGACGGCGAGCGAGCGGGCGATGCACAACCGTTGCTGCTGACCGCCGGACAGCGCTGATCCCGGCTCGGGCAGCCGGTTCTTCACCTCGTCCCAGAGTCCGGCGCGCCGCAGGCTGTGCTCGATGAGTGCCCCGCGATGCGACCGCGACACCTTCGTCCCGGTCAGCTTCAACCCCGCCGTCACGTTGTCGGCGATGGACATCGCCGGGAACGGGTTGGGCTTCTGGAACACCATGCCGATGCGCCGCCGAGTCTCGGTGACGCGCGTCCCCGGCGCGTAGACGTCGGTGCCATTCAGGCATACCTCGCCGGCCAGCTTCGCCGACGGGACCGACTCGTGCATCCGGTTCAGGATTCGCAGGAACGTGGACTTGCCACAGCCCGACGGACCAATCAGCGCGGTCACCTGGCCTGCGGGCATCGTCAGTGACACCCGGTCCAGCACCTTGTTGGAGCCGAACCACGCCGAGACGCTGCGCGCATCGAGCTCGGCGGCGGCCCGGTCGAGCCGAGTGGACGGCGGCGGAAGGAACCCGTCGAGCATCGTTGTCTGGGCGCTCATCAATGTTCCCTACTCAACTGGGCACGCTGGATGCGCGAGCATCCAGTCCGACTTCTCGAGACGACTCGATGACAACCGAGCCAGGCATCGCCGCCGCCATTCGACTGCAAACAAGGGACGAACACCGCGTGCACCATGGGTAGCGGTGCGGCCGGGCTGCTCGTCACGCGATCGACCCGCCCCAGCGCCGGGCATGCGACGTCATCAACCCGGCGCCGATGCCGGCGTGGCCCATCTCGTCGATGAATTGGGCCAGCCCGTGGGCGCACCGGATCTGCCGGTCGTAGCCGTGCGCGGACACGACTACCAACCTGTCGTCCGAGCGGAGTTGCCAGACCCAGTCGTTGCGGTCGGTACGGCGTACCACGGACTCGAACTCGTCGATCACCATCTGCAGTTCCTTGACCGCGATCCGGCAGGTCTCGGCATCGGCGAAGGACTCCGCACCGCGCCCGATCTCCCGGTTGTTGCTGCCGAGCAACCGCCAGCGGACGGGTGCGCTCAGCGTGCTCGCGAAGAGCTGCACGCGGCAGCCCGGAGTCCTCGACGCGGTGGTCTTGCGCGCAAGGCCGTGCGTCATCGTCCCCCGCCCAGTTTGGCCGCCCCGCCGGTTGGCAGGTCGCATGCAGGATCGTCCCTGCAGGCGGTGCAACGGTTTACGGAAAGGTGAACAACAGCCGGTCGTTGGGTAGCAGGTTGCGCGCATCACGACGATATGGACACAAGCTCAGTCTTCTTGCGACCGACGCTCGGTCCCGAAGTACCGGTACGCTCGCGCCCAGCCATCCGGCCCCCGGTGAGGAGACCCACATGCCCGACGTCGAGGTCGGGGCGGTCGACGCGGGATCGCAACTCCTGCGCGGCTACCTGGCCCGTCCGGCCGGACCCGGCCCGTGGCCGGGCGTCGTCGCCATCCACGAGTTGTTCGGGCTCAACGACATGCTGCGCCGCCAGGCCGACCGGCTCGCGGCGGCCGGCTACCTGACCTTCGGCCCCGACCTCTTCAGCGACGGCGGCGCCGCGCGCTGCGTGCTGGGAACGTTTCGCGCGATGTTCGCCGGGCACGGCAAGCCGTTCGCCGACATCGAGGCGGCCCGGACGTTCGTGCAGGGTCACCAGGACTGCACCGGCAAGGTGGGAATCATCGGATTCTGCCTGGGCGGCGGCTTCGCCCTCGTTGCCGCGAACCGCGGTTTCGACGCGTCGGCGGTCAACTACGGCCCGCCGCCGCGAAACCTCGAGAGGGCGCTGTCCGGGGCCTGCCCGGTCGTGGCCAGCTACGGCGGCCGGGACGTGGCGCTCCGCGGCGCAGCCCGCAAGCTGGAGCGGACGCTCACCGACCTCGCGGTCCCGCACGACGTGAAGGAGTACCCGACGGCGGGGCACTCGTTCCTCAACGACGCGTCCTACGGACCGAAGCCGGCGCAGCAGTTGCAGCGCATCGCGCACGTGGGCCCCGACCCGGTCGCCGCCCCGGACGCGTGGCGACGGATCGACGCCTTTTTCGCCGAACACCTGGCCGGCTGAGCAAACCGCGCCCCGGGTCGGTCCCACCCCGATGCGGGCTCGATCCGGTCGCCGGCGAACGCGGGGGTTGCCCGCGCACAAGAACGGCCCGGACCGCTGCGCTGCGATCCGGGCCGTGACTGAGAATCAGGACTGCGAGTTGTACGCCTCGAGGATCTGCGCCGGAATGCGGCCCTTCTCGCCGATCTTGTGACCGTTCTTGCGGGCCCACTCGCGAATTGCCTGCGTCTGCTCGCGGTCGCCACGGACCCCGCGTCCCCGGCGCGACGGGCCGGACGGCCGGCCACCGCCGCGCGAGGAACGGCGGGCGTTCGCCACATACTGTGCGAGCGCATCCCGCAGTTTTGCCGCGTTCTTGGCGGACAGGTCGATTTCATAGGCGGCGCCGTCGAGACCGAAACTCACGGTCTCGTCCGCAGCGCCTTGGTCCAGATCGTCGATGAGTTGGACGATGTGCTTCTGCGCCATTGCTGCGACCATTTCTTTCCGAGGGGGAATCTGACAACGCTAAACACTACTCCGGCCGCCACGACTGGTGGGGATATACCTTGTCGATGCGGCAGAAAAGTTACAACGGCTTGAGCAGCGGGAACAGGATCGTCTCGCGAATTCCCCGGCCGGTGAGGATCATGATCAGCCGGTCCACGCCCATGCCCATTCCGCCGGTAGGGGGCATGCCGTATTCCAGGGCCCGCAGGAATTCCTCGTCCAACTCCATCGCCTCCGGGTCGCCCTTAGCTGCGGCGACCGACTGCTCGACCAGGCGGCGGCGCTGTTCGACCGGGTCGACCATTTCCGAATAGGCGGGCGCGATCTCGACGCCGTCGATGACGAGGTCCCACGCCTCGGCCAGCCGGGGGTCGTCGCGGTGCGGGCGGGCCAGCGGCCGGACGTCGACCGGGTAGTCCCGCACGAACGTCGGCTGCACCAGAGCGTGCTCCACGACCTTCTCGTAGAGCTCGAGCACGATCTCGCCCGCGGTCCAGTCGGGCTTGAATGCCACCTTCAGCCGCTGCGCGTGGCCACGCAGGGCCTCCGCGGTCGTATCCGGGGTGATGTGCTCGCCCACCGCCTCGGACACGAGGTCATGGATGGTCGCCGTGCGCCACTCGCCGGCGAGGTCGATCTCGGTGCCGTCGGCGGCCACCGGCGTCTGGACACCGACCGCTGCGGCGGCGTCGAGCACGAGGGCGCGCGTCAGCTGCGCCATCGTGTCGTAGTCGCCGTAAGATTCGTAAGCTTCCAGCAACGTGTATTCCGGTGAATGGCTCGAATCGACGCCTTCGTTGCGGAACACCGGGCCGATCTCGTACACCTTCTCGATGCCGCCGACGATGCACCGCTTCAAGTACAACTCGGTGGCGATCCGCAGCGACATGGCCAGGTCGAAGGCATTAAGGTGCGTGTGAAAAGGGCGCGCCGCCGCACCGCCATGCACCGTCTGCAGTACGGGCGTCTCTACTTCGAGATAACCCTGCGTGTCCAAAGTTGTACGCAACGAACGCAACACCGTCGCGCGCGTCATCACCATCTGCCGGGCTTCGAGACGCATGATCAGATCGACGTACCGTTGCCGGACCCGGGTCTCGTCCGAGAGTGGTTTGTGGGCGACCGGCAGCGGCCGCAGCGCTTTCGCGGTGATTCGCCATTCATCGGCGAGAACGGAAAGCTCGCCGCGCTTGGATGAGATGACCTCGCCGTGGACGAATACCAGATCGCCCAGATCGACGTCGCCCTTCCAGGCGGCCAGCGACTCCTCGCCCACCCGGTCGAGGGACAGCATCACCTGCAATTCCGCATCGCCCTCCCGCAACATGGCGAAGCAGAGCTTGCCGGTGTTGCGGATGAAGATCACCCGGCCGGTCACGCCGACGTACTCGCCGGTCTCGGTCCCGGCTCCCAGCTCCGGATGGGCGGCCCGCACGTCGCGCAACGTCGCGGTCCGGCCGACGCGGCGCGGGAACGGAGCGCGCTGCGGGTCGGCGATCAGGCGGTCGTACTTCTCGCGGCGTACCCGCAACTGCTCGGGCAGATCGTCGACGTCATCCACAGCGACAAACCTATCTGGGACGCCGCGGCGACCTGCGGGCGCGATTGACGAATGTCACCTGGCATCACCACGGGATGTCCATTCCCGGATGCGTCGCATATCGGGCAGTCTCGGGTCGTGACCGCACCCACCCCACGCCAGACAGCTCCCGGCATCCAGCTGACCGGGCTCACGAAGTCCTTCCCGAGTCCGCAGGGCCCGGTACGCGCCGTACGCGGCATCGATATCTCGATCGCACCCGGCGAAACCGTCGCCCTGCTCGGGCCCAACGGGGCCGGAAAGTCGACCACGATCGACCTGCTGCTCGGCCTGGCCGCACCCGATGGCGGGACCGTCAGCGTGTTCGGGATGACGCCGCAGAAGGCCATCGCGGCGGGCGCGATCGGCGCGATGCTGCAGGTCGGCGGGGTGGTCCAATACGTCACGGTGCGCGAGCTCATCGTCATGGTGGCGAGCCTGTACCCGGCGCCGCTCGACGTGGACGAGGTCATCCACCTGACCGGCATCACCGACCTGGCGGATCGCCGGACCACCGTGCTGTCGGGCGGGCAGACCCAGCGCCTGCGGTTCGCGATCGCCTTGGTGAGCAACCCGGACCTGCTCGTCCTCGACGAGCCCACGGTCGCGTTGGACGTCGAGGCACGCCGAGACTTCTGGGCGACGATGCGCACGTTCGCCGCCCGCGGCAAGACCGTCGTCTTCGCGACGCACTATCTCGAAGAGGCGGACGCCTTCGCCGACCGGATCATCTTGATGGCCCACGGCCGCGTCGTCGCCGATGGGCCGGCCACCGAGATCAAGGCAACCGTCGGCCTGCGGACGATCCGGGCCACGCTCCCCCTCGCCGACCTGGGGGAGCTGGCCGCGCTGCCGGGAGTCACCAAGGTCGACACCCGCGGAGAGGGCGTCGTCATCAACTGCTCGGATTCCGACGCGGCGCTGCGCGCCCTGCTGGCGGCGTTCCCCGACGCGCGCGACATCGAGGTGCGCGGAGCGGGTCTCGAGGAGGCCTTCATGCAACTGACCGGCGAAGCCGACCGGGCCGAGGAGGCCGTCCGATGAACACCCTCACCTACACGCGCTACGAACTGCTCCGCACCCTGCGCAACCGGCAGGCCATGATCTTCACCGTGGCGTTCCCGATCGCCATGTACTTCCTGCTGGCCGGGCCGAAGAAGAGCGACCACAACTTCGGCGGCGACAGCACGCACCACACCGGGTTGTTCGCCCCGCAGTACTACATGGTCGGGCTGCTCGCGTTCGGCGCGATGGTGGCGGTGCTCTCCGGCGGCGCCCGGATCGCAGCCGAACGCACGATCGGGTGGAACCGGCAGCTGCGCCTGACTCCGCTGTCGGCCGCCGGCTACCTGCGTACGAAGATCGCGACCGGTTATCTCATGGCCGGGATGAGCATCGCCCTGCTCTACGCCGCCGGCATCACGCTCGGCGTGCGGCTGCCGTGGACGAGCTGGCTGCACATGACGCTTCTCGTGCTCGTCGCGCTGGTTCCGTTCGCGGCGCTGGGCATCGCTATGGGTCATCTGCTCAACGATGACGCGGCCGGGGCGGCTTTGGGCGTCGGGGCGTCGCTGTTCGCGTTCCTCGGCGGCACCTGGTTCCCGATCACCGGCAGCGGCATGTTCGTGGACTTCTGCCAGCTGTTGCCGTCCTACTGGCTGGTGCAAGCTGGGCACGTCGGCCTCGGTGTAGGAGGCGATCCATGGGGTGTGCAGGGGTGGCTCGTGTTGGCGGCGTGGACCGTGGCCGGCGGCGCGTTCGCCATGTGGGCGTATCGCCGTGACACCAAGCGCGCGTGAGCCGCACGGACCGGGCGAACGGGCCGGAACGAGAGAACCGGTGACGAGACCGTCCGCTGCCGGTATGACGCAGACCGATCCGCAGCTCGGTGACATTGCCCGCATGTGGGGCGGCGGCTGGCGGCGGTACTTCTTCCCGGCGTTCTGGCTGGTCTATCTCGGCCAGGCCGTCGACGGAGTTGCCAAGCACTCGTCCGGGGCGGCGGCGGTCGCCGGGTACCTGATCGTCGTCGCCTTCGCCGCCGTGTACCTGGCGGCCTTGCCGATGGGCTGGTCCGGGCGGGAGCGCGGGTTCTGGTGGCTGTACGCGGCGACGCTGGTGCTGACCGGCGCCGAGCTGTTCTTCGCGCACGCCGACGCCTTGGTCTTCTGCGTCTACATCGCGGTCCTGACCGTGGCGTCGCGGATTCGCGGGGCCCTCGTGGTGGTCGTCCTGCTGGCGGTGATCGCCGGGCTGATTCCCCGCGTCGTCTCCGCCTGGGGCGCAGCGATCGACTGGAGCGTCGCGCTGAGCGTGCTGCTCGTGTCGCTGGCGATGTTCGGGTTCTTCAAGATCGTCCAGTCCAACATCGCGCTGGCGGCCGCGCGCGCCGAGGTCGCCCGGCTCGCCGCGGAGAACGAGCGGTCGCGCATCGCCCGCGACCTGCACGACCTGCTCGGGCAGTCGTTGACGGCGATCACCGTCAAGGCCGGTCTGGCCCGGCGCCTCGCGGAGCGCGGTGACACCGCGCGGGCCTATACCGAGATCAGCGAGGTGGAGCAGCTGTCCCGGCGAACCCTGGGCGACGTGCGGGCCGCGGTGTCGGCGCATCGCGAGGTGACCGTCGCCGGTGAATTGGCGACGGCTCGTGAAGTGCTCCGGGCGGCCGGCGTGATCAGCGAGCTGCCCGGCTCGGTCGCCGAGACCGACCCGGCCCTGTCCGAGCTGTTCGGCTGGGTCGTGCGCGAGGGCGTGACGAACGTGGTCCGGCATTCACGGGCCCAGCACGTGCGGGTCACCCTCGGCCGCAACTGCGTCGAGATCTACGACGACGGCCGGGGCGGCGTGCCTCGATCGGGGAACGGCATCTCCGGGCTGCGGGAACGCGTCGAGGCGGTGGGCGGCACGTTGACGGCCACCGGAGGGCTCACCGGCTTCCGGCTGCGGGCCGAAATACCGGACCGTGCCGCCGATACCGACGCCGGTGCGACGGAGGCGGTGCGCGCACCGTGATCCGGCTGCTGCTGGCTGACGATCAGAACCTCGTTCGGACCGCGCTCGCGGCACTGCTCGATCTCGAGGACGACTTTCAGGTCGTGGCCCAGGTCGGTCGCGGCGACGAGGTGGTCGGGGCGGCGCTCAGGGCCAGTCCGGACGTCGCGTTGCTCGACATCGAGATGCCCGGCATGGACGGATTGGCTGCGGCGGCCGCGCTCAGCCACGAGGTGCCCGCCTGCCGGCTGATCATCCTGACCGCGTTCGGACGTCCCGGCTATCTACGGCGGGCGATGGAGGCGGGTGCGTCCGGGTTCGTCGTCAAGGACGCGCCGGCCGAGCAGCTCGCCGACGCGGTCCGGCGCGTGGCCCGCGGCGAGCGCGTCGTCGACCCGGCACTGGCCGCCGCGACGCTCGCCGGCGGCGCCTCGCCGCTCACCGGACGCGAGCGGGACGTCCTCGTCGCCGCCCGGGACGGCGCGACCGTCGCGGACATCTCGGCCAAGCTGTTCCTGTCCGAGGGGACCGTGCGCAACTACCTCTCCGCAGCGATCGCGAAGACCGGTGCGCGCAACCGCGTGGAGGCGGTGCACGCTGCGGACGAGCGCGGTTGGCTCTAGCTATACGTCCGCCGCCCCAGTGCCGGCCGTGGGCCCCGACCACGTTCAAAGATCCACGAAGGGCGACACGGCTGGGTTAGCCGGCACGCGCCAAACCATTGGTTCCCCACAATGTCCCCCAGCCACTGCCGTGGCGTGGCGGAGCCGCGTTTGGTCACGCACCACGACGCCGTATCAGAGGTGGGGCATGACCTCGGACGCGACGAGTTCGAGGTGGTCCAGGTCGGACAGGTCGAGCACCTGCAGGTACATCCGGGTGACACCGATCCCGGCGTAATCGCCGATCCGGTCGACGACCTCGGCCGGGGTGCCGGCCAGCCCGTTCGCGCGCAGGTCGCCGACCTCGCGCCCGATCGCCTCGGCCCGCCGCGCGAGTTCTGCCTCGTCACGTCCGACGCACACCACCTGGGCCGAGGAGTAGATCAACGACCGGCCGGTCTCGGCCGCCGCCGCCCGCACCCGGTCGAACGTCTCGCCGGTCCCCGCCACCGTCTCGAATCCCACGTTGAACTCGTCGGCATAGCGCGCCGCCAGCCGCGCACCCTTCTTCTTGCCCGCGCCGCCGAGGATCAGCGGGGGCGGCGACTGAACCGGTTTGGGCAGCGCCGGCGACTGGGCCAGCTGGTAGTAGGTACCGTCATAGTCGAACGTCTCGCCGGACGGTGTGGTGAGCAGGCCGTGCACGATCTCGACCTGCTCGGCGAAGCGGGCGAAGCGCTCGCGCACGTCGTAGAACGCGATGCTGTAGGACGCGTGCTCCCGCTCGTACCACCCGGCACCCAGGCCCAGCTCGACCCGTCCACCGCTCATCTGGTCGACCTGCGCGACCGAGATCGCCAACGGACCGGGCAGCCGGAACGTCGCCGGGCTGACGAGCGTCCCGAGCCGGATCCGCGAGGTCTCGCGCGCCAGCGCGGCCAGCGTCAGCCACGCGTCCGTCGGTCCGGGCAGGCCGGAGGCCGCGCCCATCGACTGGTAGTGGTCGGATCGGAAGAACGCGTCGAAGCCGAACTCCTCGGCCGCCTTGGCCACGCGGGCCAGGTCGTCGTACGTCGCGCCCTGCTGGGGTTCAGTGAAGATTCGTAGCTGCATGCCTTCGACCCTAAAGGGCGCTTCGATCGCGTCAGACGTTGCGCGCTTCGATCGCGTCAGACGTTGCGCTCGTAGATCAGCCGGAGCCCGAGCAGGGTGAGCTCCGGCTCGTAGTGGGTGACCGTTTCGCAGTGATCGATCACCAGCGTCGCCAGCCCGCCGGTGGCGATCACTTGGACGGTCTCGGGAGCGTCGGGCACGAGCGTGGCGCTCAGCCGGCGAACCATGCCATCGACCTGGCCGGCGAAGCCGTAAAGGATGCCCGACTGCAACGACTCGACGGTGTTCTTGCCGATCGGGCTGCGCGGGGCCACGAGTTCGACGGCGCGCAGCTGCGCGGCCCGCGATGCCAGCGCGTCGAGCGAGATCTCGATGCCCGGCGCGAGGGCGCCGCCGAGGAAGTCGCCCCGGGCGCTGATCACGTCGAAGTTCGTCGACGTCCCGAAGTCAACGACGATGCAGGGACCGTCGACGAGGAAGTGCGCGGCCGCGGTATTGCAGATGCGGTCGGTGCCTACCTCCTTGGGATTGTCGGTGAGGACGCTGACGCCGGTGCGGACGCCGGGCTCGACGAGGACGGTCGGCAGGGCGGAGTAGTAGCGCGAGAGCATCGTGCGCAATTCGCGCAGGACGGCGGGCACGGTGGAGCACGCCGCGATACCCGAAACCGGGATGTCGGCGAGCAGGCCGCGGAAGGTCAGCGCGAGCTCGTCGGCCGTGTCCCGGGCGTCGGACTTGATTCGCCACGAGTTGCGCAGCTCGTCACCCTCGAACACCCCCATGACGATGTTGGTGTTGCCGACGTCGATCGCGAGCAGCATGCGATAGCCCCTAGATGTCCAGCCCGATGTCCAAGACCGGCGCGGAGTGCGTGAGTGCGCCGACTGCAAGGTAGTCGACGCCGGTCTCGGCCACCTCGCGCGCGTTGTCGAGAGTCAACCGGCCGGAGGCCTCGAGCCGCGCCCGCCCGGCCGAGTACGCGACCGCTTCGCGCATCAGGGCGGGGGTCATGTTGTCGAGCAGGACGAGGTCGGCGCCGGCGTCGATGACCGCGCGGGCCTGCTCGAGGGTGTCGACCTCGATCTCGAGCCGCAACCCCGGGTAGGCGGCCCGGACCCGCTCGAACGCGGCGACCACTCCACCCGCGGCGACGACGTGGTTGTCCTTGACGAGGGCCGCGTCCGAGAGCGACATCCGGTGGTTGACCCCGCCGCCGCAGCGCACCGCGTACTTCTCGAGCGCGCGCAGCCCGGGCATCGTCTTGCGGGTATCGCGGATCTTGGCGCCGGTCCCCTCGACCGCGTCCACCCACCGCCGGGTCAGGGTGGCGACCCCGGACAGGTGGCCGAGCAGGTTCAGCGCGGTGCGTTCGGCGGTAAGCAGGTCGCGCATCGGACCGCGGACGGTGGCCAGCACCTCGCCGGGCGTGACAGGCGCCCCATCGGCGCTGCCGAACTCGACCTGCACCCGGCCCTGGCCGACGGTCTCGAAGACGTACGCGGCCACCGGTAACCCGGCGACCACCCCGTGCTGGCGCGGCACGAGGTCGGCCAGAGCGAGCGCGCCGGCGTCCACGGTGGCCTGCGTCGTGACGTCGCCGGCGTCGCCGAGGTCCTCGGCCAGCGCCCGCGCCACCACCTCGGCATAGGCCGCCACGTCCAGTTCACTCATCGCTTTGCACCTTTCAGCTCCCCGATTCGGCCGCGACAGGGGCGCTCAAAGGTGCAAAGCGCAGGGAGAGGGAGCCGTCCGGGCCGAGCGACGTGTCCAGGTGGCCTCGCCAGCGCCGGTCGTCGGGGTCGGGGTAGTCGTCGCGCCAGTGGGCGCCGCGGGTCTCTTGACGCGCCGCCGCGGCCTGGACGAGCGCACCGGCCACGGTGAGCAGGTTCGTCGTCTCCCAGGCCTCGGTGCCCGGGATGCCGCCGTCCCGTACCGCCAGCTCGGCCAGCCCGGCCGCCGCCGCAGTCAGTCCCGTGGCGTCACGCAGGACGCCGACGTCACGCGACATCAGCTGCTGCAGTGCGCCGCGGGCCGACTCGTGCAGCAGCACCCCGGCCGCCGGGCGGCCGGCGAGGTCGGCGACCGGCGCGGCCGGACCCCCGAGCCGCGCGACCACGGTCTCGGCGATCCGACGGCCGAACACCAGGCCCTCGAGCAACGAGTTGGACGCGAGCCGGTTCGCGCCGTGCACGCCGGTGCAGGCGGACTCGCCGCAGACGAACAGCCCGGGCAGGGACGACTCGCCGACCAGGTCGGTGCGCACGCCCCCGCTCGCGTAGTGGCAGGCGGGCACGACCGGGATCAGCTCGCGCACCGGGTCGATGCCGAGCGAGAGCAGCGTCTCGTAGATCGTGGGGAACCGGACCCGCCACTTCTCGGCCCCGAACGCGGTGGCGTCGAGCCATACGTGCTCGGCCCCCGTCTCGCGCATCCGCCGCAGGATCGCCTTGGCCACGACGTCACGCGGCGCCAGATCGGCGAGCTCGTGCTGGCCCGGCATGAACCGCGCGCCGGCGTCGTCGACGAGCACCGCGCCCTCGCCCCGGACCGCTTCGCTGACCAGCGGCTGCTGCCCGCGCGAGCGCGGCCCGAGCCACGCGACGGTCGGATGGAACTGCACGAACTCGAGGTCCCGGACGGCGGCGCCGGCGCGCAGCGCGGCGGCCACGCCGTCACCCGTCGACACGCTCGGATTCGTGGTGGACGCGTACACCTGGCCGATGCCGCCGGTGGCCAGGACGACGGCCCGGGCCCGCACCGCTCCGACGCCGTCGCGCTGCCCCTCGCCCATCACGTGCAAGGTCAGCCCGGCGACGCCACCATCAACCCCCAGCAGCAGGTCGAGGACGAGCGCGTGCTCGATCACCGCCACATCGGTCGCATCCAGCACGCGGGTCACGAGCGCCCGCTGGATCTCGGCCCCGGTGGCGTCCCCGCCCGCGTGCGCGATGCGGTCGCGGTGGTGGCCGCCCTCGCGCGTCAGGGACAGCTGCCCGTCCCCCGCCCGGTCGAAACGAGCCCCCATCTGCGCGAGTTCGCGGACCGCGGCCGGGCCTTCGCGCACCAAGATGCGCACCGCCGCGTCGTCACAAACACCGGCGCCGGCGACGATCGTGTCGGTGAAGTGCTGCTCGGGTGAGTCGCCCGCGCCGAGCGCCGCCGCGATGCCACCTTGCGCCCAGCGGGTCGAGCCGGCGGCGAGGACGTCCTTCGTGACGAGCAGGATGCGCAGCCCGGACTGCCGGCTGATGTGCAGCGCCGTCGTCAACCCGGCGATGCCGGAACCGACGACCACGACATCGGTCTCGACCTCCCAGCCCGGATCGGGGGCGGCGAGCCGGACCGGCAGGGTCACAGCCGCACCGCGACGTTGTCGATCAGACGGGTGCGGCCGACCCGCGCCGCGACGAGCAGCCGGGCCGCCCCGTGCTCGGGCGGGTCCCCGAGATCGGCCGCCCGCAGCTCGAGGTAGTCCACCGCGACATCGGGCGCGGCGGCCAGCACCGTCCGGGCGGCGTCCACCACGGCCGCCGCACCGCGCCCGGCGGCGTCGCGCCCGGCGAACAGGGCCCGCGACAGCGCCAACGCCTCGACCCGCTCGCCCGGCGACAGGTACGCATTGCGGCTCGACAGCGCCAGGCCGTCCGACTCACGCACGGTCGGGACGCCCGCGACGCCGACGCCGAGATCGAGGTCGGCCGCCATCCGCCGGATCAGCGCCAGCTGCTGGTAGTCCTTCTCGCCGAAGAACCCGACGGCCGGACGGATCAGGCTGAACAGCTTGGCCACGACCGTCAGCACCCCGGTGAAGTGCGTGGGGCGCGACGCGCCCTCGAGCAGCGCGCCGAGCTCGCCGGGATGAACGCTCACCTGCACCTCCCCGCCCGGGTACACGTCGGCGACGCTGGGTGCCCACACGGCGTGGGCGCCGAGCCGCTCGCACACGGCGAGGTCGTCCTCCAACGTCCGTGGGTAGGTGGCGAGGTCCTCGTTGGCCCCGAACTGCATCGGGTTGACGAAGATCGTGACGAGGACGGACGCGCAGGCGTCGCGGGCCGCTTCGATCAGCGCCGCGTGCCCCGCGTGCAGCGCACCCATCGTGGGGACGAGCCCGAGCGGGCCGTCCAATTCGTCCAGCACTCCGATGAGGTCGGCGCGGGAGCGGGCCAGCGCGGTCACGGCGTGTCCAGGACGGCGAGGACGGCGGCGGCCTGGTCTGCGGTCAGCCGACCGGACGCGTGCGCGCGTTCGGCTGTCCGGCGCGCCATCGCCACGTAGGACGGCAGGGCGTCGGGGGCCGCGCGGGCGAGCGTGCGCAGGTGCGTCGTCACCGTGGCCACGTCACCCCGCGACACCGGCCCGGTCAGCGCGGCATCGCCCAGACGCAGCACGTTGTCGAGCGAGGCGCTGAGCAGCGGGGCGACCAGGCGGGCCGGCTCGGCCACGCCGACACCGGCCAGCAACCCGAGCGCGTCGTTCACGAGCGTCACCAAATGGTTGGACGCGACGGTCAGCGCGGCGTGATAGAGCGGACGCGCGGACTCGGGCACCCACACCGGTTCGCCGCCCATCTCGACGACCAGCGACTCGGCGACCGGCCGCAGCTCGTCGAGCGCGGTGACGCCGAACGTCGCGCCGTCGAGACGGTCGAGGTCCTCCGGACGGCCGGCGAAGGTCATCACCGGGTGCAGCGCCAGAGCGAGCACTCCGCGCGCGGCCGCCGGGTCGAGCACGCCGATGCCCTGCGCGCCGGAGGTGTGCGCGGCGAGCTGACCAGCCCGCCAGGACCCAGTGTCGGCCAACCCGGACACAAGTGGGCGCAGGACGTCGTCGGGCACGGCCAACAGAACGAAGTCCGAGATCGCGACGGCCTCGTCGGCGGCCATCAACGCAACGCCCGGCAGCATCCGATCGGCCCGCGCCACCGACTCGGCCGAGACGCCGCTGGCCGCGACGATCTCGTGGCCCGCGCGCGCGAGCGCGGCGCCGAGCGTGCTGCCGACTCGCCCCACCCCGACGACGCTCACGCGCAGGCGCGCTGGTCGCTCTGTGGTCAAAAGCCTGTCCTCGACGTTGTCCGGCAAGTCGCCCGCGAGCCTACTGCCGCGTCGTTGCCGACCCGCCGGGGCCGGTAGGTTACCGGCGTGATCGAAGCCGGCGAGCGAACCAATCCCGGTTGGCCCGAGCGAAGCGAGACCGACCGTGAGTGATCTGCAAGAGACGGTGGCGCGCAGCGCCGACGCCGCCGACCTGCATGCCACCGTGCCCACCCTGCTGCTCGAGTTGCAGACGCTGCTCGGCGCGCTGACCGCGACGGTCACCAGCGGCTCCGAACGCGGACGCCGGCCATTCCGTCCCGGCCCGGACTGGTCGAACCGGCTCGGCGAGCTCGCCTACGGCGTCTTCCTGCTCGCCGACCAGACCGGGGTCGACGCCGAGGATGCGGTGAAGCTGACGGCCCAGCACCTCGAATTCAGGGGCAAGCAGGCCAAGGCCGCCAGCGAGAACGGGTGGCCCTTTGACCCGGCGTGAGCGCCGCCGGATCTTGATCACCGGGGCGAGTTCAGGACTGGGCGCCGAGATGGCGCGCCAGTTCGCGGCATCGGGCCACGACCTCGCTCTCTGTGCGCGCCGGGTCGATCGACTCGAGGAACTGCGCAGCGAGATCGTCACTGCGCATCCGGATCCGACGATCCTCATCCGCGCCCTCGACGTCGACGACCACGACGAGGTGTTCGCGGTTTTCCGCGCCATCGCGTCCGAGTTCGACGGGCTGGACCGTGTCATCGTCAACGCCGGCCTCGGCAAGGGCGCGCCCATCGGTACCGGCCGCTTCGACGCCAACAAGGCGACCGTCACCACCAACCTGATCTCCGCGCTTGCGCAGTGCGAGGCAGCGATGGAGATCTTCCGCGCGGCCGGGGACGGGCATCTCGTCGTGGTGTCGTCGATCTCGGCGATGCGCGGGCTACCGAAGACGCTCACCGCCTACTCCGGGTCAAAGGCCGGCATCGCGACGATCGCCGAGGGGATCCGGGCCGAGATGGTCGGCCGCCGGATCACGGTGACGACGCTCTACCCCGGGTACATCCGCTCGGAGATGAACGACCACGTCGCCAAGCCGCCGCCGTTCATCTCCAGCACCGCCGACGGGGTTCGCGCGATGGTGCGCGCGATCGACCGCGAGGTGGCGGAGGCCGCCGTTCCGCCCTGGCCGTGGCGCCCCCTCTCCGCGGTCGTGCGGCACGCTCCATTGCGATTCATCAGCAAATTCGCCTGATCGTGACCACCCTCACGTGTGACCCCTGGCCCGTCCGCGAGCGAATCTGGTTTTGCCCGGGAATCCCTTGCTACACAGGGATTGTGAGACTAATGAACAAGCTCCGCGCGGGTCGGCGGTCGGTGCGGGCCGTCCACCGCTCGCGGGTGTCTCCCGCACCGGTCTCGGTCGCCGGACCGACGCTGGCCGTCACCGCACTTGTCGTCGTTTCGACGCTGCTGGCCCGCATGCTCGGTCTTTCCGGCCCGGACGTTGCGGCCGTCGCAGTGGCGGCGACTGTCTGCGGAGCGGCCGCGACGCGGCGTGCGCTGGCCAGCCTGCTCGCCGGCGTCGGGCTCGCGCTGGTCCGGCCGTTCTCGCCGGGTGAAATCGTGCGGGTCTACGTCCCCGACCTGGCCGATGTCGTCGACGCCGAGATCGTGCGCATCGGCATCGTGAACACGACGATGGCCACGCGCGCCGGCGTCCTGGTCATGCCGAACGCCCGGATGCTCCGCGCTGCGCCGGAGCAGCCGGAGCAGCCGGAGTCTCTCGACCTCAGCGCGTGACCTTCACCCGAATCGCCGCGCTGGATGCGAGGTAGTTGCGGTCACCGCCGTAGCGGGCGGTGACCAGGTACGTCCCCGGTGCCATGGTGGCGACGAAGGAGCAGTGCGCCGCTGCCTTGCTCACCGCCGCGTGGCACAGCGCGTGTCC
>DATAQD010000064.1:0-5890 GCA_036264855.1 Jatrophihabitans sp. | reverse complement strand
CGTGGGTGCTCGGCCCCCGCGCTGCCAAGGAGATCCTGTTCACCGGTGATCGGTTCAGCGCCCAGCGGGCCTACGAGTGGGGCATGGTCAACCGGGTCGTCCCCCGCGACTCGCTCGAGGACGAGACGTTCGCCATCGCCGAGCGGATCGCCGCGATGCCGCGCTTCGGGCTGGCGCTCACCAAGCGTGCGGTGAACCAGTGCGAGGACGCGATGGGCATGCGCAACGGGATGGACTCGGTGTTCGGGCTGCACCACTTCGCGCACGCGCACAACGCCGAGGTCGGCGCCGACTCCCTCGGCGGCATGGACGCCAGGAGCATGAAGGCCTCCGCCGGCGAAGCATCGGCCGTCCCGACGACGCCCGCGGACGGCTAGTGGACCTCGAGCTCGACGACGAGACCCGGGCCTTCCGCGACGAGGTGCGGGCGTTCCTGCGCGGGCACGTGCCGGCGCCGGCCCTTCCGTCCATGGACACGGCCGAGGGTTTCGCGGCGCACCGCCAGTGGGAGCACACCCTGGCCGACGCGCGGCTGTCGGTGGTGTCCTGGCCGCCCGCGCTCGGCGGGCGGGACGCGTCCCTCACGCAGTGGGTGGTGTTCGAGCAGGAGTACTTCGCCGCCGGCGCCCCGTTGCGGGTCGGCCAGAACGGCATCTTCCTGCTCGCGCCGACGCTGTTCGCCCACGGCACACCCGAACAGCTCGCGCGCATCCTGCCGCCGATGGCGTGCGCCGACGAGATCTGGGCCCAGGCGTGGTCCGAACCCGACGCGGGCAGCGACCTGGCCGGCATCCGGTCTCGCGCCGTGCGCGTGGAGGGAGCCGGGGAGGTTGGTGGGGGCTGGCTGCTGTCCGGTCAGAAGACCTGGTCGACGCGGGCGACGTACGCCGACCGGGGCTTCGGGCTGTTCCGGACCGATCCAGCCGCCGAGCGGCATCGCGGCCTGACGTATTTCCTGTTCGACCTGCGCGCGGACGGCGTCACGGTCCGCGGGATCCCGCAGCTCGACGGTGAGCCGGGCTTCGCGGAGATCTTCTTCGACGACGTCTTCGTGCCCGACCGGGACGTCCTCGGCGGGGTCGGCGACGGGTGGAAGGTCGCCATGTCGACGGCCTCGAACGAGCGGGGGCTGTCGCTGCGCTCGCCCGGGCGGTTCCTCGCGGCGGCGGACCGGCTGGTGACGCTGGCCGGCGGATGCGACGACCGCGCGCTCACCGACCGGGTGGTCGATGCGTGGATCGGCGCCCGGTCCTACGAGCTGCACACCTGGGCCACCGTCACGCGCCTGAACGATGGCGGCGAGCTGGGGGCCGAGTCGAGCATCGGGAAGCTGTTCTGGTCCGAGCTCGACGTGCGGCTGCACGAGACCGCGCTCGATCTGCTCGGCGCCCGGGCCGAACTCGCCGGCGACTGGATGAGCGGGTACCTGTTCTCGCTCGCCGGACCGATCTATGCCGGGACGAATGAGATCCAGCGCAACGTCGTGGCCGAGCGGATCCTGGGGTTGCCCCGATGAGGTTCGCCCCCGCGCCGGAGCAACTCGACTTCGCGGCCTCGCTGGCCGCGCTGCTCTCCGACGCCGACACCCCGGCCGTCATCCGCGCCTGGTCGAACGGCGACACCGCTCCGGGCCGCAAACTCTGGTCTCGGCTGGCCGAGCAGGGCGTCCTCGCGCTCGGCCTGGACGAGGACCACGGCGGGTTCGGGGCCACCCCGGTCGACCTCGTCCTGGCGTTCGAACAGCTCGGCCGAGCCGCAGTGCCCGGTCCGTACGTCGAGTCGGTGGCCGTCCTCCCTGCGCTGCTGTCCGCGACACCGGACGCGGGACGGCTGACCGCGATCGGCGCCGGCGACCTGATGGCCACCGTCGCGATGCCGCCCAACGTGCCGTTCGCCCTCGATGGCGCGGTGGCCGACGCCGGGTACGTGCTGGACGGGACCACGCTGGCCGTCGCGCACGTGACCGCCCCAGCCGAGTCGGTGGACGCGGCCCGGCGGCTGGCCGAGATCGAGGCCGGCGACGTGATCGGCACCGTCGATCCGTTGCCGGCGCTCGACCTCGGCGCGCTGGCGACGGCGGCGCAGATTCTCGGGGCCGGGACGGCCCTGCTCGAACGCTCCACCAGCTACGCCAAGCAGCGGATGCAGTTCGGCACGCCGATCGGCTCGTTCCAGGCCGTGAAGCACCTGCTCGCCGATGCCGCCGTCGGTCTCGACCTGGCCCGGCCGCTGCTCTTCGGCGCCGCGATCGCGCTCCGCGCCCCGCACGCGGCGCGCGACGTGTCTGCGGCGAAGGTCGCCGCCACGGACGCCGCGTACCGCGCGGCCCGGGCGGCGCTTCAGGTGCACGGCGCGATCGGTTACACCGCCGAGTACGACCTCGCGTTGTGGCTGACGAAGGTCCGCGCGCTCACCTCGGCGTGGGGCACCCAGGCCTTTCACCGGGCCCGGGTCCTGGAGGCGATCCGGTGACGTTGAGCGACGAGCAGCGCGGGCTGCGCGACTCCATGCGCTCGGTTCTGCAGAAGCGGTCGGACAGCGCGGCGGTCCGGCGTGCGATCGAGGCGCCGAAGGGTTACGACGAGGCCCTGTGGCACGTGTTGTGCGCGCAGATCGGCGTCGCCGCCCTGGGGATCCCCGAGCGGTTCGGCGGAGTGGGGGCCGGACGCCGGGAGACCCAACTGGTGCTGGAGGAGCTCGGGCGGATGCTCACCCCGTCCCCGATGCTCGGCTCGGCGGTGCTGACCGCGTCGTTCCTGCTCGAGCTCGGCGACCACGAAGCGTGTGCGCGCCTGCTCCCCCGCATCGCCGCAGGCGCCGTCGGCGCTGTCGCGCAACTCGACGCCGAGGGGACGGCGCGGTACGTCCTCGACGGTGATATGGCCGAAATCCTGCTGGTCGTCGACAGGGCGGACGCCTACGAGGTCGATCCCGCCGCGGTCGTCCGCGCGCACACGCCGACGATGGACGCGACCCGTCGCCTGGCGACCGTCACCGTTGGCGACGCGGACCGGTTCCGGCTCAACGGCGACGCCGTGGCCGCGCTCGATGCCGCGCGCGAGAGCGCGGTCGTCGCCCTGTCGGGCGAGCAGGTCGGGGGCGCCGCCCGGATCCTGGAGATGACTGTCGAGTACACCAAGGTGCGGTACCAGTTCGGACGGGCCATCGGCAGCTTCCAGGCGCTCAAGCACCGGATGGCCGACCTGCACGTCCTGCTGGAGGCGGCCCGGTCGGCGTCATACGCCGCCGCCGACGGCGCGGTTCATCCGTCGGTCGCCAAGGCGTTCTGCTCGCAGGCGTTCCACACCATCGCCGCCGAGGCGATCCAGCTCCACGGCGGGATCGCGATCACCTGGGAGCACGACGCGCAGCTGTACTTCAAGCGGGCGCACGGCAGCGCCCAGCTGTTCGGAGCGCCCCGGGACCATGTGGCGCGGCTGGCCGCAGTCGCCGGACTGAGTGTTGACAAGGGAGCAGGCCATGGCTGAACGATTCGACATCGCCGGGGCGCGGGCGCTGGTCACCGGCGCGACGGGCGGCTTGGGGGCGGCAATCGCCCGGGCCCTTTCCGCCCGCGGCGCCGACCTCGTGCTCACCGGACGGCGGACCGACGTCCTCGACCCGCTGGCCGCCGAGCTCGGGGCCACCGCGATCGCGGCCGACCTGAGCTCGACTGAGGACCTCGATCGGCTGCTGACCGAGGCCGGCCGGATCGACGTGCTGGTCCTCAACGCGGCGCTGCCTGGTTCCGGTGCGGTGCTGGACTACGCGCCCGACCAGATCTCGCGGGCGGTCGCCGTCAACATCCTGGCGCCCGCCCTCATGGCCCGGCGCTGTGCGCTGGACATGCTCGAGCGGCGGCGCGGGCGCGTTGTCTTCATCGGGTCCTTGTCGGGCAAGGCCGCGACGGTCGGCACCGGCATCTACAGCATGACCAAGTTCGGACTGCGCGGCCTGGCCCACGGGCTGCGGCAGGACCTGCACGGAACCGGGGTCGGCGTGTCGATCGTCCAGCCCGGCTTCGTCCGTGATGCCGGCATGTTCGCCGACACCGGTCTCGCGCCGCCGCGCGGCGCCGGCACCGTGAGCCCGCAGCAGGTCGCCGACGCGGTGGTTTCGGCCATCGAACGGAACCGGGCCGAGATCAACGTCGCGCCGTTGACCCTGCGGGCGGCTTCGCACCTGAGCGGCCTGGCCCCGGGGCTGTCGGCCGTCCTCGGCCGCCGGCTCGGCACCGAGAAGCACGCCGCCGAGTTCGCCGAGCGCCAGCGGGACAAGCGATGACCCACACGCTCGAACAGCTGTCGGACCGTCTCGACATCCAGGACCTGATCACGGCCTACAGCTACGCGATCGACTTCCACCGCTTCGACGACCTGGATGCCATCTTCACCCCGGATGCGACGCTCGATTTCACCGCCACGGGCGGCGTCGCCGGTCCCCTGCCCGAGATCAAGACGTGGCTGGCGTCCGTGCTCGTGAACTTCGCCGGGCACCAGCACCTGGTCGCCACCAGCCAGGTGACCCTCGACGGCGATGCCGCCGCGGCCCGCACGCTGTGCCACAACCCGATGTACCTACCGGAGAAGGACGGCGCGCAGCAGGTGTTGTTCGTCGGGCTGTGGTATCTCGACACGTTTGCCCGCACCCCAGCGGGCTGGCGCATCACCACGCGCGTCCAGCAGAAGGGGTACCTGCACGGGTTGCCCGGCCGCTGACCCGACCTCGCTGACGCGGCAGCGGCGGGCGGTCAGAACCAGTCGTCGGCGCGCGACCACGTGATCAGGTTGTCGAGGATGCCGGGGGTCGGCTCCGCGGCCTCGGTGGCCGAGTAGGCCCCGCGATAGAAGAGCAACGGCCGGCCGTCCTCGGCGGGTTCGCCGAGGGTGGACACCCGGCCGATGACGATGTGGTGATCGCCCCCGTCGACCACGGTCTCGATCGAACAATCGATCCAGGCGAGCACGCCGTCCAGCTTGGGAGCACCTGAGGGGGCCGGGGACCAGCCGACGGCGGCGAACTTGTCCGAGCCGGCGCGCCCGAACACCATGCTGACGTCGCGTTGGTTGTGGGCGAGGACATTGACGCAGAACGAGCCCGCCGCCTCGATCAGCGGCCACGTCCGGGAGGACTTGCCTGGGCAGAACAGGACCAGGGGCGGATCCAGCGACAGCGCGGCGAAGGACTGGCAGGCGAAGCCGATCGGCTCACCGTCCTCGCCGACGGCGGCGACCACGGTGACGCCCGTGCAGAAGTGGCCGAGCGACCTGCGAAAGGCGTCCGGGTCCACGCTCATCGAGCCTCGTCTGGACCGCTCGCTGCGCTCGGGCCCGTCCGCGGCTCCATCCGCTCCCTCGTCGCCGGCTGGGCCCGCCCGTTCTTCGCGCGAGCGCTCATCACCGGTATTGGGCACCGAGCGTGAAGTCGTGGCCCCAGAGTGAGACGGCGGTGGACTCGCGGGCGATCCACGACTCGTCGTCCACCTGCCGCCCCTCGCAGCCGAACTCGACGTCGAAGCCGCCGGGGGTCTTCATGTAGAAGCTCAGCATCAGGTCGTTCACGTGCCGGCCGAGGGTGGCCGACATCGGCACCTTGCGGCGCAACGCACGGTCGTGACACAGGCCGACGTCGTCGGCCGCCTCGACCTCGATCATCAGGTGGACGATGCCGGACGGCGTGGGCATCGGCAGGAAGGCGAGGCTGTGGTGGCGCGGGTTGCACCCGAAGAAGCGCAACCACGCGGGCGGGCCGTCGGCCGGCCGGCCGACCAGCTGCGGCGGCAGCCGCATCGAGTCGCGCAGCCGGAAGCCAAGGACGTCCCGGTAGAAGCGCAATGAGGCTTCGTCGTCGCTCGTCGACAACACGACGTGGCCAAGACCCTGCTCGCCGG
>DATAQD010000210.1:0-7126 GCA_036264855.1 Jatrophihabitans sp. | reverse complement strand
GCGAGGCGGCCGCCCCACAAGGGGGCGGCCGCCTCGTGACGGTCAGGAGATCAGCCGACGAAGTCCGTGAGCTCACGCAGAATCGCGGCCTTGGGCCGCGCCCCGACGATCGTCTTGACCAGCTGTCCACCGGAGAAGACGGCCATCGTGGGGATCGACATCACCTGGTAGTTGCGGGCCGTCTCGGGGTTCTCGTCGATGTTGAGCTTGGCGATGGTCAGCTTGCCCGCGTTCTCGCCAGCGATCTCTTCGAGCACGGGAGCGACCTGGCGGCACGGGCCGCACCACTCGGCCCAGAAGTCGACGAGGACGGGACCGTTGGCCTGGAGCACGTCCGCGGCGAAGGTCTGGTCGGTGACAATCTTGGTGTTGGCGCCCATCAAATTCTCTCCTGGTGCTAGTGATTGTTGTTGCAACGTTCTCGCCGTAGCGGTGATTCCCGCTCAGTCGGCGCTGGCCACCGCGGCCGGCCGGTCGGCCAGGGCGGCGAGGTATCGCTCGGCGTCGAGGGCGGCCTGGCAGCCGGTCCCCGCCGCGGTGACGGCCTGACGATACGTGTGGTCCACGACATCCCCGGCCGCGAATACGCCTTCGACGTCGGTGCGGGTGCCTGTCCCGGTGACGATGTAGCCCTCGTCGTCGAGGCTGACCTGACCCTTGACGAGCTCGCTGCGCGGCTCGTGCCCGATCGCGATGAACAGTCCGCCGACCGGCAGGTCGCTGTCCTCACCGGTCACCGTGTCCCGCAGCCGCAGCCCTGTCACCGAGTGCTCGCCGTGGATGTCGATGACCTCGCTGTTCCACCGCCACGCGATCTTCGGGTTGGCCTCGGCGCGATCCACCATGATCCGGCTGGCGCGCAGGGCGTCGCGGCGGTGGATGACGGTGACCGACTTGGCGAAGCGGGTCAGGAACGTCGCTTCCTCCATCGCGGTGTCGCCACCGCCGACGACGGCAATGTCCTTGTCGCGGAAGAAGAATCCGTCACACGTCGCGCACCACGACACACCGTGGCCGGACAGCTCGTCCTCGCGGGGCAGCCCGAGCTTGCGGTAGGCCGAGCCCATGGCCAGGATGACCGCGTCCGCGGTGAACTCGCCGTCGAGCGTGCGGACCGTCTTGATCGGCCCGCTCAGCTCGGCCGAGATGACGTCGTCGGCGACCAGTTCGGCCCCGAAGCGCTCGGCCTGGGTGCGGATCTGGGTCATGAGATCCGGGCCCATGATGCCGTCCGGAAAACCCGGGTAGTTCTCGACATCGGTCGTGGTCATCAGGGCACCGCCGTAGTGGATTCCTTCGAAGACCAGCGGCGCCAGGTCGGCGCGAGCGGTGTAGAGAGCGGCGGTGTAACCGGCGGGGCCGGAGCCGATGATGATCACATTGCGGTGCTGGGACACTGTGCCTCTTCTCGATCCGCTGGTGCAACCATCCTAGGGACGCCGAGATTCCCGTCCGGTCGGCGCGGCCGGGGTCACCGGCGCACCATCGCCACGACCTGCTGAACGTCCGGGATGCGCAGGCGCCAGGCGATCGCGGCCATCACCGCCAGCCCGACCAATCCGCCGAGCACGAGACCGGTGATCGACCCCGTGTGCGCCGTCCCGAGCGTGTGGCGTGCGCCGACGACGACCGCCCACGCGGCCAGCCCGCCGACCACCGAGGCCGTCCCGATCTGGGCCACCGTCCGCAGCACGGAGCGGAAGCCCAGGTGCCCGAGGCGGCGGGTCAGCAGGATGTGGCCGGCGATCGCGCCGACGACGTAGGACAGCGAGGTGGAGATGTTCAGCCACTCGACGGCGTGCACCGACGGGTGCCGGCTGACGTCGGTTCCGGACGGTGCCCGATAGATCTCGTTGGTGACGATGACAAGGATCACCTTCGTCCCCACCATGAACAGGTTGATCAGGGTTGGCGTGCGGCCGTCGCGCAGGGCGTAGAAGACGCGCAGCTGCAGCATGACGATGGCGAACGGGAACAACCCGAACGCCGACCAGGCGAGCGCCGAGCCGATGAGGTGCGCTCCGGCGACCGACGTCTGGCCGTAGGCGAACAGGGTGACGCCCAGGACGGACCCGAGCGCGATGAGGCCGACGGTGACGGGAACGAGGGCGACGGCCGACAGCCGGGCGCCGAGCGCCAGGTCGGCGATGACCGCTTCGTTGTCCCCGCGCACGGCCGCGCGCGACAGTCGCGGCATGATCGCGGTCAGCAGCGAGACGACCAGGATCCCGTACGGCATCTGGAACAACAGGTCGGCCTGGGTGAATACCGAGAAGCCGCCGTTGTGGATGCCGACGTACTGGATCACCGACACGCCGACCTGGCTGGACACGACGTACAGCAGCACCCAGCCGGCGAGCGTGCCGACCTCCTTCATCCGGCCGACCTCACCGGGCAGCGCGCGCAGCCGCCAGTGCCACGTGAACCCGGTCCGGCGCAGCGACGGGATCAGGATGAGCGCTTGCGCGGCGATGCCGAGCGTCGTGCCGATGCCCATGACCAGGATCTGCGGCGTGGTTATCGTCGCCGGGTTGAGCGTCGACGGACCGGGGAGCAGCCAGAACACGAGCACGGTCAGGATCATGATCACGTTGTTCAGCACCGGTGACCACGCCCCCGGTGCGTACGAGTGCCGGATGTTCAACACGGCCATGAACATCGCGCCCAGGCCGTAGAAGAAGATCTCGGGAAGCAGCAGCGTCGCGAAGATGCTGGTCAGTTCCCGTTGCGAGCCGGCCGGGACGAACGCGGCCGCGATCAGCGGGGCGGCCAGCACCGTCAACAGCGTCATGATGCCGAGCGCGGCGGTGGCGAGCGAGAGCAGCCGTTGCGTGTAGGCGACCCCGCCGTCCTCGTCCTCGGCCTGGGCATGGACCAGCAGGGGGATGAGCACGCTCGACAGCACGCCGCCGAGGAGCAGCTCGTAAACCATGTTGGGCAGGTTGTTGCCCGCGTTGTAGGCGTTGCCCACCCCGCCGATACCCAGCGCGGCGACCAGCATGATGCTGCGGACGAACCCGGTGATCCGGCTGGTGAGGCTGGCGAGCGCCATTGACCGGCTGTTGGCGAGCAGGTCGCGGTTGGAGTCCGGCGCCGGGGCCGAAACCCCGGGCTCGAGCTGGGCGCCGGCCTCCGAGCTGGTGCTCGGCGGCGGGGCCCCAGGCGCCGCGGTGTCGGGTGCCGCGGTGCCGGGTGCCGCGGTGCCGGGTTCGGCGGTGTCGGGTGCCGCGGTGTCGGGTGCCGCGGTGTCGACCTCGGCCTCCGGAGGAGCCTGACCCTTCTTCGCCGCGCGCTTGCGGGGGCGGCCGACGTAGGTCGTGGGGCTCCAGCGCGGCTCGTCCGGGTCGTCCCAGCCGGGCAGCAGCAGTGAGGTCAGCGGATCGGCCTCGGTGAACGTCCGCGGCTCGAGCGGGCGGCCGCTCGCGTAGTGCGTCGCGTTGCTCCAACCGTCGTCGCGCACGGACGTCCCGGTCACGTCGCGGGCCCCGCCGCCGGCTCGGCGTCGGCCGGCCGGGCCTCCGGAGTCCGGGCGCCCGCCCCCTGCTCTGGGTGGCCGCCGACTTTCCCCCCGGGCCGTGCCGGGCGCCCCGACCTGCGCCGGTGCCGCCAGCGGCGCGCCAGCCGGACCAGCAGCGCCAGCGCCAGCACGACGCCGGCCACGATCGTGATGACGACGCCGATGACGCCCAGCGCGGTGCTGTGTACCGAAAGCGGGACGGGCGCACCGAGTGGGTGGCGATCCGGCGTCTGCAGCTGGGCCTTGACCTGGATCCGTCCCGACCGTTCGACCTGGGTCGGCAGGTGCAGGATCCGCTTGCTGTGGGGATCGATGGCCTGGGCGCCGATGTCCTGGGCCGTGAACCCGGGCAGGCCGTTCACCGTCGTGACCTGGACCCGCACGTTGACGGTGTAGTCGAGATCGTTCTCGACCGTGATCGGCAATTTGGAATTGCTGGAGGCCAGCGTGTAGGTACCGGACGAGGGCGAAACGATGTGCACACCCGTCGAGATCGAATGGACGATCGCGTCCAGCTCCTGAGCAAATGACTCACCGGCCGCGGGGTTGCCGTAATGCGCGTCGGTGCGCCAGGACGAGGACTCCACCCGCTGGACCGCGATCGGCAGGCTGGTCAGGAACGCCCGCGCGGCGGCGTTTGGAGCGGTGCCGAACAGTGAGCGCAGCGTCGCCGACGCCGATCCCACCGCGCTCGCGGCCTGAATGTTCAGGGCGGGGAGGGTCGCCGCCGAAGCCGGCACCTTGGCCAGCCGGCTGCGCCCGGTGGGCAAGAGCGTCGCGCTCATCACCGAGTGCAACGGCGCCGGCTGGGCGAACGAGGAGGCGCTGGTCTCGCGGATCGCGCGCACGGCGTCCGGGACCGAGGGATCGACGTAGCGGGGCGCCGCGATGACGGCCACGTGCTCCTCGGTCGGCTCCTGCACCGCGCGCACGGCGAGCTCGGCGACCAGGTCGGGCAGCGCGGCCGCGCCCGCGTCGCCCAGGGTCACCGCCGCCGCCGAGTACTTCTGCAGCGACGGCGAGAGCAGGATCGCCGCCACGTCCTGGTTGCCGGCCTCCAGCCGCGCGATCCCCGCCGGCACCGCCCCCGCCGGGGGCTTCGGGTTGACGGCGGACGCGTTCAGGACGACGGTGCTCGCGCCCCCAGTTACCAGGCGGTCGAGGGCGTTCGGTCCGATCGCACCGGCCGCCGGCCAGGCGACATCTGAGGCCGGCGCGCGACCCGCCAGGGCCTTGGTGACGTTGGCGCTCATCTCCTCGGGGATCGCCGCCGACCAGTCCAGGCCGTGGCGGGAGAGCGATTCGACGTCCGGGTCGGCGTAGGGGGTCAGTTCGACCTGCACGTTCGGGTCGCCGATCAGCACCGCGCGCAGGCGATCCAACCAGCTCGTGGCCACGGCCTGGCCCGTGCCCGCGGTGGTGGTCGTGCCGGTCTGGTAGCGGTAGTTGCCGGTAGCCATCACCTCGAGCTCGTACAGCAATTCGGGATCGATCACGAGGGTGAGCGGCACCGCCCGGCCGACCCCCTCGACCACCGCAAGTGCGCGCGACAACCGGCCGTCCGGAGCGAGCAGCGTGGTGAGGTCGTCGTCGGTGAACACGGTTTCGTCGGCGAGCAGGTGTGGGCGGTCGATCAGCGGCCAGATCCAGCTCACGTGGACCGGCGCCGGCTTGGCGTAGAACGACGGAAGGAAGGTCGAGACGACACCGAGTACCTGGTCGACGCCGTCGCGTCCGGTGACGTGGGCGCTGAAGAACAGCGGGTAGATGGATCCCTTGAAGCACAGGCAGATGCCCTTGCCGTTGGTTCTGGACAAGTCCTGGGTGCTGGTGACCGTGGTGAAGGTCGTCTCGACCGTCGCGCCGGGAGGCAGGTTCACGGTGACCGGGTGCGTGGCCTTGATCTCCAGGCCCGGTGTCGCCGGCGGTTCCGGGTGCGCGAGCGCAGTGTCGAGCGCGCTCTGGGCGAAGATCGGCTCGCCGCGCTCGGCGCGGATCTGCACCTTGCGGACCGCGACGCCGGTCGTGTTCGTCAAGCTGATGTCGACCGACAGTGGGGCCGGCTTGACGGTCGCCTTGGGTGTGGACGGGCTCACGCTCGTGATCGCCATCACGACGGTGTCCGACTCGGCGGCGGCGGCCCCGGCCGGTGGCGGGGCGGCGGTCCCGGCGATCGCGAGGGCCAGCACGGCCGCGCCGAGGGCTCGAGCGCCGCGCGGTCGGCCGGGCGCCCGAATCCTCACGCCGTCTCCGCGAGCAGCCTGCCTGCTGCGTCGACGAGACCACGCTCGTCGGGGTAGGCGAGCTGGCTGCGGATCTCCGTCAGCGGCACCCACGCGACCTCGTCGACCTCGATGTCGGCGTCGGACAGTTCGCCGCCGACGCGCCGCAGCAGGTAGTGCCGGACGGTCTTGTGGATGCGCCGTCCGTCGGCCACGAACCAGAAATCGATGGTGCCGAGCTCAGCCAGGATCTCGCCGGCGATGCCGGTCTCTTCCTCGACCTCGCGGACCGCCGCCTGCTCGGCGGTCTCGCCGACTTCGATGTGGCCCTTGGGGAGGGACCAGAGCAGCCGGCCCTGCCGGTCGGTACGACCGATCAGGGCCCCGCGCGGTTCGTCGCCGGCGAGGTCGACGACCAGGCCGCCCGCGCTGAACTCGTCCACCTGCCGCAGCCACCTGCGCGGACGGCGGCGCTTCTTGGAGTGGTCGGAGGACCTTCGCCCCGGATGCGACTCCGGGCTCTGGGACATGGACCCGATGGTAACCGGCCACTCGGTACCCTGGCCGTCCGTGGCACCCCGTCCGCGCCGTCCGAACTGCGACCGAGAGGTTGATCGATGACCTCGCCCGCAGATCTCGTGCCCCTGCCACCCGCCGCCGTCGCTCTCGGCGCGGCGTTCGCGCGCGCTGGGCGCGAATTGCACCTGGTCGGCGGCCCGGTCCGCGACGCGCTGATGGGGCGTCGGTCCGAGGACCTCGATTTCGCGACCGATGCCCGTCCGGAGCAGATCCTCGAGATCGTCGAGCCGGTGGCCTCGGCCACGTGGACGACCGGGATCGAATTCGGGACGGTGGGCGCTCGGGTCGGCGGGCTGATGTGCGAGATCACGACGTACCGGGCCGATCGCTATGACCGAGTCGGCCGCAACCCGGTCGTCGCCTACGGCGACTCCCTCGTCGATGACCTGCGGCGTCGCGATTTCACGATGAACGCGATGGCCGTGTCGGTCACGGGTGACCGGACCTTCAGCGACCCCTACGGCGGGCTGGCCGATCTGGCCCGCGGGGTGCTGCGCACGCCCGCCGCGCCCGAGGAGTCGTTCGCGGACGATCCGCTGCGGATGCTGCGGGCCGCCCGGTTCGTCGCGACCCTGGGAGCGACGATCGATGCCGACGCGCAGACCGCGATGACCGAAATGGCGGGGCAGCTGGGCCGGATCACCGCTGAGCGGGTGCAGGCCGAGTTGTCGAAGCTGCTGCTCGGCCGCGCCCCGCAAGCGGGGCTGGACGTCATGGTCGAGACCGGACTCGCCGAGGTGGTCCTGCCCGAGCTGCCGGCACTGCGGATGGCCGCCGACGAGCACGGCCAGCACAAGGACGTCTACGC